>JBBREH010000026.1:0-19456 GCA_038203095.1 Candidatus Doudnaibacteriota bacterium | reverse complement strand
ATTTAATAAATCAGTAGCTCTTGGCGACAAGAAAATTCACTTGAGGGAGGTAGATAATTTCCAGGCTACGAATGATGGCTGTATTAATATTGCTTTCTCGACTATCCAAGGCCTCCACATTCGTCTTACAAACCCCCAGGAAAATAGCCTGACTTTTGATGACTTCCAGGATAAGAAAATAGCTCTTATTTCTGATGAAGCACACCATATCAATGTTGAGACAAAAGCTGGTCTTCGTACTGGTATGTTTGGTGAGGTTACGATTAATGGCTCAGTATCTAAAGAAGAAGCTGAAGAGATAATCTCTTGGGAAAGTACAGTTAATAAGATATTCAACGCAAACCCGCAAAATGTACTTTTGGAATTTACCGCTACTGTAGATTTTAATAACTCAAACATTGCGAAGAAGTATGCTGAAAGGCTTGTTTTCGATTATCCTCTCAAGCAATTTCGTATCGATGGGTATTCAAAAGATGTTCAGGTGCTTCAGGCTGACGCTGAGCTTTTCGACCGTTCATTACAGGCAATACTTTTGAGTCAATATCGTCGAAAGATATTTGAGAAAAACCAACAAATTATCAAGCCGGTATTACTCTTCAAATCGAAGACTATTGCTGATAGTAAAGCCTTTCAAGAGGAGTTTATGAAAGGTGTTCAAGCTCTCACGGTGAAAAAGCTCATAGCTCTCAAGGCAAAAGCGAAGGATAATGTCCTGGTGAAAATGTTTCAGTATTTTGATGTGAATAAAATCTCACTTGAGAACCTGGTAAACGAATTGAAAGAAGATTTTTCTGCTAAGAAGACTATCTCAGTGAACAGCAAAGAAGAAAGTGATGACAAACAGCTTGCAATCAATACCCTTGAAGCTCCTGACAACGAATATCGAGTTGTCTTTGCCGTAGATAAGCTCAATGAGGGATGGGATGTGCTTAATCTTTTTGATATTGTCCGCCTTTACGACACTCGTGATGCAAAGAACAATAAGCCTGGAGAGACCACTATTCGTGAAGCACAGCTCATTGGACGAGGTGCGAGATACTGTCCATTTAAAATTAATGATACGGATGACGCTTCAAAGAGAAAATTTGATGACGATGCTGAAAATGAAATGCGTATTTGTGAAGAACTCTATTATCACAGCACCTACAATCCAAAATATATTCAGGAGCTTAATTCAGCTCTCGTAAAGACAGGTATTCTTGCAGATAAGACTATTCAGAGAAACCTAACAGTCAAAGAAGAGTTTAAAGATACTAAGTTTTATAAGTCCGGTATGCTTTTCTTGAACCAACAGGAAAAATACACACGAGAAGACGTGTATGGTTTGCCATCATCAGCCAGAGATACGCTTTATAAAGTATCTCTCAGGACCGGATTCAATCTTTCTAGTGGTCTTTTTGAAGAGCAGACAAAGAAAGGTATCGAACGAAAAGAGAGAGACTTTTCTATTAAAGATTTCAATAAAACTGTGGTGAAGAAAGCAATCTATAAGCTTGAATTTTATTCATTCTCTAACCTTAAGCAATTCTTTCCAAACCTAGAGAGTATTGATGAATTTATAGAGAATAAGAGCTACCTTGGAAGCGTTAAAATGACCGTTTCAGGACTAGCTAGCCAACTAGACGCTTTGACTCCTGATAACATTTTAGATGCTGTTTTGCAAGTCCTTGAGCACATTTCCAAGGCCATCACTGGTGAGAAGCTAGAATTCAAGGGCAGCAAGGAATTTAAGCCATATATGGTCAAAGATAAAATTGCTGATAAAGTTCTTACTTTTGCTGAAAATGAAAGTGATGATAAAGAGTTTGGTAAATCAATAAGCAATGCTCAGGAAACTAATATTTACTTGGACCTGAGTAATAAATCCTGGTATGTTTTTAATGATAGTTTTGGTACTTCGGAAGAAAAACATTTTGTTAAATATATCGACAAGATTTATCAACAACTTCGTGATAAATATGATGAAGTTTATTTGGTCCGTAACGAACGCTTTTTCAAACTCTACAACTTCGATGACGGCAAACCACTTGAACCCGATTACGTGCTGTTTCTCTACAAAAAATCACAGCCAAAAAACTTCTACTACCAAGTATTCATCGAACCTAAGGGTAACCATTTAAAAGATACCGATGCTTGGAAACAGAACTTTCTTGTGTCCCTAAAAAAAGAGCATAAGATTGAACAATTATGGCAAGACCGGAAATATATTGTATGGGGTATGCCATTCTATAATAATGTTGATGAAAATTTGTTTTCATCAGAGTTTGAGAAAGAATTACTATAATTTATGAAAGCAATAATCTTGGCAAGAGTATCAACAGAAGAACAAAGAGAAGCTGGTAATTCTTTACCTGCTCAAATTACTCGTATGCAAAATTATTGCCAGAGAGAAAGTCTTGAAATAGTTGAAACCTTCTCTTTTGATGAGTCCGCATACAAAACTAAGAGAGATGAATTTGATAAGATTTTAGAATACTTAGATACGAACAAAGAAAAAGTTGCCATCTGTTTTGATAAAGTTGATAGACTTTCTAGAAATGTATTTGATAAAAGAGTTTCATTGCTATACGAAAAAGCAGTTAATGATGAAATAGAATTACATTTTGTATCTGATGGTCAAGTTATTAATTCAAATATGTCAGCAGTTGCTAAGTTCCAATTCGGAATGAGTTTGGGTTTGGCAAAGTATTATTCTGATGCGATTTCAGATAATGTTAAAAGAGCATTTGAAAAACTTAGAGCTGAAGGAAAGAAAACAGGACAAGCAAGAATTGGATACAAAAATATCACAGAAGAAAATGGAAAGAAAACTATTGTTTTGGACAAAGAAAAAGCTTCGTTAGTAAAAAAGATTTTTGAACTGTATTCCTTAGGCAATCATTCTATCGAAAGTATATGGAAAGAAATGATAGGACTTGGTTTAAAAAGTGTTAAAGGTAATTTAATTGCTAAAAGTAATATAGATACTATTCTTAAAGACTCCTTCTATTATGGAATGGCATATTCAAAGAAATATAATCTTCTCTATCCGCATAAATATGAAAGACTAATTACCAAAGAGTTATTTCAAAAGTGTGAAGATGTGCAGAAGGGAAGAAGGAAAAACCCAGCGAAAATTGAGTCCAATAACTTCATTTTTAAGAGCCTTTTATCGTGCCAGAAATGTGGTTGCACAATTACTCCAGAGGTTAAAACGAAGAAAAGCGGAAAGACTTATATTTATTATTCTTGCACTAATTCCAAAGGGATATGTAAGAGAGAGTATGTCTCTGAAACTAAGCTCTTAGAGCCAATTTTAGAGCTTTTAGAGCAGTTTGAGAGCATACCAGATAGCACTAAAGAACACTTGGTAGAAGAGCTTAGGAAAAATAATGAAGCAGAAATAGCATTCCATAAGAAGCAACTTAACCGCATTCAAAATGAATATCAGCTTGTGCAGAGCAAAATTAGTAAGCTAACAGATTTACTGTTATCGGATAGTATTACTCGGGATGTATATGACGAAAAGTTGTTAGAGTTTAAGAATAAACAGCACTCACTAAATGCAGAAATTGAACAATATACAAAAGCAGACCACGATTATTTAATCACTATATCTAAAGTAATATCTTTAGCTAAAAGAGCTAAGGCTATCTTTGAAAGTTCTGAAACGCCAGAGCAAAGAGCTTTTATCAATTTCTTAATTCAGAACCCTCAAATCAAAGATAAAGAATTAGTGTTTACGCTCAAAAAGCCCTTTGATTTAATACTAAATCTAGCCCCTCTAAAAAGCAAAACGGCTAGCATTTCTACTAGTCGTCTTACTTGGCTCGGGAGCTGGGATTCGAACCCAGGACCCATCGGTTACACCTTGCCTTAATATTTCTATTAAGAGTGGACTATATCATCATCCCCGATGAAAGGATGCGAGGGGCTTCCCAGTTCCGCTTTTAACGGAATAAGTACTCTTTTTCAAGATAGTCTCTGAACCTTCACCCCGCCTTTGGCGGGGAGCTTGGCTGCTGATTGCCATATTTCGACAGTATCGAAATTTAGGGTTCCAGTTCCGATTCCGCTATAAATTTACGACATCGGAATCCCAATTTTATTGGGACAATTCACCTCGTTTTTCCGTTCTCAATTACTTGAGAAGGCTGCAACAGACCGGCATGAATTTCCTTATGGCAGTTTGAGCAAACTAAAATGCATTTATCCAACTCTCTTTGGGTGCGTTCCCAAGAACGAGTCAATCCATTTTTTCCGAGTCCGAAATCTTTTCCTTTAGGGTTAAGATGATGGAACTCAAGTGCTCCGGCGCAACGATCGTAGCCACAGAAGTTACATCTATTGCCTTTGTAGGCAATAGCCATGGCTTTGATCTTTTTGCGTCGCTTATCAACTGCCTTTTTAAGGTATTCTGCGCGGTCGGAATATTTCCTTGTATCAGACATAGTTTTATGTTTACTGATAAAGGCGGATTCACAGCCGATTGCTCTACCGCTGAGCTACTCCCGAATATGCTTTCTTATAAATTCTCTTCCGCGATAACTTTTTAGTTGTTTTTCGCGTTTCAAGGCTTCTTGGCGGGTATCAACCTCTTCGGAATAAATTAGTTGCCACTCGCCGTCAAATCTTGAAGTATAACCTTTAAAAATATGCTTATTATGGAGTTTTAAACGTTCTATAATATTTTCAGTCTGACCTATATAAATCTTATCATAAGTAGTATTATATATAGCATAAACGGAATACATATGATTTGCTTGATTGCTCTACCTCCGCCAGCTGGCGGAGAGCTACTCCCGAACGGTATTTTTCGGTCGGTTTCAAATAAGCCGAACGCCGATGACGCATTGTCATCTTTGGATATTTTATCAAAAGTAAGCCAAAGTGGCAAGTGGCTGAGTGTCTGTCCTGGAAAATGTTTTTTAGTGTAACAATTTGTTAAAACCGGCGTTATAGTATATGAAAGGCTAAAAAATAATTAGAAAGGAAAAAAAATGACAAAGTTCGCAAAAAAATTGTCCGTGGCTACTTTAGCTATGGCAATGGCAATGCCACTAATGGCTTTTGCCCAAAACACAGATGCCAGCTCCAGTATGGCAAATACTAATTCTGGCGCAAAAATGGCGACCAAACATCAGCGTCAGAACATTAAAACTGGCACAGTTTCTTCTGTGTCCGGCGTAAGCATTTCCATGACCGGCACAGATGGCACCACTTATACTGTGGATGCCAGCCAGACCAAAATTGTCCGCCGCTATGGCGCGGCTATGCAAGTCGCTAATATTCAAAACGGCGATAGCATTCAGGTCCGTGGCACAGTCACCGGCAGCAGTATTCTTGCCAGCTTAATTCGCGATATGTCCGTGCAGGCCAAAAATGGGGCATTCACCGGCAAGGTAACCGCAGTTAGCGCCTCCGGATTTACAGCACAAACCGGACGGGGTAGCCAAGCCGTCAATACCACCAGCGCAACAGTCTTTAAAAAGAACGGTCAAGCTGACAGCAACGGCCTGGCTGATGTGACGGTGGGAGCGACTGTTAAGTTTAGTGGTGTTTGGGATAGAACCAATAATAACATTGCGGCTTCCAGTGTAAATGTTATTATACGGATGGTTGGTATTAACTTGAAAGGTTCGTTGACTGTGGTCTCTGGCACCGCTTTAACTGTCGCGGGGGCTGACGGAGCTAGTTATACCGTTGATGCCTCCAAGGCCAGGTTTGTTTATAAAGGACGCCATTCAGGCGACGTTAGTATTTTACAAACCGGTGACCAGGTACAGGTTGTCGGTAAGCATGTAAGTGGCTCGACTAATCTAACCGCTTCCTGGGTGCGTGATTTATCACAAACCTACAAAAAACCTGTCACGACTTCGACTTCTCGGCAGTAAGGAATCAATTACCTTTAGTTCTCAACAACTCAACCCGGTAGGCGTTACCGGGTTGAGTTGGTAAGGCCAACATTTTCAATTATACTAGCAACATGGATGTGGATATTTTACAATTAGTCAGCCAGGCCAAGTGCGGTGACAGTCAGGCTTTTGGCAGTTTATATAATTTATTTGCCCAGCGAATTTTTAGATATATCAGTATTAAAGTTAAAGACCCCCGGCTGGCGGAAGATATTTTACAGGATGTTTTTGTTAAAGCCTGGCAGGGCCTGCCCAAGCTGGACTTGGTAGAGCTAAATTTTTCCGCCTGGCTGTACAAAATTGCCGGTAATTGTATAAATGATTATTTTCGGAAAAAATTTCGCAATCCTATTTTGACGGATTTAGATGAAGCCGTAGCTTATGCCAGTCAAGACAATTTATGCGAACAACTTATGGTGGAGGCCGATATAGCAATGGTTAAGTCGGCCTTTGACAAGCTGACTTCGGAGTACAGACAAATTTTAGAGTTAAGGTTTATCCAGGATTTTTCTGTGACAGAAACAGCGAAAATTTTAAAAAAAAATTCTCTATCCGTGCGGGTATTACAACATCGCGCGTTAAAAAAATTAAAGTCTGTTTTAGAAAAAAATTATGCTTTGGAATATTAATAAATTTCGTCGGGAACAGCTGGCTTTACGTCAGTTAAAAGTTGCTAATCCGGAATTAAGTCCGCTCCTCCAGGCACAGATTTTTCAAAAAATCATGCTGGTGGTTCAGGCTCCTGTGGTAGAGGACGGCTCGGCCATTCCTATCCGGGCTGGAAGGCTTCATGTGGCTAAACTTGCCACAGCTTTTGTTTTGGGGCTTGCTGCCCTCACAGGAACAGCTTTTGCCGCCACCTCGGCCAATCCCGGTGATGTTTTGTATCCGGTCAAACGGGCGCAGGAAAATTTACGTTTAAATTTTGCGCTTTCTGAAGAAACTAAAGCCCAGCTCAAAGCCACATTTGCCCATAATCGTATTCGAGAATACAAAATTTTGTCCGCCCGGCCTAAAAAAATTGTTTTAACCGGCCAGCATGCAATTAAAGCATTGTCTAATCAAGACATTCGGCTTAGCGCCAAAAAAGAAATTCATCAAACGCTTTCCGAACTTAAGTTTTCGGAAAGCCGGATGCAAAAATTGGGCAAAATAGAAGCGGCAGCCAAAGTTCATCTAAATTTTGAGCAGGTGAAGCAGGAAGCCAAAGAGCAAAATTTAGCCGATGAAGGTGATAAAGACTAAATTTCTTGTTTGATGCGAGGAATAAATAAGCAAGTTTAAAGTTTATCTAGGAAGCGAAACTAAGAAACGCGCGTCAGCCCGCCAACCGGCAGAAGCGCATTTTTTTGTATATAAAATTTGTGGTATAATAGGCATTCATAAGTCAAAAATTAATTCCGCCCAAAGGCCATATTCATAGAGCGCTTGGGGGACAAGGAGAGAATATGTCTGAAACAGAAAAGTTTTTAGCAACTAAGGAACGCGAATTCCAAACCACAGTAAAGGTACTTAAGGCGTATCCGGCAGATAAGCTAGATTTTAAACCGCACGAAAAGTCTAGCAGTGCAGGGAAATTGGCCTACAATTTCGCTCTGGAAGAACGAGTAAATGTAGATGCCTTGGCAGGTAAAATAGACTTTTCCGTTTATGGGGGAGAAATACCAAAAACCATGGAAGAAATTTTGGTCGTATTAGAAAAAAATCATACAGCTTCTATGGAGGCCATTAAGGCCGCGAGTGATGATCAAAAAAACCAATTGGTGGATTTTGCCGGGATGAAAATGCGGGCTATGGACGTGTTTTGGATGATGATGTATGACAGCATCCACCACCGCGGCCAGTTTAGCGTTTATATCCGTCTGGCCGGCGGTTTGGTGCCTTCTATTTATGGGCCGAGTGCAGATGAGCCGTGGGATGGGAAGAAAAGTGAGTAGTTGGTAGTGAGTAGTTTGTAGTAAGAAACAACCTCGGGATGTCCGAGGTTGTTTTAGTTTTCCTTTGAATTTTGCCAAGCCCATTCAAAAAGGGCTTTCATAGTTAGGGCAATTTCCTTATTTTCAAAAATAGTCCCGGTAACTCTGTGTTTAAACGATGAAATGAATACTTTATGTGGAAAAATTACCAGGTCATTAAAAATTTCAAAATCCGTAGGTATTAAGCGTAGGGGATGCTTAATCGCTTTTCTTTTTAGTTCTTTAGCGTATTTTCGCCCGGGCTCGTTATCAAAAACAATTTCCCTGAGTTTATGTTTTTCCCCATTAGTAACTTTTTTTACGTACTCGTCTAAAATTTCGGGTACTGTATTTTGAATATCATCAACGCGGGTTAAAAACAGGCTTTCGGTTTTATTATTAATTTCATTATATAAGCCTCGGTAGATATTTGTAACTGATTCGGGAGTTTCAAACATATAGACCACCGGCGTTTCTTGTTTCTGGCTGCGGATTTTTGCCAATTCCGGAAGGACTGTTTCAAGTTCTTTTTCCTGCGCGCGAAGTTGGGTTAAAAGTTTTTTGGGGTTTTCCGCATCGTACAAGGTATGCCTGTGCCTGCGAATCAGAATTAAGTAATTATCTCTTAATAGCCTCTCAATTAAATTGTAAACCGTCGGGCGTTTTAATCCCGCCCGCCTGGCCAGTTCAGCCATATCTATTGGTCCATACTCCAAACAAGCCAAATAAACCGCTATTTCTTTGGGCTTAAGTCCGACTTTTTCCAGGATATTCTGAATATTTATCATGGAATGATAATACTTGATAAATTAAAAAGTGTCAATATTTCTGTCATCAATCGGAATATTTTATGATATTTATGGCTTATTTAATGGCAGAGATAATATTATATGTTTGTTTTATTGCACTAAAATGTATAATAATTCTTTTAATTAAAAGGAGAAGACAATGAATGAAAAAGAAAAAATTGACCTGCCTACTAAGGTTGTCAATTGGATTTTCCTCATTATTGGGGAATTGTTTTACGGGTTTATCATCTGGGCTGTGATTTTTGAAAACTCGAGTGAGATACTCGGGAAGATACTCATAATTGTGATGGTTGCCTTCTTTAGGTCTATTGCTTATTGGCTTATGCCGAAGTAATAGTTACCATTCTCAACCTGCCGGCGTTCTCGAAAATGCCGGCAGATTTTTTATATTTTCAAATAAAGCCCTCCTTAATGGAGGGCTTTATAATTTGATGATGGTTTAGTATTTTGTTTAAGATGACGCTAATTTCGATGCTAATCCCGTATAGTTTTCCGGAGTAAAGGTTTTGAGTTCTTTTTTTACTTTGTCAGACACTTCCAGGCCGTCTATAAATTTATGAATGTCGGCCAGGCTCAAGTTTTCGCCCCGGGAGAGTTCTTTAAGTTTTTCATAAGGCATCGCTGACCCCTCGCGTCTTAAAATGGTTTGAAGGGCTTCGGTAATTACTTCGGGATGTGCCTGTAAATCGGTCAGCATTTTTTGCTCGTCCGGAGTTATTCGGGACAAGCCACGGAGTAAATATTTGTAGGCAATTTGGCAGTGAGAAAGAGCCAGACCAAAATTTCTTTGCACAGTGGAGTCACTCAAATCCCTTTGGAGGCGGGATATTGGCAGCTTCATAGCAAAGTGATTCAGCAGAGCGTTGGCCAAGCCTAAATTGCCCTCGCTGTTTTCAAAATTTATGGGGTTAACTTTATGCGGCATAGTGGAAGAGCCAACTTCTCCCTCAATCTTTTTTTGTTTTATCCAACCGTCGGAAATGTAACGCCAAATGTCCTGGTTGAAATCAATTAATATGGTGTTAATTCTTCTTAAACAATCAAACGTTTCAATGTAGGAGTCGTGGGGCTCAATTTGCGTTGTAAACAAGTTGGTAGTGAGTAGTGGGTAGTTGGTAGCCAGGTTTTCGATAAAGTCCTGGCTGAATTTTATCCAATCGACTTTGGGGTAGGCTGACAAATGAGCGTTGTAATTGCCGCTGGCACCGTTTAATTTGGCAAGGAATTTATGTTGTTTTAATTGTTCAACTTGCCTAAGCAAGCGCTCTTTAAAGACCCTAATTTCTTTGCCAAAGGTAGTGGGGGAGGCAGGTTGGCCGTGGGTGCGGGCAAGCATTGGCGAGGCGGCGTATTTTTGCGCCAGTCCGGTTAAGCGAAAAATAATTTCATGTAAGCCAGGCAGGATTACATTGGTGATTCCTTGCCCCAGCATTAATACATAAGCTAAATTATTGGTATCTTCGCTGGTTAGACCAAAGTGGATCCATTCCAAAATATTTTTGAGTGACGTGTTTGCCAGCTTAAGCTTCAAATAGTACTCAACAGCTTTAACGTCATGGTTGGTGGCGAGAATATTTTTGTGGCCGATTCGTTCTATGTCAGAAATTATTTGCGCGTCTTCGTCTGAAACATTAGCCAATTTTTTTAACAAAACTTTTTCGTCATCGGAGAATTTTCTAAGTTGCGGCAAACCCAATTCCGAAAGTGATATTAAATATTCGGTTTCGACTAAAACCCGGTAACGCATTAAACCCTGCTCGCTAAAAAATTGAGCTAGCGGTTCTGTTTGTTGTTGGTAGCGTCCGTCTATTGGGCTTATAGATGTTAACATAGTTGTAGCTTGCGGGTTCATCCAGCACCATCTGATGGTGAATGATTTATCAGCGCCCGTGGTTATTTATAAAATTAATCATTTCCATAAAAGCCTTTATACCAGGCTCTAACCAGTTCCGTCTCTTCGTCGGTTCTTGCATAGTAGGGGCATTCCCAAGCACCGCTTTTGTTTTTGGCGGCCAAGCTACCTTGTTTTATGACTTCTGCAACAGTTGGTAACTCGACCTGAGTACGTAATTCTTCCCTTGATTTTTCGTGAGAGCGATCGGGCATATTATAGTAGTTTATATTTGCTTAGGTTTTTTTCTATCCTCTCCACAATTGGCGTTTCTAAATCTGTCTCAAATTTATTCCCGGTAATTTGTTCAAAAATTTGAATGTAGCGGGAAGCTAGCTCGGCAACCATATCGGCCGGAGCTTGGGGCAGGACTTTGTCCTCGTAGGGGTTAGAGTTGGCTTTAAACCACAAGCGCAGAAATTCTTTATCAAAGTTCATTGGCTCTTGGTCGGCATCAATTCGAGCCTGGTATGAGTCGGCTTGCCAGTAACGGGAAGAGTCGGGTGTGTGAATTTCATCAATCAACACAAGTTTGCCATCTTGGTCTAAGCCAAATTCATATTTGGTATCTACCAAAATCAAGCCCTGTTTGAGGGCTAGCTCTTGGCCGCGCAAAAATAATTTTATAGCGGTTTCCGACAGCTTATTCCAAAGTTCTTCGGGAACGATTTTTTGTTCAATAATTTCTTTGGTGGTTAAAGGTGCATCGTGGTCGTCGGATTTAGTTGTCGGTGTTAGCACGGGCTTTTGAAGTTTTTGATTTTTTTTCATTCCGTCGGGCAGAATGAAATCTCCAAAATCCCGCTGGCCGTTTTGGTATAAAGTCCACAGGCTAGTGCCGGTTACGCCGGTAATGTAGCCGCGAACCACCATTTCTATAGGAATAACACTGCATTTTTTAACAATCACCACGTTTGGATCGGGGCATTCTATAATATGATTCTGGATAATATCCGCCGTATTCTCAAACCACCATTTGCTGACCTGAGTTAAAATCTGGCCTTTAAATGGGATAAGTGCCAAATTTCTGTCAAAAGCGCTGTAGCGGTCTGTGGAAACCAAAATAATTTTGTCGGCTTGGGTATAAATATCCCGCACCTTTCCCTGGCGACGTTCGCCAAGATTTTTTAAGTCAGTTTTTTCTAAAACGCGGTCAAGGTTTTTTTCGATTGTGGGTTTATTTACTTCGTTAGAAGTTATCATATTTTTTAAATTATAAATTATTTTTTGTAGATTATAGCCTTAAGAAATGACAGTTAATTTTATTTAGCATTTCTAACGGAGTCCATATTTTTTAGTATCTAGTATTTGGAAATTACCCCGCTGTCTCATACTAAATACAATATACTTAATACTTTTTACTCTCCCGGAGGGTTTAGTGTTAAATTGCCAGGTTCAAAAATTACTTGGCGTTTGCCTTCCTCAACTACTCCAACATCGACAGCTTCATAATCTGCTTGCAAAGCCAGCTTTAGTATTTTATCAACTTCTGAGGCAGGTGTAAAAATATAAAAACCCACGCCCCAGTTAAAGGTTTTTAAGCAGTCCTCTAGGCCGATACCGATTGTTTCCTGAAAATATTGCATTAGTGGTGGCACGGTTAGCCAAGAGTGGATGCGGTATTGAAAAGGGCGTTTGTCAAAAGCAATTTTTCCTACGCCGTCGCCGGTGCCGGGCAAGAGAGCGTGGATCTCTATGGCGTGCTCTAGCAGGGTTTCAATTAACCGTACGTAAGATTTGGTTGGGATTAGAGCTTCTTGCCCTAAGTTGTTGCCATTGGGTAGTTTTGTTAAAAATTGTTCAGGTAATTCCAACGCTTTTTTTATGACTAAAGATATTCCATTAGCGTGTAGGCCACTGGATGATACTGCAATTATATGGTCACCCGGCTGAAGTTTTTGGCCGGTAATTAAATTTTGGGTAGGAGCAATAATGCCTGTTACCGAACCGCTTAAACTGGCAATTTGTTTAACCGGTGGGGTCGGATTAATGAGATATTTTACGCTGGCGCTTTCACCCGCTGGCATAGCCATGCCCACTTCTTCGCAAATTTTTACCATTCCGTCCGCAAAATCTTTGGCGCGTATGGCATCACCATACCACTCGCTCTCGCTGGCTTCCAGCTGGTCGTTGAACACCACGGGCATAGCGCCTTGGGCAATTACGTCGTTAACGACAATTAGGGCTGTGTCGATGGCAATGGAATCGTAATAGCTTTTGCCGGTTTGCTGGTACATCCATTCCGCTATCCAATTTTTGTTGCCCAAATCTTCCTGGGTTTTGCACCAAATGTGGGGCTTAGTTCCACGATACTCAAAAACCGCGCCGTGTGCGTGGGTGGCTTCTGTGTTAATATAGACGCCGCGTTTTTCCGGAAAGTGTAAAGTTTTTTTGCCGGCCTCAATCATAGCCATTTTAAATGGCTCCATAATTTGGTAATTAACTCCTGATTTGGCGTATTCGCTTTGCATTATTTATTTTCTAAATAATTTTTATAACCCATTTCTTCCAATTTTTTAGCTTTCTCGTTTACTTGGGTAGCCATTTTTTCTTTGTTGTCGGATAATTTTTTTGCTATTGCATCATCGGAAGTTCCTAAAATTTGCAATGCTAGCAGTCCGGCATTTCTGCCGCCGTCTATGCCGACTGTGGCTACGGGTACTCCCGGCGGCATTTGCGCGGTGGAGAGCAGGGAGTCCAGGCCGTTTAATTTCCAGTTAATGGGCACGCCAATTACCGGCAAAGTTGTGTTGGCAGCCATTGCGCCCGCTAAATGCGCGGCGCCACCGGCGCTGGCAATAATTACTTTTAACCCGCGCTTAATAGCAGTGGTGGCGTACTCGTGCGCCCGCCCGGGAGTGCGATGAGCCGAGCAAACTGTTATTTCAAACTCTACGCCAAACTCTTCTAAAACTTTAGCGGCCTCCTGCATTACGCTCAGGTCGCTGTCGGAGCCCATTATTATTCCTATTTGCGATTTGGTCATGCTGGTTTGGATAATTCCTCAATAATTAATTTTAAAAAATTATTTGCTGTTTGAATTTCACCGGCAGTAATTCGGTTGGCATCTGTTTTTTGTTTAATTGTATTAAGACGAAAAGAAAAAAATTCTTCACATTTCTGCAAGATCTCTGGATTAGAAATGAAGCCTTTTCTAATAACACTACGGGCGAAACTCTCAATGTTGAGAAAAAATCCTTTTCGGCATTTATATGAATTAAAATTTTCGTTTTTTGTTCCGTCTGCTTTTGTAGGTCTGATAATTTCAGACGGTATCTCATCAGTATATCCATTTAAAAAAGCCTTGAATATGGCTAGTCTGTGTTCTCGTTCGCCTTTGGATTTTGCCTCATTGACCTCCGTAATCATTATATGTCTCTCGATCATTTTATACAGGAACGATTTAGTTTTTTAACAATACCTTTTAATTCTAGCATATTATGGATTAAAAAGTCAGGATGATGTTTTTTTAAGCGGGGAGTAGTGTTATAGCCGCCGGTTATGGCCACGGTATAGTAACCGTATTTTTTACCAATCTCAATTTCTTCTTCGGTGTCGCCAACGGAAATAACTTCGTGTGGTTTAAATTTTTGTTGTTTTATGTAGTCAAAAAGTTTTTTATCTTTACTTCTTTCGTGGAGTTGTGAGTGGTCGCCTAAATGTCGGGCGAGAACGGTATTAATTAGCGGCTTAATTTTTAGTCTTTTAAGCCGCCTTTCAATGTTGGGGATGTTGTGGTTGCTGTAAATGACCCGTTGAATTTTTTGTTTTTCCAACCAGTCCAGAACCTCTTTGCTTCCGGCGCGGGTTCTTGCTTGGTTTGCAAAAATTTCGTAATTTAAATGGAATACTTCTTCTATGGTATTGAGATGCTTTTTTAAAAATATATCGGAATAGCCTAAAGTTTTCCAGTATTTAATTATTGGGATGTCAAAAGTCTGCCTGAACTTGTTGAGTGAAATAGGCTTGCCTTTTACCGCCAAAATCGCCTTGTTTTCAGCTTTTAGAGTCATTTGAGTATCTGAGAGGAGTGTACCATTCCAGTCAAAAGCGATTAATTTTATCATTGTAAAGTGGTTAGTGAGTAGTGGGTAGTGAATAGTTCAAAGACCTTAGTCCGATGTCAGTGCGGTAGTGCATGCCCTCAAAACTTATTAGTTTTATCGCGGTATAGGCTTTGTTTAAGGCCGATTGCAGATCGTCAGCAATTGCGGTTACTCCAAGGACGCGACCGCCGTTGGTCACTACATTACCATTTAGTAATGTAGTGCCGGCATGGAAGATATTTATATTGGGCAATTTTTCCGCTTCTCCAATGCCAATTACTGGTAAACCTTTTTGGTATTTATCCGGATAGCCGCCGGAGGCCAGAACAATGCAGCAGGCAAACTTTTTTCTCCATTCGATTTCAATATTAGCCAAAGTGCCATTTACGCAGGCTTCCAGAATATCAAACAAATCGGTTTTTAGTAAGCGCATATAGCTTTGGGTTTCCGGATCGCCAAAGCGTGAGTTGAATTCTATGACCTTAATACTTTTTTGGTTTTGTAGGGAATGGTCTAGACCATTCCTCTCGGTAGATGGGTCAAGACCCATCCTTACATCATCGCAAGCCATTAATCCCGGATACAGTAAGCCCACAAATGGGCTGCCTAAATTTTTTAGGCCCATAAGCGCGGGTGTTACAATTTGTAGTGACACTCTCTCCATTAGCTCATTAGTAACCCACGGCACCGGTGCAATTGTGCCCATTCCGCCGGTGTTAGGGCCAAGGCCTCCATTGTAAACAGCCTTATGGTCCTGAGAGGTGGGTAATAGTTTAAAATTTTTGCCGTCGCAAAACGCGTGCACGGAGAATTCTTGGCCTTGCAGAAATTCTTCCATAACCACTTCACTGCCGGCATCGCCAAAAATTTTGTCGCGCATTACCGCGTATAAAAACTTTTTTGCTTGATTTAAAGTTTTACAAACACTTACACCTTTGCCTAAAGCGAGACCAGAGGCCTTAATTACAATCGGCACGCCTTTTATTTCAAGATAGTTTAGAGCGGAGTTGTAGTCGGTAAAAGTTTGATATTCAGCAGTCGGAATTTTGTTTTTTTTCATTAAATCTTTGGCAAAGACTTTGCTGGCTTCAATTTGTGCCGCGGCTTTATTTGGGCCCCAAATTTTAAGCCCGCGTTTTTGGAATTCATCCACCACGCCTAAAGCCAGCGCGTCGTCTGAACCCACTACTGTAAAATCAATAGCATTTTTTTCTGCCCAAGTGGCCAAAGCCAAAACATCAGTTGCCGGAATTGGGACATTCTCAGCCATCTGCGACGTTCCGGCATTGCCAGGCGCCACAAAAATCTTCTCCACTTTGGGTGACTGTTTTAATTTCCAGGCCAGCGCATGCTCCCGCCCGCCGGAACCGATTATTAAGAGTTTATGCATTATTATTAAGCTTGGAGGCGTTCAAGTACTTGAAAATGTACTTGGCCATTTTTTTTTGATATTATGCCATAATATTTAGTTGATTGTGAGCCAGAAATGGTTAGCTTATAACCATCTCCTTCCGCCAAAGCCGTGTCGAGCAAGGCTGAAAGGGATGTTGCAAGCATTCCTAATTTTTCAGCCATTTCCCCTACCATTATATTTTGCTGTTCTTGAGTGGGTGTCAGTGTTTTTTGTTCATTTTTCGGAGAAGAAAATTTTTCATACACATGCATTGCCAAAACCCCGCCAGTAAAACCAAAACCGGCATTAAGGAGCCCTCTTCTGTGAATTTCGTTAGATTTTTCAGCCATTTTTATACCCTCTATCTGAAATTTGTAATCCATTTTTCGGCATAAAATTATTGTTTAATTATAAAAACATTTATATATACTAATTTCGGCCAAGATGGCAAAAACTTCGCCGGCAAAAATAAGGAGGATTGTAAGGAATTTGTTCATGTTTTTAAAGTGTTGCTTTAAACCATTTTAACATTTCGCTAACAAATTGCTTTTTCCATTTTTGTCGTGACAAGCCATGATCGGCATTTTTAATTACCACCATCCTTTTCTTTAATGTACTTTTTGCATTTAAAAGGTAATTCTTTTGAGTTTTAAAAGGGATTATTTGGTCTTTCTCCGGAATTATTAACAGTAAACTTCCTTTAAAACTTGATAGTGCTTTAATGGAGGGAGTGTCATTTATATCTTTAAGTTCATTAAAAATTTTATTTTCCTTCGCCATCGATTGTTGGTATGTCATACTGGACATCATTTTTCTTGTATAAACAGCAGGAGCTTTTAGAATTAAACTCCTTACCTTTTTTTGTTTTGCAACAATGGAAACAATAACCCCACCAACACTTGATCCGCACAAACCTATTTTGCCTTTATCGATAAAATTATGTCCAATTAAAAATTTATAGGCATTCAGACCATCTTGGACAGCGTTTTTAACTGTAAGTTTATTGAAGTTTCCTTCGCTATCTCCATGGCCTCGAATGCTTAGCGTCATTCCACACTTACCTTGTTTGGCCAATTTTTCCGCAATAGGGATATAACCTTTTTCACTGCTAGTCATTCCATGAAAAAAAATAACTGCGGGAATTTTTCGTTCTATTTTGGTTGGCGTTATGAGGGTGCCACGAACTTTTTGCCCTTGGCTTAAAAAAGTGAATTGTTCTTTCTTTATTTTCACAAAATTTGATTAATTAACTGCGATCTTTGTTAAAACATCTACATACATTTGATTCTCCTTAACTTTAAGTCTAGCGTATAAAGAATCTATAGTATCATCATTTTCAATTTTTTCAAAGCATCTGCCCAGTACCGGGCCGAAGTCAAATTCCAAAGTTAAAAAGTGAATGGAGGAACCGGCATATGTAGCTTTTTGTTCAAGAAAGTTGGAAATAGCTTTGGTGGTTAACATTCCTTTGTTCCAAAGCGCGGGGGTGCCATCAGGATTTTTTGATGTGCCGTTGATGGTGTCAGGAATTATTCCTGGATGCAGGTTTAAAATTTTATTGGGAAACGCCAAGATTACCTCGTCAAGAATAATTTGTTTCCAGCCAGCCAGACAAATATAATCGGGGTTGAGTTTTTTTAGTAGGGGCAGGAGGTCTTCTTTTTTTGGGCAGATTTCAATTGGTAGTTTATTATCCCGAGCGTGCATAAGACCAAGCGTATCTGCTTTGTCACAAATTACGGCAATAATTCTGCCCTGTATTTTACCTAGCTTAATGCCCTCAATAATGGCTTTAAGGTTGGTGCCCGTGCCGGCATTGGAAATTAGGATTGCGACGTTCATAATATATTCTCTACTAAATACTAAAAGCGCGAAAAGTACTAAATTTTAAGTTTCATATATTTAGTATTTATGTAGAAGCGACATCTGCATATACCGGTTCGGAAACTTCTTTCGCGCGTTCAAGCAAATTAATCGGGTACTGGCCGGTAAAGCAGGAGGTGCAAAATAAATCTTCACTTAAGCCAGTGGCGGCAATTAAGCCTGGCATAGACAAATAATAGAGCGAAGTAGCACCTAAAAATTGTCGAATTTCTTCCACAGACTTATGCGAGGCAATAAGTTTTTCTTGTTTGGGCGTATCTATACCATAAAAGTCGGGGAATTTAACTGGCGGTGAGCTTATAAGCATATGGACTTCGCGCGCGCCGGCTTCAAAAAGCATTTTAACAATTTGGCGGGAAGTAGTGCCGCGGACTATGGAATCATCCATAACCACCACGCTTTTGCCTTTTAAAACTTCCGGCAGGGGAGTAAGTTTTAATTTTACGCCCAAATCCCGGCTGTGCTGTTCGGGCTGAATAAAGGTTCGGTGAATATAGCGATTTTTAACTAAAGCCATTTCCAGCGGAATTCCGCTTGCCGCTGCGTAACCCGTGGCAACCGGAATGGCGGTTTCGGGCACCGGCACAACAATGTCGGCTTTAATTGGGTATTCTTTAAACAGGTTAATGCCACAATTTTTTCTGACGCTATAAACAGAGGTGTCCAAAATATTACTATCCGGGCGGGCAAAATAAACAAATTCAAAAATATCCACTTTGGTTTGGGATTTTTCTATTTGGACCGATTCCACTCCGGCCTCGGTAACAATTACCATTTCTCCAGGCTGAACCTCGCGTACGTACTCGGCGCCCACGGTGTGAAAGGCGCAGGATTCGGAGGCAAAAACAGTTCCATCGGTTCCGATTTTGCCCATACACAAAGGGCGTACACCAAAAGTGTCGCGTACTGCCACAAGCGCATCTTTTGTTAAAATTGTCAGGGAAAATGCGCCGGTAAATAGCGGGTAAGCCTTAACTATGGCTTCTTTTATGGATTCCCCATGGTCAAGATAATAGCCAATAGCTTTGGCCATAAGCTCACTGTCACTGCAATCATCGGTCGCTATATCTTTACCTTGTAAAAATTCTTTTAGCGCAATTACAGAAGGTAGGTTGCCGTTGTGGGCAAGTGCGAGTTGGTCATTAACCACAATTGGCTGGGCGTGCTTAATGTGGGAGCCTTCGCTGGTAGAGTAGCGGTTATGGCCAATGGCAATGTGGCCTTTAAGGCTGGAAATTGTTTCTTCGTTATAAACGTGTGTAACAAGTCCCATGTTTTTGTAGCAGTCAATGTGATTGCCACTAGCCACGGCAATGCCACTACTTTCCTGGCCGCGATGCTGGAGCGCGAATAAACCGTAAAAAGTTAAACGGCTAACGTCCAAGTCTTTCCCAAAAATTCCAAACACGCCGCATTTTTCACCAAGGTTGTTCATAGTTGTTTTCGAGATAATACTTAAAATTAGCGCTTAAATTTGTTAATTAGTGGCATACTTAAGGTAAATTATTAACATAAATTAACTATGCCATTTAAAAAAAGTGTAAATACTGCGGTTCCTATGAAGTTATTTGTAAGGGAAAGCAA
>JBBREH010000025.1:0-20687 GCA_038203095.1 Candidatus Doudnaibacteriota bacterium | reverse complement strand
TGGCAGATGGCCTTAGGTCTAGTATTATAAGGAAGATGTTTGTAAATCCGTTTAAGCCGGGGTGGCGAAACGGCAGACGCGCCAGCCTTAGGAGCTGGTGGGAGCAATCCCGTGGAGGTTCGATTCCTCTCCCCGGCACCAAAAAAATCATATGGCAAAAATGTAAGTTATTAGCCTTCCATAATGAAGCGTAGTTAATCCATTTATGGGTGTAAGCTTATTACAGAACAGCCGATGGATCGGCTAACTACACATCGATTTAAGAGCTTTCTCTTGCCCCAACGGGATTTTTTGTATAATATATAAGCTCTAAAGAGTTTCGTTTGAAAAGCCCATTCGGCAACAGTTCCGTTATCATTAAAAAATTTTAATATTACAAGCCACATCATTAACTATTTTTTATTAAAAAAATATGGCAAAAATTTTTAGGAATATTCTTATAGTCTTGGCGGGTTTTTTGTTTATTAGCTGGGTCTATTCTACTTTTAATCCCGAAGTAAAAACTACAGACATTAAATTGCCCGAAGTGGTAAATTTAATAGACCAGGGCAAGGCCGAGCAGGTTATTATTGACGGTGATAATGTTTTGGTGAAAGTTAAAGGCAGTGACGTAAAACAAACTGCGCCTTTAGGTAACAGCGCCAGTATTTATGAAATTTTGGACAAGAGCGGTATTAGCAAAGAAAAAATTCGCGCTGCCAACATTGAGGTTAAAGCCCCCAGTCAGTGGTCCGGTTTAGCCGGGGAAGTTTTGCCGATTTTACTGCCATTTTTGCTTATTTCCGTTTTTGTTTACATTCTAATGCGTCAGGTGAATGGTAGTAATAACCGCGCTTTAAGCTTTGGTCAAAGCTCGGTAAAACTAAACGACGAACGTAAAAATCGGGTAAAGTTTTCGGACGTGGCCGGAGCCAAGGAAGCCAAGGAAGAGCTTAAGGAGATTGTGGAATTTTTACGTTTCCCACAAAAGTTTTTACAATTAGGTGCCAAAATTCCCAAGGGAGTTTTACTGCTTGGCTCTCCCGGAGTTGGTAAAACGTTGCTTGCGCGCGCCGTGGCCGGAGAAGCTAACGTGCCGTTTTTCCACATTTCAGGATCTGAATTCGTGGAAATGTTTGTGGGCGTGGGCGCATCCCGCGTACGCGATTTATTTAAGAAGGCCAAAAAGAACGCGCCTTGCATAATTTTTGTGGATGAAATAGATGCCGTAGGCAGACAGCGCGGCGCCGGTTTGGGGGGCGGACACGATGAACGAGAGCAAACCTTAAACCAAATCTTGGTAGAAATGGATGGTTTTGAAACAGACACAAATGTAATTGTTATGGCCGCGACCAACCGCCCTGACGTGCTTGACCCCGCTCTTTTAAGACCGGGACGTTTTGACCGACAGGTAATTTTGGATTTGCCGGACATTAATGACCGACTGGCAATTTTAGAAGTTCACAGCAAAAATAAGCCACTAGCCAAAGACATTAATTTAAGAAAAATTGCCGAGAGGACTCCTGGCTTTTCCGGTGCCGATTTAGCCAACCTAATTAACGAGGCCGCCATTATGACAGCGCGCTTAAATAAAAAGGAAATTGGCAACACGGAAATGAAGGAATCTATTGAGAAAGTCATGCTGGGTCCTGAAAGAAAGAGTCATATTTTATCCGTTGCCGAGAAAGAAGTTACCGCATATCATGAAGGTGGTCATGCTCTAGTGGGCAGTGTGCTTGTATTTTCCGATCCGGTACACAAAGTTTCCATTATTTCTCGTGGCCGCGCCGCAGGTTATACAATGAAACTACCGTTTGAAGACAAGCACCTACATACCAAACAAAGCTTTCTGGATGAAATTGCTGCGCTACTCGCAGGTTACGCCGCAGAAAAATTGGTGTTCGGTGAGTTAACTACTGGCGCCTCCAACGATTTAAAAGTTGCTACGGCAATGGCCAGAAAATTAGTAATGAACTACGGAATGAGCGAAGCAATTGGACCAATTGTTTTGGGTGACCAACATGAAATGGTCTTTTTGGGCCGGGAAATTAGCGAGCAGCGGAATTATAGTGAGGCCGTGGCAAAAACTATTGACGATGAAGTCCGTAAAATTATGCAGCAGGGGCTGGAGCGAGCAACCGAAGTTTTAACCAAACACCGGACTTACTTAAATACCATTGCTGAACGTTTGGTAAAAGATGAAACTTTGGAGCAGGAAGCTTTTGCCGAAATCGTTAAAGATGTTATTCCGGCCGAAAAGAAAAAAGCCCCGGAATTCGAGGTATTGGAGGCCCAAGTTATAGCTGAAGAAAAAACTCAAGCGGTTTAAAATGTTGACTTTATTACAAATTATCCACAAATCGTTAATTTCCACCGGCCGCACTCCGCGCTGGTGGATTTTAGCGTTGGCTCAAGTCGGCCTTTTGGCAGCTATAGGCGAATTAGCCCGTCCGGGGAATTTTAAACCAGTTTTAATGGGTTGGTTTTTACCGGTTGTTTTTGCGCTATCGACTTTAACAGTTTGGTTTTGGCTAGGCATAGAGGCAAAGAATTCTGGAATCGTAAAGCCGGTTAAACCTCAAGTATTTGTTGAATTTTGTCTGACAGCATTGGGCATAATTTTGTTTTGCCTAATGATTATAGGCATGTTTAGGCTGGCACATCTTACTTGGATTTTTTCTGCTCTGTTTTCCAGTCTAGTTTCCGCCACCGCGCTTTTAGCCATGCTTTATGCTGTGCTTTGTGGGCAATTGTTTTTGAAGTCCTTTAGATTAGCTTTGTTTACATGGCAAAAAAAAACCTCTCTGGCCGCGCTTTCAGCCTTTGTCTTCATTTTGGGCCACGGTTTTGCCTTTGCTTTGGTGCACGGTGCAATTTTAAATGGCCGTTCTTTAGAGGAGTTTTCAGTTTTAAACCATTCTGCTACAATATGGATACTGCTTTTTGGTCTGGCAGTGTTAATATCTATTTGCGCCGCTTTTTTAAATTGTTTTTTGGTAACAGTTTTTTTAGAGACAATAAATCGAAAAAAGGACTCGGAGTATGTGGAAAAAGAAATTATTAAACAGTCGGTGCTAGGAGTAATAAATTTAAAGGTTAAGGGCGATTAGCTCAATGGTAGAGCGTCTCATTGACGTTGAGAATGTTGAAAGTTCGATTCTTTCATCGCCCACCACGAACCAATCATCTGCCTTAGGTGGATTCGGATACCTGCTCTAGCCATGAACACGGATGAGTGGTGAGAGTACTGAATTCGAAAGCCTTTAAGCCTGAGTGGTGCAAGGCAGAAGAACTTTAAAATATAATCAAATATTGATCTTTCATCTTTGTTCCTTTGCGGTTTATAAGGATCAAGGATAAAAGATTAGAGATAGGCAACCAATGCCCAGTTTAGATCAAAAAGAACTTGAAAAGATACTCAGAGTAAAAATCAATAATTCCGATATTTACCTTTCAGCTTTCACCCACCGGTCCTATTTAAATGAGAACCGTGGTTTTGCCTTGCCCCACAATGAACGTTTGGAATTTTTGGGCGATGCGGTTTTAGAATTAGCCGCCACAGAATATTTGTATCGCAACTATCCTCATCCGGAAGGCGAGCTGACTAATTTTAGGTCGGCGCTGGTTAATTATAAAATTCTATCTGATATTGCCAAGCGGCTTGGTTTTGAAAAATTTTTACTAATGTCCCGCGGCGAAGCTAAAGACACCGGTCGCGCTCGTCAGGTAATTTTGGCTAACTGCATAGAGGCAGTTTTAGGGGCAATGTATTTAGATTTGGGTTACCAGGAAACCGGCAATTTTATTGCGAGGGAAGTTTTGCTGGAATTGCCCAATATTATTAAAGGTGGCAGTTATATGGATCCCAAGAGTAAGCTCCAAGAAATTATTCAGGAAAAACGCGGAGTAACTCCCACTTATGCCGTTGTGTCTGAAACCGGACCTGACCATAATAAGCTATTTGTCGTGGCCGCTATGATAGGCCAGGAAGAAGTTGGTCGCGGCGAAGGCCCAAGCAAGCAGGAAGGCGAACTGGCTGCCGCGGAGAATGCTTTGAAGCAGAATCAGTTTTGAATTGGGAATCAGAAATTATCGATTCAGGCCTAAAACCATAATTCTCAATTTATATTTCACAATTTCTTCTAAGAAATAAAAATAAATGTATCTTAAACGTTTAGAAATTCACGGATTTAAAAGTTTTGCGCAAAAAACCACGCTGGAGTTTTCCAGCGGGGTTATTGCGATTGTGGGTCCAAATGGCAGCGGTAAAAGCAATGTGGCCGATTCTTTACGTTGGGTGCTTGGTGAGCAATCCGCTAAACTTATTCGCGGGAAAAAGGCTGATGATGTAATTTTTGCCGGCTCAGATAAAAAGGTTAGGCAGGGCTTTGCTGAGGTAACAGCTACTTTTGATAACAGCGACAGAAGAATCCCCGTGGATGCATCTGAGGTTTCTATTGGCAGACGAATAGACCGCAGCGGTGAGAGCGAATATTTGCTTAATGGCAATAAAGTTCGGCTTTTAGATATTGTAGACTTGGTTTTAAAAAGCAACATTGGTACCAGTCGTTATACGGTTATTGGTCAGGGCACAATTGACCAGATGATTTTAGCAGGACCAGGAGAAATAAAAAATTTGTTAGACGAAGCTAGCGGTGTAAAAACATATTATATAAAGCGCGAAAAAACTTTAAGGCGCCTGGAACAGACCGCGCAAAATTTGATGCGAGCCGAAGATTTAATCGTGGAAATAGAGCCGCGCTTAAAGTCGCTTAGACGCCAGGCAAAAAAAATGGAAGCTCGCGCGGAGATAGAGCAGGAACTAAAAATTTATCAACGAGAATTTTTTAGCAATACTTTTTGGCAGTTAAAAAACGTAATTGATGGTATTTTGGCTCAATTGGGAGAAGTGAAAAAAGAAAAGTTTGTTTTGGAAGAAAAATCTGTCCATTTAAGGAAACAGGTAGAGCATATGGAAAGCCAGGGAGAGGTTGGTGGCGGGCGTTTTAGGGATGTCCAGGAAGAACTTAGTAAGCTCCAGAACCAAAAAAATAAATTGCTGGAAGATTTAAGTTTGGTGCGCGGTAAAATGCACAGCCAAAAAACTGCGGTTTCGGGTGACGCGGCGAGCCTTCAGGTTGAAGTCCACAGCAAGCAGACAAAAATAGAAGAAATAAAAAATAAAATTAGTCTTACTGAAAAGGAAAAAATAGAAGCAGAAACGCAGTTTGTCGGCCAGTTTAAAAGTTTGGAAGAAGTTAATCAAAAATTAAACGAGCTGTCCCAAAAATTAAGCAATCCGACTCAAATAGACTGGGCTTTGGTAGATAGCGAATTGGAATCTTTAGAAACATCATGGAATAATTTTTATCGCAATTTAACTGTTAGCCAAAATTTGGAAGAAATAAAAGCTCAGGCACAAACCGTGGGAGTTAGTTTTAGCAAGTTTAAAAATGCAGCAAAATCGGCTGTGATTGATCCCCAAGCGGGCATGGCGGCACTTAAACAGGAATTAGATAAATTAATTAAAGACAAAGAAGTTTTAGGCAGTGAAGTAAATGCAGCTCAGCTTAACATGAGTAAATCTAAAATTTCTTTGGATTTTTTACAACGTGAGCTTTCAGGATTGGAGCAGGAAAAACTGCATTTTGATTTGGAGTTAAAAAAAGCTCAGAGTTCATCGCCGGATGCTTTTTGGCAGGAGCTTTTGGCCGAAGAGGATAGGATAAAAAAAATAGCTAACGCGCTAGGCGTGGAAATTTTAAAAATTGAAAGTTTGTTTAAGGATCAGTATCAGGAGGAAGATCAGCGTCAAAAAACTTTGCGCCAAACAGAAGGCGAATACAGGGATACTCAGGATAGCCTCTCAAAAGTCAAAGACAGGGAGTCGGCTATTAACATTGAAAAGGCAAAATACGACACGCAAATGGACGCATTGGCGCAGGAAGTAAAAAATATATTAGGTCAAAATGAGTGGGAGGTTTTTGCGCAAACTAAAATAGAATTGGCCACACCTGATTTAGAAGCTAAAATCATACGGCTAAAAAACCAGCTGGAATCCATTGGCGGTATGGATGAGTTGACTTTAAAGGAATACCAGGAAACCGAAACGCGTTTTACTAATTTAAGCACGCAGGTTGGCGATCTTAAAAAAGGCATGGAAGACTTGAGGCAAATTATTGAGGAGCTGGATACTCATATTAAGCAAAGGTTTAACGAATCTTTCCACAAAATTAATGAAAAGTTTGAATTTTATTTCCGTATACTGTTTAACGGCGGCCGCGCCTATTTGAGCATATTAAAGAGTGATGACAAAGACGGTGAATTACTTAATCAATTGTCAGTCGATCATCAAGAAGAAGATCGGCCGGGACAGGAACAACTTAGACCGGAGGAGAAAATTGTACAAAAATATGAAAAAGGAGCGTCCGGCATTATGGGTATAGACATTAAAGCCACTCCACCTAATAAAAAATTGGCAAGCATCCAGGCGTTGTCCGGGGGAGAACGCGCGCTGACATCCATTGCACTGTTGTGCAGCCTTTTGTCCTGTTTTCCTTCGCCTTTTGTTGTGCTCGATGAAGTGGATGCGGCACTGGACGACGCCAACACCATTCGTTTTGGCCAAATTTTGGGTACCCTTGCCCATCAAACCCAGTTTGTTACCATTACTCATAATCGAGAAACCATGGCTCAGGCGCATATGCTATATGGGGTAACAATGGGGGATGATGGGATATCTAAGTTGCTGTCGGTTAAATTAGAACAGGCAAAGGAATTTGCAAAGTAGCCAATTAAACATGTTAGCAAATAAACAATTAAGCAAAACACAGAGCTTGTTAAATTGTTTAATTGCTAAAGTTATTTCATGATTTCTAGTCTTTTATCCGTCGTCACCACCTTCATTATTCATACTATTTCCGCGCTTGGATACAGCGGAGTGGCTTTACTTATGGCTATAGAAAGCGCCTGCATTCCTTTGCCTAGTGAAATTATCGCACCGTTTGCCGGCTACCTGGTTTTTACCGGTCGATTTAATTTATTTTGGGTTTCTATTGCCGGCGGTGTCGGGAGCATGCTTGGGAGTTGGGTGACTTACGAAATTGGTAAATTTGGCGGTAGGCCTTTGGTTGAGAAATATGGTAAATACGTTTTAGTTTCTAGGCATGATTTGGATATGGCCGACAGTTTTTTTGCCAAGTACGGCAACTTCTCCACTTTTGTTGGCCGTCTCCTACCGGTTGTCCGGACTTTTATTTCTCTGCCCGCGGGAATTGCCCGTATGCCCAAAACTCCTTTTTTAATTTATTCTTTTGTGGGGAGTGTAATATGGACCTATCTCTTGGCGTTTATTGGTATGAAGCTGGGTGAAAACTGGAATACTTTAAGGGATAGACTACATAATTTCGATTTGATAATTATAGCCATAATTATTTTGGGGGTTGTTGGATGGGTATATGCTCATGTTAAGCGGAAAAGTTAACGCACTTTTTATAAAAGTTGAATATTGATAAGCGTTCCAGGTGTAGTTAGCCGATTTATCGGCTGAGCTGATTAATTAACAGCCCATAAATGGGCTAACTACCGTGTAGACAAATATAATTTTCTTATTAGTCTTGTAGCGAATTAATTTTTGTCCAAAAATTGCTCTTTTGCCAAACTCTTGTTAACAATTTTTCCGCTTAACTAAAGTTAAACATCAAAATTTTTAACTTCAATTTTGGCTAAAATATCAAATTTTGGTCCAAAAAATTAATTCGCTACAAGGCTATTTAAAAAAAGTCTGAAAAATTCCACAATTATGGAAAAAATTAGACAAACAGAACATAAAAAGAAAAAGCCACAGTATCAGTTTGATATGTGGCCCGGAAACGACAGACCCGATTGCCTGCCGTGAGAAATAGATGTACTTAGGCAAGCTGTTTGAGCAGTTCGCCGACACAGCAATTATTGATGTCCTTGATGGTAAAATAACCACCATACGACGTTACAAACAAGTTTGCAATCAAAAGACCTTTGTTTCCGAGTTTAAAATCGGGGGTAATCCCCTACCTCAATCTTGTAAACCTGCGAAACTAAGTTTATCATCCTTTTCTGATTTTCGTTCACGGCCTCTCCTTTGTTGCCTAGCTAGGCTTGTCAAAATAAAGTAGCAGGAAAGAGAGAGAGAGAGTCAATAGAAGAGTTTGTAGCGTGCTGATTTATCGGCTTCTTTGGTTCTTTGTTCGCCCATAAATGGGCACGCTACACGGGAGACCATTTGACAGAAAAGCGGCTACTGTTGACTGTTTGCGCGGAAAAATGCTAGAATATCAACACGCTCACGAAGATTGTCAAAGATAAAATATAGGTTTCTGAGTTTGCTGCTTAGGAAATTCTGAGTTTATTTAAGGACAATTATCAGATTTATAAATAACCTCTCCTAGCCTCTCCTTTGAAAATGAGAGGAATTAAACAATTATGTTAACTATCCGATTACAACGCACCGGCAAAAAAAACCAGGCTGATTTTAGAATTGTCCTGGCGGAAAAAGAAATGCCGGTAAATAAAAAGTTTGTGGAAATTTTAGGTTCCTACAACCCACGCAGAAAAGCTTTTCAGGTTAAGGAAGAACGTTTAAAGTATTGGCTTGGTCAAAGAATTGAGCTAAGCGAGACGGTACATAACCTTCTTGTTGATAAAAAATTTGTGGAAGGTAAAAAGGTAAAAGCTTTTAGTATTCCGAAAAAAGCCGTAGAGCCTGCAGCAGCTGTCGTTGCTACTCCCGTAGCTTCGGCTGAAACTCCGGCAGAAGCCACTGAAGCGGAAAAGGTTGTAGAAGCCAAGGTTGAGGAGGCTGTGTCCGCAACTCCGGCACAATAATTATTTTAAATAAAACTCCTTCCATGCCGGAAGGAGTTTTTGATTGTTGACATCATTACAATCATAAATTATAATATCCTCATAGATAGCAATTGCTGACAGGTCGAAAGCAACATTACAGCTATCAGAAATTCAGAAATTTATGGAACAAGACCAGGAATTTGTAGAATATGTTGTCAAAGCTTTGGTAGACCATCCGACGGATGTAAGAACCGAGCGCGTCGTGGATGAAATGGGAGTATTAATTACTCTTCATTTGAACCCCGAAGACATGGGCCAGGTTATTGGTCGCATGGGTCAAACCGCAAAAGCTGTCCGCACTCTTTTAAGAGTGGTGGGCGCCAAGCGCAAAGCCCGCGTCAACCTGAAAATCTATGAACCGGAAGGTTCTCACCGCGGTCCCCGCAGAGAAATGGGTGATAGAGGCGGTATGGGTTATAATCAAGGCGGCATGGGCGGCCATCAGGGCAGCTCAATGAGCATGGGCCAGCAAGCAGCGCCGGCAAGCAGCAGCATTTCCGACGATTCTATAGACGAATTTAAGTTATAGAACGCGGATACGTAGATAGGTAACTGATTGCACAGATAAAAGAATAACCCCGAAAATTTTCCATTTTAAGATGGAGGTTCGGGGTTATTTTAATGATATAATTGAAAAGAAGTCGTCAAGCCAATGAGTAGACAAGGATACAAGCGCTTGTATCCTTGAACGCTTGTTTACTTGTGTACTAATAAGCCTTAATTATGGAAAAGAAGTTATTGAATATAAAAATTATTACTCTCTTCCCAAAGTTTATAGAAAATTTTGTGGAGAATTTTGGAATTGTGAGAAGGGCGTTGAAGCTAAAACTTTTAGACATTAAGCCTATAAATTTGCGGGCATTTGGGATGGACGAAAGGCAAACTGTTGACGGCCGGCCGTATGGGGGCGGAGTGGGGATGGTACTGCGGGCTGATGTTTTGTATAAAGCAATTCAATTAGCACGTAGGGGAGGGTCTAGACCCTCCCCTACAAAGGCGCGCGTGATACTATTAACTCCACAAGGAAAAAAATTTGATCAGGCAACCGCTCAGCGGCTGGCTAAGTACAATAATCTGATATTGGTTTGTGGTCGGTATGAAGGCTTTGACGAGCGTATAAGACAATTTGCGGATGAAGAAATTTCTGTTGGCGACTATGTCTTAATGGGAGGGGAACTGCCGGCGCTTATTGTGAGCGAAGCGGTTATGCGCCTGCGTCCCGGAATTTTGGGAAAAGATGAATCGGCTGACAATGAGTCGTTTTCCGCGACTACAGATATTCACGGCCAAGAATTAATGACGCTTGAATATCCCCAGTACACTAAGCCGGAGAAGTGGAAACTGACAAGTGGAAAGTTAAAAGGAAAAGCATTTAAAGTTCCAAAAGTTTTACTCACCGGTCACCACAAAAACATTCAAGAATGGAGACAGACAGAAGCCCTCAAACGGACAAAAAAGCGCAGGCCGGATTTGCTCAAATTAACAAAATAACAATTAAACAAATAAGCAACTGTTGTGTATTTGTTAAATTGTTTAACAGATTGCATGATTCACGAATTAACTGTTGAAACTTTAAAAACCCGGCTCGATAAGTATTTGGCAGAACAGCTAAAAAATATCAGCCGATCGCAAATTCAGCGCGATATACAAGCGGGGAAGGTTTTGGTTAATGGCGAGAAGGTTTTGGAAAGCAAGTTTGTGGTTAGGGTTAATGATAAAATTTTGTACCAGGAATCTGAAATTTTAAATCAAAAATCTGAAATCAAGCCTACCAACACACCGCTTAAAATTTTATATAATAATCACGGACTACTCATTATTGACAAGCCGGCGGGAATGGTAGTTCATCCGGGCGCCGGATTTAAGGGTGAAACTTTAGCGAGCGCGCTTTTATATCAGTTTAAAGATATCCATTTGGTGGGTGAGGAGCATCGGCCGGGAATTGTGCATCGGCTCGACAAAGACACGAGTGGCGTAATTTTGGTGGCTTTAACTCAAGAAATATACGAGCATTTAAAAGACGCGTTTTTTGAACGAAAAGTTAAAAAGGAATATATTGCGTTGGTTTGCGGAAAAGTGGAAGAACATCATGGTTTTATAGAGAGCCCTATGGGAAAGAGCCGAACTGATTTTAGGAAGCAAACGACTAAAAATCCTATAGAAAATAAAGAGGCTGTAACAGAATATAAGGTTTTAGAATATTTAAGTCCTATATTTGAGGATAAAAGGATACAAGGATACAAACCCGGGGTTGACGTTTATACCTTAGTTATGGTAAAATTGCACACAGGTAGAACTCATCAAATTCGTGTGCATATGGCTTCTATAAATCACCCGCTAATGGGCGATGAACTATATGGAAGTAAAAGAACTAAGCTAAAAGGCTTGAGCAGGCAGTTCTTGCATGCCAAGAAGATAGAAGTTCAACTGCCGGATCAGACTTGGATTGAGGCGGAAAGTGAGCTGGCTGATGATTTAAAGAAAGTATTAGAAAATTTAAATAGTAAATTAATAAAAACCCTATAAAGAAATTTGTTGAAATTAATGGAGATTTATAGATATTGTTTGTTACAGAGACAATTAATTTCCTAATTTTAACCAATTTCTATTAATATCTAACATTAGAAATTTATAAGATTATGCCCATTTTTAAAAATATTTCTGACAGCCAGATAAAAACTCTCGCTCCTTTTAAAGTCGGTGATACGGTAAAAGTTCACCAGCGTATTAAAGAAGGTAGCAAAGAACGCGTGCAGATTTTTGAAGGCCTGGTAATTGCAAAAAAAGGTGGCACAGGCGTTAACGGCACTTTTATGGTCCGTAAAATTTCCTACGGCGTGGGTGTAGAAAGAATTTATCCTCTGCACTCCCCCAACATTGCCAAGTTGGAAGTTAGCAAGCCTACAACCGTTTCTAAAGCCAAACTTTACTACGTGAGAGAGCGGTTGGATAATTTACCGAGAATGAGAAAAAATAAGGAAGTCAAAAAAATTGAGAAAAAATAATTTAAATTTTAAAAGTCTCTCCGAATCCGGAGAGACTTTTTGTATTAGGCCGCAGCGCTTAAATCAACTTTAGTACTTTCCACCACGACTCAATATAATCCAGGCGCTTGTTTCGATATTTTAAGTAGTAGGCGTGTTCCCAAACATCTAGACCAAATATTGGTTGGAGCCCGACTGATAAAGGCGAGTCTTGGTTGGGGAAATTTGTTATTTCCAGTTTGGAAGTTGCTCCGTTTCTTACTAACCAAGTCCAGCCGCTACCAAAAACTTTGGCCGCGCTGTCACCGAATTGTTTTTTAAATTCATCGGTTGAGCCAAAAGTTGAGTTGATTTCTTTAACCAGCAAAGTATCTATTCTATTCGCTGGATCTAAATATTTCCAGAAAAGCGAGTGATTATAGTGTCCGCCACCGTGGTTTCTTATTGCGGTTCGGTCGCTATCTCCAACTTCCAGCTTTGCTAAGTCCGTAAGTAATTCTTCAACCGGCCTGCCCTGAAGCTGGGGATATTTTTCCAAAGCCGCGTTTAATTTGTCCACGTAAGTTTGGTGGTGCTTAGTGTGGTGGATTTCCATGGTTTTAGCATCAATATACGGTTCTAGCGCAGCGTAGTCGTAATTGAGTGCGGGTAGGGTGTGTTTCATAAAAACGAGCTCCTAAAATCCGAGAGGCTAACGAATGCACCAAAACAGCTTTTCCTTCGTTCCTCTCAGAGCAGGCTCTAGCTCTCTTAACCATACTACACCAAGGCTTCGCAGGGCTTGAGAAAGGAGAAGAATCGGGTGCATTCGGATCGCATTTGATATTCTCGGATTGTTAATTATTCTAATTATACTCTAAGTTTGACCAAGACGCCAAACTGTGGTAAATTAGGGATGTTGAATTTATTGATTAATTTCTGTAAAGTTAGGCAAACAAGAGAGTATTTAAGCAAATTTCGTCTTTTTTATTCATTTAATTCTGTGACTATAATCATAGGTAAAGAGTTTTTAAGAAAGAAAGACCGCTAATTTAATCTGCCAGCTGGTGGAAATTAGCTTTTTTGCTGTTTGCTCCCTTCCTTACTTTTCAGATTGTAAGGGTTTTTATGTTAATTGTTATATACATTTTAGTTGGATTAGTTGCAGGGGCAACAAGCGGTTATTTGTACCGCCAGTCGCAAGCCGGTAAAAAAATTGGCGGAGCCGAGGCTCATGCCGAAAAGATTTTAGAGAGTGCCAAAAATACGGAAAAAGAAATTTTATTGGATGCCAAAACCCGTGGTTTGGAAATTGTGGAGCAGGCTAAAAAGCAGGAGTCGGAGTTCCGTTCACAAATTGTGCGCTTCGAAGAGAGGATTGATCGAAAGGAGAAAGAGCTCGATCAAAAGTCAAATACTTTAGATAAGTCTAAAGCGGATTTGGAAGCCAAGGGTGAACAGATCAAGCAAATTCAGGAAGAAATTAAAGAACTGCGCCAAAAGCAGCTGGATAACCTGCAAAAAATTGCCGGCATGACCCGAGAAGAAGCTGCTAAAGTTTTGCTCGATAACGCGGAAAAGACCGTGAAAGAAGAAATGGTCGGTCTTCACCGCAAGCTTTTGGCTGAAACCCACGAAAATGCCGAGCGCGAAGGCCGAAATATTGTGGCACAGGCCATTGAAAGAGTATCGAGTGAAGTGACCGCGGAAGTTACCACTACTACTGTTCAAATCCCCAGCGAAGAAATGAAAGGTAGAATTATTGGCAAAGAAGGCCGTAACATTCGAGCATTTGAGCAAATGATGGGTGTGGAAATTTTGATAGATGACTCCCCCGATACTGTGGTTATCTCCGGTTTTAATTCCATTCGCCGGCACATTGCCAAACTGACTTTGGAAAAACTGCTTGCTGACGGACGCATTCATCCGGCTAGAATTGAAGAGGCTTATGAAAAAAGCAAGGCAGAAATTAATGAGCAAATCAAACAGGCCGGAGAACAGGCAGTTTACGAATTAGGCATTACCAATTTTCCGCCCAAGTTGGTTCATTTGGTCGGTCGAATGATGTTTAGGACTTCTTACGGGCAAAACATTTTGCGTCATAGCGTGGAAATGGCAAAAATTGGAGCGCTTATGGCCGAAGAGCTTGGAGCTGATGTATTGATTACCAAGCAAGGCGCGCTTCTGCACGATATTGGCAAAGCATTGGACCAGGATTTGGAAGGCAGTCACGTAGAGTTGGGTAAAAAAGTGGCGGAAAAATTCGGACTCGATGCCCGCGTCGTTGAAGCTATTGCCAGCCACCATGCGGACACAGACGTGTCCGGTAAAGCCGTTGCCGCGCACAGTGTAGAAGCTATTATTGTTGACGCCTGTGACAACATTTCCGGCGCGCGTCCGGGAGCTCGCAAAGACTCGCTTGAGCATTATATTAAACGTCTGACAGATTTGGAAAATATCGCCAATTCTTATGAAGGTGTGGAAAAAACCTATGCTATTATGGGCGGTCGTGAAATTCGAGTATTTGTTACACCGTCTAAGCTAGATGACTTAGCCTGTCAAAAACTGGCTCGTGAAATTGCCAACCGCTTTGAACAGGAGCTTAAGTTCCCTGGTGAGATTAAGGTTCATGTTATTAGAGAGACGAGAGTGATTGAGTACGCAAGATAGAACCACAGATACGCAGATTAAGAAGAGATAACGCAGATAACCGCACGCTGTCATCCCGGAATTTTTTGTGATTCGGATATTACCGGCAAAAAATATCCGGGATCCAGAAACAAGACTTATTCCAGTACCTGGATACCACATCTCGGATCCACTCGTGCGGGATGGCACATCTTATTTAGTCCTTTATGTTATGCCTAGAATACTATTCATCGGTGACGTGGTAGGAAAGCCTGGCAGGAAGATCCTCAAGGAAGTCTTGCCCCAGTGGCAGAAAAAATACGTACCGGATGTGACTATTGTTAATGTGGAAAATCTAGCTCATGGTAAAGGGGTAACGCTCAGCACTTTATCGGAAATCGATTCTTTAGGTATAGACTGTTTTACCGGCGGGAATCATATTTTTGACAAAAAAGCTTTATCGGCTGAATGCTTTGAAAAGTATGACAAACTTATTAGACCGGTTAATTATGAGTTTTTGGGTAAGGACAAAAGTCCGGTGCCGGGGCATGGGTATTACAGATTTTCTAAGCCTGTAGTCAGCCCATTTATGGGCTCAAATGGAGAGAATACAGCCGATAAATCGCCTAACTACAATTTGGTCAATCAACAGTTTCTCGTTGTTAATCTCAATGGCATTGTTTTTATGGAAAAGCAGTTTGACGGGGTAATTTCCAACCCTTTCTTGGCTATTGACGCAGTTATAAAGCAGGAAGGCCAAAAAGGTGATATAATAATTGTAGATTTCCACGGGGAAGCTACCAGCGAAAAAATTGCCATGGGTTATTATGTAGATGGCCGGGTTAGTTTTATAACCGGCACTCATACGCATGTTGCTACGGCCGACTCACGGGTTTTGCCTCAAGGCACCGCCTACATTACCGACACCGGTATGACCGGCCCGCGCGACGGCGTAATTGGCGTTAAGCCTAAAAATGTCCTGGAAAAATTTTTGCATCCCGAAAGAAAATTTAAAAACGAAATCGAAGAAGATGGTGTGCTGCAGATAAATGGGGTATTAATAGAGACAAGCGACAAGCAACAGGTGACAAGGATAGAAAAATTATATAAGGAAATATAAATTTATGAATAAGTGGTTAAATGAAATAGGTAGAAGTTTTAGGGGGGGGTAGATAGAGCGCATGGTAAAACGAATAGAGAGATTGAGCTTAAATTATTTATGGAAAGATGTGCAGACAATAGCCTTTCAGATAAAGACATAGTCCATGAACTTTTTATTTTTTTACACAAATTTCCTGAGGAGAGAAAAAGCCATAATTTTCAAACAACATTACAGAGAGTTATGGACAGAAGGCCCGGGACAGTTAAATTGATCACAGATAGATTGAATTCAAATTGAGTGATAAGTTAGCTAAAACAAAAATGATGAAGCTTATTTCTTTTTTACTTTCAATAGTCTGGATATTTGCATTACTATGGTCGGTATCGTTAGTTGAGAATGTTTGTAAAAAAGCTGATATCGATTTACAAAAACAAATAGTTGTAAACTCATATAGTCGTCCTACAACAAATAGCTACTGCCAGAACGGCTATCTCATAAATTCGGTAGAAACAATTGTCGTAATTTTAATAGCTATTTTATATTTATTTTTAGGCAATCTAGCGCTGTTTTATTTTTATAGAAAAGATTTAAAGCGAAATATAATAATTAACGGTGCGATTTTTACCGGAGGGTGCGCGTTCGCATTTTTAGTAGTTTACGGAATTGCTTTAATAACACTATCCGGAGTATCGCATTAATTTAAAACCAAAATGCCAATAACAAAATTTTTAAATCCGGCGGAGGTAGTGGCGCAGAGTGGGTTAATGCAGGGCCAGACGGTGGCTGATTTGGGCTGTGGAAACGGCTTTTACGTGTTGCCGGCTGCGCAAATGATTGGCCCCAGCGGTACAGTTTACGCCGTGGATGTTATGGAGCAAAAATTGGCTGCAACGGTTTCTATTTCCAACCAGTTTGGCTATAAAAATGTTCGGATTATTAGAGCCGATTTGGCAAAGCCACTTTTGGATATTGTTCCCAATTCCTGTGATATGGTTATTATTGGAAATATTCTCCATGAACTGAGTGATCGTGAGCAATTAATAAAAAATGTGTATAAAATTTTAAAAAGTCCTGGTCGGTTAGTGGCAGTGGAATGGAAAAGAACTTTTACTCCTTTTGGTCCGCCGCTGGAGCGGCGTCTAGATCAGGAAAAGCTGGAAATTATGCTGCAGCTGGCAGGATTCAGAAAAATTAAAGAATTAAACGCGGACGGGTATCACTATGCGGTTTTATTTGAGAAATAAATTACAGTGGGCACACTACGAAAACCTACTAAAGGAAATTTCAATTTGTAGTTTTTTGTAGATTAGTATTTAATTAGTAGATTTATAGACTTATGCAATTAAAAGAACTTTTTACTTATCAAAACCTTTTTCAAATCAACGGTGCTTTTATAGATCCCAGAGAAAAGTTAATTCTATTTCTTGGTGGAATTTTGGTGTTGTTGGCAATTGTTTTAAAAATTGCCGGCACATTAGCCCCTTCTCCCGTAGACGCTAAGTACAGAGTTAAATTTTACCATTTATTTTTAACCATTGGTTTAAGCGAGTTGGTCTGGTATGGCTGCCGTTACCAGAATATCAAATTTTTTGGTACACACTTTGTGGCCTGGTTGATAGGTTTGATTGGGGCGATTTGGTTAGTAATGTTGGTTGCTTCAATTTTTAAAAATTTTAGCAAAGAAAAAACGATTTGGGAAAAGGAACAGGTAAGGCTGAAGTATCTACCAAAATAATTATACGAAACTACTAAAATCTACAAAAGGAAATTCCTTTAGCGGGCTTTTGTAGAGTAGTATTAAATTTGTAGTTTTGTAGCTTATGTTTGGATTCCTAAAAACGAAACCATCTTTGCCAGGCAAGCCCAAAACGCTTGGCCAGTTGGGCGAAGAACATGCACAAGAAGAATATAAAAGACAAGGTTTTAAAATTATCGCTAAAAACGAATACAATAAAAAGGGTAAGCAATTGGGAGAAATAGATTTTATTGCTAGCGATAAAAAGCGGATTGTATTTGTGGAAGTTAAAACTCGTACTGTTGGAGTCGACAAATTTGGCAAAGGGGTGGAATCGGTCAATGTTTATAAGCAAAGGAAAATTTTGGCCGCGGTAAAAATGTATTTTTTAAGAAATCAGAAATATTTGAATTTAACGCCCCGAATTGATGTTTGCCTGCTGGAATACAGCGATATTGACAAAGCCTTTAAACCTGCTATAATAATTGTGAATGCAGTAGAAGATTGGGGCTAGATTTTCATGGATGAGCGATGCTCATCTTTTTTTATAAATAATCCACTAATCACAAATGAGAACAAGTGCTGCAAATAACTGCAGAAAAATTTGTCTTCATTTGTGTAATTAGTGATTTGTGGAGAACTATGAACGAACAACTTGAGCAAGCGTTAGACCAAATTGCCGAAGAAAAAGGCATTAGCCGAGAGGATTTAATTTCTATGATAGAGGCCAGTTTGGCCGCGGCTTTTAGGAAAGATTACGGCCAGAGAGACCAGAATATTGTGGTGGAGTTTGATCCGGAAACCATGGGTACCAAAGTTTTTGACGTGAAAACCGTGGTGGAGAATGCCAGCGAAGTTGAAGAAGATCCTCAAAAATTCATTTTAGTTGAGGACGCCAAAAAATTGAAGAAGTCAGCCAAAATCGGCGAGGAAATTCGCACCGACATTACCCCTAAAACCGGTACCAGCTACGGCCGCATTGCCGCCCAAACCGCCAAGCAAGTGATTATTCAAAAATTACGTGAGGCCGAGAGGAATTTGCAGTTTTCCGATTACAAAGCTAAAGAGCGCACTTTGCAAAACGGTATTGTACAAAGAGTGGAAGGCGACACCATATTGGTGGATATGGGTAAGGCAACTGGTGTGCTTTTTCCGAGCGAACAAATTCGCGGCGAGAAATACGCCATTGGCCAGCGCTTAAAAGTTTTAATTTTACATGTTGAGCCCGCAACCAAAGGCCCAAAAATTACTTTGTCCCGCAGCCATCCGGACATGGTACGCAAACTTTTTGAACTGGAAGTGCCGGAAATTTTTAGCGGCAGTGTGGAAATTAAAGCTGTGGCGCGCGAAGCCGGTTCGCGCTCCAAAATCGCTGTTATTTCCACCCAGGACGGCATTGACCCTATTGGTAGCTGTGTCGGCCAAAAAGGTAGCCGTGTACAAACCGTTATGGCTGAGCTTGGCGGAGAAAAAATTGACATTATAGAATTTTCCGACGACCAGGTTAAATTTATTGCCAACGCCCTTTCGCCTGCTAAAATTCTGAATGTTCAGTTAGATGACGATAAAAAAGAAGCCAAGGTTGGCGTACTCGAAGACCAACTTTCCCTAGCCATTGGCAAAGCCGGACAAAACGTTCGCCTTGCCGCGCGTTTAACAGGGTGGAAGATTGATATTAGCGGGGAAAAGTTGGGTGGCGAGGAAGTAGCAGTCGGAGTGTCGGAAGATCAGAAAGTCGGAGTGTCGGAAAAATCGGAAGTCGGAAAATCAGATGCTTCGCAAGAAATATCAACAGATGAAAAATTAGAAGCACCTGTGGAAGAAGTTAAGCAATAATAGGGTTTTAACCCCATTATTCTAATTTCTAATTTATCTACGTAAATGAATAAAAAAATTAATTTGGTAATTATATTAGTCAGTTTGACGCTTGTTGTTTTAGGTTTTGTGTATTTATACAGTAACATTTTATTTTATAAACAATCAGCTAAAACCAAAGCGACAATTACGTATATTGGCAGACCGGAATCTTGTTACGGATCTAACAAGGGCTGTTATTGGACTCAAAAAGTAAGTTTTACGTTCAATGACAAAAATATGGTGCTTATAAAAAATTCTCAGGAAATATTTACGCCAACTCTCGTGTCAGGTTTATTTGCTACAGGCAATGTTGTCCAGGTGCTATATAAACTCAAACCAAATACCGCAGAGCTTCTTGACAGACTAGTTCCCAATTTGGGTCCACCTGTTTATGATATAAAAATTTATACTTATCATTATTGGGTTTATCCGATTTTGACAGTTGTTTTTGGGATTTTAATTTATTTTATTGGTAAAAAAAAATTAAAAGATTCCCCGGATGCACTCGGAATGACGCCGAGCAGTGATAGCCGATAAATCGGCACACTCACGGGCGGCTAAAGCCAGCCCCTACGAGCTACTCACTATTAACTGCCAACTACTTTTATGACCCTTATTCTAATGGTAATAGAATCCACCTTCGCTAAAGCTTCGGTGGACTTTGTGGGTAAAATTAGTTTAATTAAATTTTGAAAGGAAACTTACTATGACGCTTGTACCTATGGTCATTGAGAAATCCCCGCAGGGGGAGCGGGGGTATGATATTTATTCCCGTTTGCTTAAAGACCGCGTAATTTTTTTGGGTGAGCCGGTTGATGACGCGGTGGTTAATACTGTCATCGCCCAACTATTATTTTTGGATGCGGACAACAGCAAGCTGGATATTAAAATGTATATAAATTCCCCGGGTGGAAGTGTTACCTCGGCATTGGCGTTGTATGACACAATGCAACATGTAAAAGCAGATGTTTCCACTATTTGCATTGGCCAGGCGGCCAGCGCCGCCGCTGTACTTTTGGCAGCCGGGGCAAAAGGTAAGCGACTTTCTTTACCTAACGCGCGTATTTTAATCCATCAAGTTATGGGCGGTGCGGAAGGCCAGCAAAAAGATATTGTCATTGCTGCAAATGAAATTACCCGCATGAAAAACCAGCTTAACGCTATATTAGCAAAACACACCGGTCAACCTGTTAAAAAAATCGAATCCGATACTGACCGTGACTTTTGGATGACTGCAGATGAGGCTAAAAAATACGGTATTGTGGATAAAATTATCCAATAATTGAGTTCGCAGCCCGATTGTGGTATTATAAGTATAATAATAAAAAAGTGTTTAATTAAGAGTAAAAATTTATATGGACACAAAAAATAAAAATTTGCCCGTTTTTTTATCTAGCAATTTGAGATAATACTTAAAATTAGCGCTTAAATTTGTTAATTAGTGGCATACTTAAGGTAAATTATTAACATAAATTAACTATGCCATTTAAAAAAAGTGTAAATACTGCGGTTCCTATGAAGTTATTTGTAAGGGAAAGCA
>JBBREH010000024.1:0-21154 GCA_038203095.1 Candidatus Doudnaibacteriota bacterium | reverse complement strand
CGTTTGAATTTCTAGCGGCTCTAGCAGTTCCATTGCCCTCACAGCGTTATTTTTGCCCCCTGTTACCCTGTTTTTTTGCTTCTCGGCTTCCTGTATTGCTGGATTGTGGAAGTAGCAAAAATTAGCGTCTAGCATTGCATTGCCCTTACACTCTTTGTTATTTTTGCCGGTGTGCTTACAGTTCATAAGTTAAGTTATGGGGGGATATACCGTTTCTAATCACAATAGGTAGTTTAAAAAGTGTCTGTTATAATATAAAAAGCCTTAAATACTGTATGCTTTTTCAGTTAAAGAAAAGCGTTGCCACTCTTTCAGCTCGTTTATTAGCTGGTTCCAATCCTCGCCCACAAGGGCTACCAAAATAAAAATAGCCAACTCTTTGGCTATTTTTATTTTGTCCCGAGCGAGCCAATCGCAGGTTAGTGAGTTGAGGGTCATATTTTATCCCAAGTGCAATCACTCAAAGTGTGAGGAAACCGAGAGGCAAAATAAAAATTGGTTATTTTTACGATACCCCCCTTAGCCGAAGCTCGCCACAAGGAAATTCAAGTTGAAAAATGGCCGAGAATAAACCTTATCAAAAAAAAAAATGTCAAAAATTCAGACCTGACCCCCTTGTCGTCTTGCTCTTTGTGCCTGCATGTGGGACAGGATACGACGATGGCTCAGGACTAGAGCATGGATGTGATGAAGCACAAAATTTTGTTGGCGACTCCATTAAGTTGCAACCATAGGTGGCTGCAAGCTAGAATAAATCTCTCTAATCAATGAGGGAAAAGTTTTCCATCTGTCTTGAGATGGCCTACTAATTACAGAAGGTTGTAAATTCTTATAAATGTTAGCGATCAAAGGTTTTCCAATGCGACAAACGGAGAACTTTTTTGTTTTGTTTAAAGCAATTTAGGTATATAATGGGGTTAGTTATATTTAACACTAAAGAATATGAAAAAATTATTTTTTGCATTATCAATGGTCCTATTGATGGCCGCGGGGTGTAAATTATCTAAGACAGCCAATGAGCAAAACCCATCTGGCCAAAGTAAAATTAATGCAGGCCTTCCGGCTAAATCCCTACCACAATCCTTAATTACTAAAAGGCTAACTGGAGCAGAGGTCACCCATGACAGAACTCATGGAACTCAAGATGTTTCTCTCGATGATATCCTGACAGCCTCAGTAAACAAGAACACTGGCGATAATTTAGAGGTTATTAATTTTTCAACTACGAATACAAGAAGTTCAACTACTAAGGATTACTCATTTAGGGGCATGAGTGTTGGAGATAAGGCCAATTTTCGGTTTACTGGTGAACATACCACTTTAGCTTGGGCTGATAAAAATACATTAATCATTTCTCAACTTTACAACACTAATTGTTGCGATTTGGAATATGCGGTATATAAATATAATTTAATAACAAACCAGCAAACGCAACTACTTAAAGACCTAAAAGTAGTTGACTTTCAATCTATGACAGTGGATCGAGATAGCGCTAAGATTTACTACTATAACTATTCAGTTTCAAATACTCAAGTAACACATTTAATTTCAGTTGATATAAATACAGGCCGAAGCAGTATTGTAGAAAGTGCCCCAATCTCAAACAGCTCAGTTTTGCAATGGTTCCAATGGTCTCATGCGGGAAACGCTATGTTATATAATAATGTTAACAAGCACTCGCTCGACATCTTTTATCCTGATACAGGGAAAAATGTAACTTTAAAACCCTACGTGTTTAATTCATTGCCAATAAATCCTTGGACACCTGATGACTCTAAAGTTTTAATAGACGAAACCGTTTTTAAAATCGCTGACAACACTTCGAATAAATTATACAAACAACTAAACGATATAGGCTATATTTCTGGATATATTCTCTGGTTTGATAATACCAACTTACTTGTCCCAATAAATAGCCTTGTTCCGACATATGGAATAAATGCAAACTATTTGCTGTTTGATATCTCAACCAATACTCCAACAGCAAAAGTAGTACTAACAGCAAACTAAACCCTGCCCTGCTGAGCATTAAAAGCCTTTAATGTCCGACACATGCTAATATAAATCTCTCTAACCAAAGCCAAATAAGTTTTCCAGCCGTACAGAGCAGATCTACCAAAATAAAAATTGGTTACTTTTACGATACCCCCATTAGCCGAAGCTCGCCACAAGGAAATTCAAGTTGAAAAATGGCCGAGAATGAACCTTATCAAAAAAAAAAAATGTCAAAAATTCAGACCTGACCCCCTTGTCCCTTGCTTGTAATCCCACGAAGTGGGACGAGTTTAGGGAGCATATTTTGTCCCGAATAAAAGCCTGCGCAGCAGGCTATAGCCGAGGGGCAAAAAACTCATGATATACTATTACTATATTCTACTTCTATATCCTCCGTACCCCAGATAACACCTCTACACCAGCATTGCAAATTCTCTACCAGATAGAGAACAACGTCACAATACCGCTCACGGTTCCAACTGGATAACTACCCACGGCGGCGGTAAAATTATTTATGCCGAAACTTACCTCACCCTATCCGAAGTCCGCCGTCGAAAAATTCAAATAAAAAAATGGTCTGGGGTTAAAAAAGAAAATATTATCAAAAGCAAAATGTCTGATCTCTCCCTGTCTGCGTTAAATCCAAATACTTAATTAATTTTATATATGAAAAAAGTTATCTTATTAGTGCCTGCGGTCCTGCTTATGGCAGTGGGTTGCAACAGAAATCCGGATCAAAATTCTCAAATCCCCGCCGCTCCAATCGCGTTAACACAAAACAGTAGCCAGGCAGACATTTTTACCTGTCCAGAAGAATTTCCAACAGACCAACAAAAAATAGATGTACTTACCAACTTTATTCAAGTTTATGCGAAAAAACATCCCCATGCGACCGTTCAAGATCTTTATTCTTACAGACACGACTCTTTAGTTTCTAATTCTTGTTATCAAACACTCGCTCGTCTTATGCAGAATATCACTCCTAATGACTTGAAGTTATACTTTACAGGAAAAGATTTTGGACCACAGAATATACAGTTTGATAAAAATTCTGGTGTTTGGACTTCTTATTACGCCATTAACGGACAAGGATTGGTTAATCCCGATGAAGAACTAATACTAAATTTTTATGTTCCTAACATTTGGTCAATAAAGCCATTTGATTCAAAAAGCGTTGCACAAAATATTTCCGCTAGCTTTACTGGATATGCAAATACAACCTTAATTAACAAATTTACAGCCTCTGATAATATCACAAAACTTGATGACTATTTTATTATTGCAGAAACACTTCATCCTGAGCAAAATTATGGAGACCTTTATATAATGAAGATATCTTCCATTAGCAATACTGTATTTTCTGTGACCTACTCAAAAAAGTTTAATGACGATCCGTCAAACTTACAAAGTGATATTGATAATTGGTTAAAGCAAGATTTAAGCTCAGGGGAAGGCGTTTCTAGAAGCATAAGCGATGTAGGAGTAGATGATAGCTGGCTGGGCTACTTTGCAGGCAAATGATTAAACTACAAAAATTATGGCTACCGTTAAAATTTTTGATGAGAGTCAAACATGGGGGTCAAGTCTGAATTTTTGACATTTTCCGTCAAAAAATATATTTACCACCATCACTCCATTTTAATATCTACCATAAACAAATAAACTTTTTTGCGGTACAAAGCAGGTCATCATAAAAAATCTCGCAGCACCGATTAAAGATTTTTTTGTTACCAGCTCTTTTCATCGCCCGAAGAACCATAAATTTTGGGGATGGGGATATTATAAGCTTTTGGAACTTCGCTTGGTGCAACAGATCCCCGATTTAGCAGATGTCCGTTGGGGGGTAATCTATCTTTTGTAAAAAACACTTACCATAACCGTTAAATGCCACAGTGGGGCGTGGTCCGGCTCTGCCGGAATAGCGTCATATACGAACCGATTAACTTTTAACAATTGACGATTAACACAAAAATTTTATTTAACTTACGCAATTTTAACATAAGCTCTAATTTTTTTCAATTTTCCATTCGTTCGCAACTATTAACTAACACTTAAATCATTTTTCATTTTTATATCTACCGCAGATTGTAAAATCCGTTCAAAAATAGCTGTGGCAGTGGCTACAATAATAGAGATAAAAATAATAAGGACGCCCATAAAAACCCCTCCCGCGGGATCGTCGCTCTCATGGTTCAACATAATAAAGACTTCTTCTGCCAAAACAAAACCAATAATGACTATTGCGCAAAATTTTATAGTCCGTAGAGTTTTGACGGCCTCTTTCGAAAATATCATATTTTGTCTAATGCGCCTAAGTAACTTAAATGCTTGAGTTAGTGCTATAAAAAAAGGAATGGCCCCTATGTAGACAAGCATCAGAAAAGGATCTTTAAAATATATTTCAAAGTTCGTGGCGTGCGCATTCACTCCCTCAATTTGAGGTTCGCAAAGCAGGAGAGCAACAGCGCCAATGCCAATGAGCGCAATTGCCATCTGAAGAAATATTGTTGAGTTTCTTTTCACAAATAAAGTTTTAATTATTAATTCCAACTTAATTTTAGACTGTCAATAAGCACCTATTCCTGAATACAAATAAATTTTCCAACTTTTTTTGTGAATTTAGCGCAAAAAAAAATTCATCCGATTAGATGAATTTTTTGTTTTCCTCATAGGTTAACCTTCCTAGGACTTACGCTATTGCTGTTTCACCTTCATTATGTATTTTTTATAACTCCTAATTCCTATATATGTAAAGAATATAAAATAAAATCTCAAAAATTCAGACCTGTCCCCCTTTAATCTTGAGGGCTGTACGTGTAAAGTAGCAAATAACTATTTATTATTCAGTTCGTTTACTACCCTACGCGTACTAAAATCAAAAACTCCATTTGGAGCGTACCCTATTGAAGATTGGTATTGTTTTTGAAATCTAGATAACTGTAAATAAGTGTATTTTAAGAATTTAAAAGTTTCGTTGCCAGCACTACCCGGACCATTATTTGCCAGAGCAAAACCTTGGGCATTTAAAAATATTTGTAGCTGTCTAACATCTTCATTTATGTCGCCAAACTTTAAATTTTTGTTAAACATATACTTACTTTGTAACTTATTTTGTGGTTGATATATTTCTTCCCACGTTAGACCTTTAAAAAAAGTAGGAACTGCTAACTGCGAAGGAGTGGAGCTTGCCTGCTGCGTCGGGGTGGTAGATGTAGCCAAGCTGTCTGTAGATGTAGCTTGTTTTGGGACTAAGTCTATACTGGCACTCAAAATAGGACTGTTTAAACCATAGGCATTAAGCAATTGGCTATATATTGTATGCTTCCCCAAAGAACAGATTGTCTTCATCCAACAAAAATTCCAAGTCATCCCGTTGTAATATGGAATTATCCAAGGGTAGATCATTACTTCGTTTTCAGAAATTTTTATAAGTGTAACGTCCTGCTTTGCATTGCTGGTAAATGTTACTAAAGAAGAATCTGTGCTAGTGGCACCGTTGTTAATTTTAAAAATAAATTTACCTTCCTCGGGTGTTATAGGCGGAGGGAAAGGAACTGATGAGCCAGACTGAACAGTAGGGTTGTCCGCGGCGGTTAAAGTAATTGAATTGCCGTTGGATATGCTTTGAACTTGCGATGCATCCAGCGCCACGTCAAAAGTGCGAATATCGTCCATATAACCCTTGTAGTGAGCATTGGCTCCCGAAAGTTCATTACCAAACCTAACATTAGTAGAGATACGGTTATTCAAAGAACCGGTTGCTGAATCCACAAGACTGCCGTTTATGTAAAGCTTCATGGCCCCGTCTGATTTCTGCCAAGTGGCGGAAACACTATACCAAGAACCAAGCGCCAAAGCACCCGAACGTATAGTTATGTCTGGGTTGCCAATACCAAACTCTACATGATCGGCAGACCATGTAACACCAAAGTCATTGGTTACTCCTGATATTTCCGCGTCAAACAATCCGCTGCCATTGTACCATTGGTCATTACCACCACCGGAACCGTTTGCCAACGGTTTAAACCAAAACGTCACAGAAACAGCAGAAGTAAAACTGCTCGCAATTTGTACATGCTGGTCTATGCCATTAAAATAATAGCTTCTTGGGTTGCTAAAAGTAACACTTGGGGCAGTACTTGTTGGACTTGGACCCCCGCCGGTTCCGCTGGGGGTTCCGTTATTGCTTCCTGTACCGGTGTCAACAACTGTCGCCCCTTGGGTACTTTCGTCAAGCGCCCAATGACCTACCATTTCTGCGGCCTTCACCTGAGATGTTGTAAAAAAAAAGCCAAAGACTAAAAATAATGACAATAAAAAATATTTTAAATTCATTTATTTAAATTTTTGTTTCGGATTAAATAAAATTAACAGTAGTTAATTATTTTCATATTTATTATACCATAAATTAATTATTATAATAATAGATTTAAATGCAAATTTTGTATAAAACTGCGCTTTCATTAACTTGATTTCATTGTATTTACTGCTAAAATGTAATGATTTACGCAAAAATAACAAATTCGCCTTTGGATACCAGACAAGGGGTAAATTCTGAACATTTATCATTTTTCCGTCAAAAAATATATTCTTCCCGGCCCTCTATTTTAACAACTACCATAAATAAATTTTCCAGCCGCGAATGCTGGCCTACCGCAAAAAAAACTCATCCAACTGAATGAGTTTTTTTGGACTGAAAATTTAACTTTCCACGAAGCTTTTTAAGGCATTAAGACGAGTGCCCCACTGCTGTTCTAGTTTCGTAATATATTTTTTGGCCTTTTCTAACATTACCGGATTCAAATGGACTAGGACGTCTCTGCCTTTTGGTTCAAGCCAAACTACCTCTGCGTCTGCCAAAACTTGAATGTGGCGACGAACGCCCTGCCGAGTAATGCCAAAATCCAAAGAAACTTGAGTAATTGTTAAAAAGTTTCCTTTGGACAACCGCTTAACAAGCTTTAGGCGAGTTGGGTCGCCAAGAGCATTAAAGACTACTGCTTCATTTGTCATAAATATATTATTGGGCTTACGGTTGCAAAATCTTTTCAAGGCGACCAAGCATAAAGCCCCAACCATGAGTATTTTCGCCAAAAGCTTTTTCCACTGCTTCAGCCGGAAGGGAAGAGAAGCCGGACTCTTTAAGCATAACTTTTGTTCCGCCGGCAACATCTTCTAACCTAAACTCAACCAGGGTAGTAGGACGCTCTAAAATATCCTTGTCTGCCCCTTTTGGGTCGCTGTTGCTGCCCGGAACCCAACGGTAAGCAAAATAGTTGTTTGGCTCAACCGCAACAATATAGACAGGAGCTTTTCCGTGACCGTTAAAAATAAAGGTTGCTCTGCTATTAGTTTTTAAATCCCCTTCAACAGCGTCGGGAAACCATTTAACTATTTGGCTTGGGTCGCTTATTGCCTGAAACACTTTTTCCTTAGACGCAGTAGTTATAAATTCCTTTACAATAGCGTCTTGTATGGCATTTTCCATATATTTTTTGTTAGTTAATTATACCTTTGAGTTTTGGAAAGTGATCAATTTACAAAACCACATACAAGGATTATAAACCATATATTAAATTTACGCAACTGTTTTGTTGCGTAATGTTGTATTCCCCTCTTATAAAAGCCAAATAATTTTTTTAACTCTTCCTTGCTCCATGAAGAAGCATTTCTATGGCATGATCCATAGAACCGGCTTCAATTACTTCTCCGCTGTCTACAAAGAATATATCGTCGGCGTTTTGAATGGTATTAAGACGGTGGGCAATAATTACTTTGGTAGTTTTGGAGGGCAGGTTTTGCAAAATATTTTCCAGTAACTGTTCGGTAACAGTATCTATATTAGCTGTTGCCTCGTCCAAAATTAATAAATCCGGGTTTCTTAACACAGCGCGCATAAAAGCAATTAATTGTTTTTGTCCAAGACTAACGGCATCGCCACTAGCTGTAAGCTTTGTTTCAAGGCCCTGGTCAAAACGTTCAAGCAAACCTTCCAGTTTCGCTTTTTGGATTATGCCTTCTAGCTGTTCATTGCTGTTATCCAAATATTGCTCATTGCCATATAAAATATTTTCCTTTACAGTACCGGTAAACAAGACAGGTTCTTGCAAAATAAAACCTATCTTTTTGGTTCTTTTGTTAGACGAATAGGAGCGGATGTCTGCGCCGTCCAATAAAACCTGCCCTATGCTCGGGTCATACAACCTTGCCATTAGCGAAGCCGTAGTGGTTTTTCCTCCCCCGGTGGGCCCCACTAGGGCGTAAGTTTTACCTTTCTCTAAACTTAAATTAATATGACGCAAAACTTCTTTACCGTCCGGGTACTTAAAGTTTACATTTTTAAATTCCAAAATAAAATTACTGTTTTTAGCAGCCCGGCCTTCTACTACGTCCTGTAAATCATTTTCCATAACTAAAATTTCGTGAACCCTGTCCCAGCTGGCAAGAGCCGCCTGGAAGCTGGCCCAAAGCGCTGCTAATTGGCGAAGAGGGTTATAAAAATTGCTGGCGTACGCGAGAAAGCTTATTAAAAGCCCAATGGTAAACTGGCCAGAGGCAATTAACGCTATACCATAAACAAGCACAATTAACTGGCCAAGGTTGGAAGCTAACCCATAAATAGGAGTAAAAGTAACGTTGGCAACACCAGCGCCTAATGCGGAATTATAATTTACATCATTAACTTCCTGGAAGCGTTTTTTAAAGTAGTCGCTCCGGTTAAAGGCAATTATAACTTTAAAATTGTTTAAACTTTCCTGGATTTCAGAACTCATACCGCCAAGGGACTGCGAACTAACTAAATTTTTTCGCTTGACCCAAGGAGAGAGCATTCGCGTAAAAATTAACAGAATTACCGCCGGCGCCAAAGTGGCCGCTCCTAATTGCACCTTTATGCTTAATAAAAATATAACCGCGCCTGCCATTAGGAAAATGCTACCAATAAACTGTACTAGGGCTTGGGAAAAAAATTGGTTAATCTTTTCCGTATCATTGTTAATACGAGAAATTAAATCCCCTGCTTTATTTTGGTTAAAAAAAGCTATTGGCAGCTCCTGGAGCTTGTTAAAGATTTGGTTTCTTAAACGGTACAATACTCTTTGGCCTACGCCGCCCATCAGCCTTGTCTGTAAATAGCTGGTAAGTAGGCCAAACAAATAAATAACTAAGATTATGGCGGAAAATACTAAAACGCCATGGAAATTCCGAGAAATAATATACGCATCCACAGTGTGCGCTATTAAACGAGGCGCGACCAGGTTCAGCGCAGAATTAACAACTACAGCAATCAAGGCCGCGGCCATAATCTTTTTTTCATCAACTATTAATGGCCAGAGCTTTTTTGCAGCCTGCCAAGCAGATGTCTTTAAGGGCACATCTGGTTTATTAAGATTGTAATTCACTCCGTTAGAAATAGCTTTTTTATTGGCTAAGTTAGCCGTATTTTCGTTTGCCATATAATTCTAATCCCATTTGGTTAAATAAATTTCTAACGGAGCTCATTGATACTTTGTTGTGAATTATAAATTTGAACGTATTCAGGTGAGGTTTCCATTAAATCTTGGTGTTTGCCGGTAGCGATAACTTCGCTTTCCATAAGAACAATAATTTGGTCGTAACTTTCTACAGATGAAATTTTTTGCGTAACAGAAACCAGGGTTAATCCGGGATAGTTTTTAAAAACATTTTCCAGAATCTTTTTTTCTGTCACGGAGTCAACACGCGCGGTAAAATCATCTAAAAGTAAAATTTTAGGGTTTATTGCCAAAGCGCGGGCCAACATTATTCTTTGTTTTTGCCCTCCCGAAAGACTGGTGCCCCTTTCTGAAACAATAGTATCTAAGCCCTCCGGCAAGCTTAAAATAAAATCATTAAGCTCCGCGGTCCCAATAGCCTTTTGTAAATCGGCTTCCTTTACGTCGGTATTGAAAGCAATATTTTCCCGTAATGAAATGTTAAAAATAATACTATCCTGAAAAACCAAGCCAATTTGTTTATATAAATTTCTACGCCCATATTCATTAATTTCTCGGCCATCAAATAAAATTTTGCCGGTGGTAGGCTGGATAAGTCCAATCATTAAACTCAGAAGCTGGGTTTTCCCTGCCGCAGTCGGGCCAATTATGGCTACTTTACTGCCGGGTTTAATTTTTAGCGAAATATTTTTTAAGGCAAACTTTTCACCGTAGATTAAACTAATGTCTTCTATTTTAATGTCGCCGGTAAGCTTTGCTGTTAGAGTCCCTCCTGTTTTTGGTTTAGCAGATGACATTACTGCCATAATCCTGCCATAAGAAGCCTGAGCCTGGGCAATAAAGTTACTCATTACGCCAATTAATATGATTGGAAAAATTAAAATTATAAGATAGCTGTTAAAGGATGCAAAATCTCCCAAGGTCATGGAGCCGTTAATAATAAACCTTCCGCCCACAACCAAAATAATTAAAATGGCCAGGTTAGAAGAAAAGGTAACTATTGGAATCATGGCGGAAAAAAGTTTTAAGATACTTATGCCTACGTTTTGTGCCTTGCTGTTAGCCTCAGAAAATTTTTGGTGTTCAATTTTCTGGGAATTTAAGACCCTAACTAAAGCCGCACCTAAAATGCTTTCGTTAATAACCTTGTTTAACCAATCAATTACTTCACGTCCTTGGGTAAATAGTTGCTTAACCTTGCCAAAAATTACAAAGAAAGAAACACCAATTATGGGGATTACCGTCAAAACAGCCAAGCCCAACTTCCAATTTATGGAAAGGAGGAGAATTCCGGCGCCAATAATTAGAATTAAAGAAGAGACAATGTTTACAATGGCCTGAGCAACAAAGTTTTTAATAGAATCTACGTCGGATGTCAGGTTAGTCAACAATTTGGCGGGTGTAACCATTTGCACTTCGGCAAAAGTATAAGTGGAAATTTTTTCCGAGAAGTTGCCACGTAAGTCCCGGGCCACTCTTTCTGAAGCATAAACCTGAACAATGCTTTGTAAATAAGTAAGTATAAAAATTACTACTGAAGCAACCGAGAATTGCCATAAAATTTTAGTAAGCGTGCCTCCCGTTAAGTAGCCATCAATGCCGTGAGAAAGCAAACGCGGGAGCCATAAGGTCAGAACATTGCTAAAGATAGCTAATAGCACAAGAGGAATAATTAGTTTTTTATATGGCAATAATAAACCAAATAGGTTTGGCTCTTTGGGCTTTTGAATTTCCTGTTTAGTCATAATACTGAAAATGCGTTATTAATTCCTGCAATATACTTAATAAATGCTTTTGTTTGTCTGCGCTTAATTTGTCAAAAGCAGCGTTCAAGCCGTCCTTCTTGTCGTCAAAAGATATTTTATGTATCAAAGCTTTACCTTTTTTGGTAATTAAAAGTAAAATTCTTCTGCGGTCCTTAGGGTCATTCTTGCGCTGTAAAAGATCCTCTTTTTCTAAAGCATCCACGACTGGAATGAGTGAAGGAGGCTTAATGCTAAACTGTCTGGCAATTTCATTTACAGTTATGGCTTTAGGTTTGGAAGCCGCCAAAACCCAATACTGAAGCTGGCTAATATTAATTTTTGCCTTAGCAAAACGCCTATTTACATCTTTTTTGGACAAAGACATAAGCGTATGAAGGAGTTTTCTAAAGGGGCTCAATTTTAATGTTTCCATAAACGAATAATTAGTTAGCTACCTAACTATAAGGTAACTAACTAATATTGTCAAAATTAAAATTCTATATAATTAGTATGTCATGTTTTTCGGACTTAAGTTCAAATTAGTGCTATAATAAACTCATGAGTCAACCAAATCAAAAAACTATCCAAAATGCCAATGATTGGCTAAGTGGCCACGGTCAGCCGAGCTATGAGGTACTTAAAAGCTTAGCTGAACTGGGAACGCCGGAGGCCATGGAAAGCTTACGACAGTTAGCCGAAAGATACAATATTAGCTACGTAACTGATACTTCCGCCAATGAGCTACTAGATAAAATCAGCGGAGCGATGAGAGAAGAAAGCGAAAACTCCTAATCAAAAAATCTCGAAGCACCGCTTCGAGATTTTTTGATTATTACCAGCTCTTTTCATCGCCCGAAGGGCCGTAAATTTTAGGGATGGGGATATTGTTCATCCGCATATAAACGGTCAGCTGGCCGCGGTGGTGGACAAGATGGCGAATGGTGGAATCTACACTGTTCTTTTTGGTATCCGTAGAAAGAATTTGGCCTTTCATTTTTAAAGAAAATTCTTTCATAAGCTCTTCGTCGGAAACGTTTTCCAATGCCTTTCGCGCTTCTACCATACATTCATTAAAATGTTTTGACAGGTTGTCCACCGAGGTCATTTTGTAGCGCGGGTAAGTGGCGAAGTCTATATCGCCTTGGTTTATTATAGAAGCAATCCATTTAGGAATTTCCGCAACGGTAATGGCCAAGCTTTTAAGCGGCATGGCCTTTTCAGAAGGTTTAAAATCTAAAACTTCATCTGTAAGCCTTTCCAGGCATTTGCGTGTGCTTTGGGCCTCTTGCTCAAGTTGGGACAAATACAATTGTCCAAGTGGTATATTCATTGGGCTCCTTTCTATTTAGTTTCTGTCGATATCATAACAAAAAATACATAAACATTCACCATCCTCCGGCCATTATTTGTAGTATCCCCATTCCCAATCAAATTTATGGCGCTCTTAGATGCCAATTACCCCCATCCTCACCATATTAATACCATTGGGAAAAGGCGAAAGTTTACAAAAATACTGCTTCCGTTTTTTGTCAAACCCCTCTATAATATAAGTATAAACTTATGCCCTTACTCTTTTGGCAAATTTTAATAGTTTTAGTACTAACCCTCTTTAATGGGTTTTTTAGTTGCGCGGAAATCGCACTAATTACCGTGCGTAAAACTCGTATTCATCAGCTGGCGAAACAAGGCAGTAAAAGAGCCGGGGTTGTCAAAGATCTTCAAAGTCGCCCGGAAAATTTATTTGCCACCATGCAAATCGGTATTTCAATTCTTTCCGTTTTTGCCTCAGTGTTTGCCGGTAGCAGTATTGCGGAAAAAGTTGGCACTGCTTTGAGCCAGGCAAATATCCCCTTTTTATCTAATCACGCTTACAGTGTAAGTTTTGTCATAATTGTTTTACTACTTTCATTTGTCTCTTTAATTTTAGGAGAATTGGTTCCCAAATCTCTGGGCCTTCGCTATGCGGAAAATTATGCGCTCCTGGCCGCTTACCCAATTTGGTGGTTTTCTAAACTTAGCTACTTGTTAGTACGACCACTCATATGGACATCTAATTTAATTTTAAAACCGTTTAACGATTCCACTAGCTTTAAAGAATCGCGAATGTCTGAGGATGAGATTCGCTCCATGCTCTCCGAAGGCCAGAAAGCCGGCACCCTCAATGAGCGCGAACACGATATGATAGAAAATGTGTTTGAATTTTCCGACCTCACTGTGGGCAAAATTATGGTTCCACGACCCCAAATTATTGCTTTTAACATTAATGCGCCGGCTACCGAAATAGTTAAGCAGGCAATTGACTCCGGTTATTCACGCCTGCCCATTTACCAAGACACTTTTAATAACATTGTTGGAATACTATATACCAAAAAACTGCTTAAAACCCTTGGTGACACCCGTGGTTTAAAACTGGAAGAATTCTTACTGCCCCCTTATTTTGTGCCGAGCAGTATGAAGATTAGTGAGGTCATGCAAAGGCTCCAGCGCAAAAGATTGCACATGGCCTTGGTTACCAATGAGCACGGGGAAATAGAAGGCTTAGCCACGCTGGAAGACTTAGTGGAAGAGATTGTCGGAGAAATTAGCGATGAAACTGACGAAGCCAACAAAACCATAGTTAAACAACCTGATCAAAGTTTCTTGGTTGCTGGGAAGGTTTCCATTTTAGATTTCAACCGTTATTTTAATTCACAGCTCCCCGAAGATGAAGATTTTACCACCATCTCAGGCTTTATTTTAAACCGGTTAGGGCATTTCCCAAAAGAAGGAGAGTTAATTAGCTTTAACGACTGGGAATTTACGGTAAAAGAAAAAGATTTACGCACCGTAAAAACCGCTGTGGTAAACAAGAAATAATACCATCTCACTTTAATTCTTCTAAGTAGGACTTTAGCAATCTTAGACCAGATGAAGAAAAAACTAAGACTTTTTGTCATAAACTGCTTGTATGAACGGATTTTCAAAGTCGCAGGCAAGTTTTTAAAGCCACAGTTCATATAAGTTAATTTGAAATGGCATTATTACTGGCAAACATTAACCGGTTCCGATATAATTCCTATATGATAAAAAAATATTTTAAACAACTTGGCAACAAGACCAAACTACCAACAACGCCCAGCATTAAAATCCTGGAAACCTTTAACAACCAGCATCCGGACTCCCTATATTTAGTACCACTTATTTGCAATGAATTTACTTCGATTTGCCCCATTACCGGTCAGCCGGATTTTGCACGTTTTGAAATAGTCTACGCACCGCGGGAAAAAATGGTGGAAAGTAAAAGCTTAAAACTCTATTTATTTTCTTTCCGCAACCATGGTGTTTTTCACGAAGACGTTACTAATCGTATTTTTAAAGATTTATGGAAGCTAATGGACCCAAAATTTATGCGTATTATTGGCGACTTTTCTGTACGCGGCGGAATTTCTATTAAACCTTTAGTCCAAAAATTTGCTCCCGACGTCAATAAAGAAGAACTGGCAATGAGTCTCAAAAGCTGGGATAATACAAAATCAAAACTTAAATAATTGATAAAAGCAAATGACACAAAACACAAAAATTAAATTTTCAAGTTTTATAGGTCTGGCAGGTTTTATTTCGCTTCCATTAATAGCAGCAGCTCACGAAAATTACGTTCTAACCCAAGACCAAATTAATGCCGACTTAGGCTTTCATGGTCCAAGCGTGTTTAGCGCGCTCAATAATCCCGGTAACTTAAAAATTTCACTAATCGTAGCCCTGCTTTCTACACTAGGCATAATTGTTTTTTTTATTTTTTCTCATTCTTCCGCCGGCCGCAAAATGGATAATTTTTTGCAAAAAGGCGAAAGTTTTGGCCAGGTCGTTTTACGTATGGCGTTAGCTGTCTCCCTCTTGGCGTCCGCTTACTTTAACTCCTTTTTAGGTCCAGAAATTTCACTCACTACATTGCCCCTGGCTTTTATTTTAAAACCCGCTTTGGTAATTTTAGGAATATTAATGTTTTTAGGGCTCTGGTCAGAAATAGTAGGCGTTCTGTCTCTGGTTATTTTGTTCATAGCTAGCTGGGTTTACAAAGATTACATGATCACTTATTTTAACTACTTTGGCGAATTTTTGGCATTAGCCTGGTTTGGGTCGAGAGTCTTTTCTTTGGATAAATTATTTTATAAAACACCCCTCTTTGCTAAAGCTTCAGCGCATGGTCCTTTAAAAAAATTTAAATTATTATGGGCCAAAAGATTAGACAAAAAATATCACGACTGGGAACTTTTAATTATTCGCGTAACTTATGGCATTTCCATTATCTATCCGGCCATTACCTATAAGCTCATTCACCCGGAAGTAATCGTTGACATTGCCAATCGTTATAACTTAATGCAATTCCACTGGCTATTTCCCGGCGACCCACTCCTAATATCTTTAGGCACCGGCTTAGCCCAAGTTGCCGTGGGTGTTTGTGTAACTCTTGGTTTTGAAACCAGGCTAAACACCCTGGTTACTTTTGGTTTAATGTTCCTTTCAGTTATTTTCTTTAAAGAAGCTGTTTGGCCACATATTGTACTTTTAGCCTTGGCCTTATACCTGATTATTAATAATGGGGGCAAATATAGTTTAGACAATTATATTGAAATAAATAAGGAAAAGTTTAAAACTAAACTTTTTAAGCGCGTAATTTAGCCATGAACAATTCAAATATCAAAATAGGCGTCGCGCTATTGGTTGCCGCTTATTTTTTTTATTATCTTGCCACCCCGGACACCCGGCATTTTATTGACAATGTTAACCTAATAATTCACGAAGCCGGGCATTGGATTTTTTGGCCTTTTGGTGAATTTTTGCAAGTGCTGGGAGGTTCGCTCAACCAGGTTTTAGTGCCCTGCCTATTTGTGGTATACTTTTATTTTCAAAGGGATTATTATTCTTCGGCGCTGACGCTGTTTTGGACGGCAATTAACTTAGTTAACGTGAGTATTTACGCGGCGGACGCCGTAAAAATGCAGCTACCCCTTTTAGGTGGCGACGCGTCAACGCACGATTGGAACCGGCTGTCGATTTATACAGGAATGCTCCATTACACCAATCAAGTGGCTTTTTTAATCAAAGCCGCGGGAATTTCTACAGCTCTAGCGGCACTGACTTGTGCAATATGGGCGGCATTCACAACTAACAACATTATCAATTATGACAAAGGGTCATAAAATTATTCTCGCTATAGAAACAAGCTGTGACGAAACTGCCGCGGCGGTGTTGTTAATGGACGATAATAAAAAATGGCCTCAAATAAAAACTTTATCAAGCGTAGTTAAATCCCAAATCAAGCTCCACAGTAAAATGGGCGGGGTAGTGCCTGAAGTCGCGGCTCGCGCGCACGTAAAAAATATCCTCCCCGTGGTCAAACAAGCCCTACAAAATACTAACTACAACCTACAAACTGTAGATTATATTGCCGTTACCCAAGGACCCGGGTTAATTCCGTCTTTGCTGGTAGGCGTAGAATTTGCCAAAGCACTCTCACTGGCCACAGGTAAGCTTATAATTCCGGTTAATCATATGCTCGGCCATCTTTATTCACCGTTTGCGGAACCACAAACTACAAACCACAAACTACAAACTTTCCCCATGATTTCTCTTATTGTGTCCGGTGGACACACAATGCTGGTGCTAATGCGAAATATTAAGGAGTACAAAGTCCTTGGTCAAACCGTGGACGATGCCGCGGGAGAAGCGTTTGATAAAGTTGCAAAACTCCTTAAACTCCCCTATCCTGGCGGCCCCGAGGTTTCTAAGCTGGCAATAAAGGGCAACCCAAAAGCAATTAATTTTCCCCGGCCGATGCTGAATAATAAAAACTACAACTTTTCTTTTTCCGGCCTCAAAACCTCAGTGCTCTACTACGTGCAGTCACTACCCACTACCAACTACACACTACAAACTACAGCAGACATATGCGCCTCCTTCCAAGCCGCGGTCGTAGACGTTCTTGTCCAAAAAACCCTACGTGCGGCCAAAGAATTTAAAGCTAAATCCATTTCGGTTTCCGGAGGTGTGGCCGCGAACCAGGCATTGAGGGATTCTTTAAATCTAAAATCTAAAATCTTAAATCTAAATTTTTTTGTCCCACAAAAAAATCTCTGTACCGACAACGCCGAAATGATAGGCCTGGCCGCGACCTTCATGCTCCATAATGGCTACAAACCCAAAAACTTTAAATCGGTAAAAGCCGACTCTAATTTGACCTTATAAACTAGTTTGTTTATAATCAAAATATGAAGAAAAGCTCAGCCAAACTTAACAAAGTTAAAACCTTGGAAGACAAGGTTGATTTTATTGTAGATTTTATTCAAACTAAAATAGCCACAAAAGATGACCTAGACAAACTTTCTGCAAGAACGTCAAATTTAGAAAAAGAAGTTGGGTTTGTTAAGACAGCAATTGATAATCTTTCAAAACAAATTAAAGGCTATCATCAAGAAATGATAGTCTTAGTCCACCGTGTTGAACGGATGGAAATGTGGATAAAAAAGGCTTCTGTAAAATTAGGCATCCCTTATGAATTTTAGCTTATGATAAAATCCCGCCTACAATTTTTAATTAGCTTCTCTTCCTCCTGCTCTACCCTGCTCCCGCAGAGGCAGTTTTGATTGTTATAAAAACTTTCAAACCCTGTCCTGCGGGACAGGGTTTTTTATATTGCAACGCGGATCCGCACGCAGATGGCGAGGTAGATCTAACGCGGAAGCTATATTTGTGTTTTGCAAATTGCCTCCGGCAGTTTGGAGAACGCAAAAATGCGTTATCTAAAGGAGGAAGGGTGACCTTCCAATACACGAATACCGCCGCTTTTGAAGCGGCGATTGATGAATTTTTGGCCGCCTGGAAAGCAGGGCGGTCGTGGAATGGAATAACAATAACAAATTGTCACTGGCACTGGCTGCCGGTGACGAAAAAAGCAGAAGCAGAGGGTAAATTGCCCTCTATCTTCATTGACACGGGGCCGGAACCGTAAGGTTCCTGCCCCCATTTTTTAACTTTACACTTTCCACTTTTCGCTTTATACTATATTTAAGCTTATGTTTCGGCTGTCACCGAAATTTATGTGTCGTCCTGAATTCATTTCAGGAACCATGGATTCTGAAACAAGCTCAGAATGATACATCGAGCATCAGTAGAAATCGATATATATCGAAAATAGACCTGATCGGAGGTCGCCCGTTAAAGCGACAAATTAAGCAAGTTGAGATGGTACCGTTCCTAATGGAACTCTCAAGCACCAATTTTGGTGCTGTTTTTTTTCTAAAATCTTTAATCTTTTAACTTAAATCTATGGAACTAGATAAGGCCTACGACCACTCCAAAGTCGAAGAAAAAATTTATAAAATATGGGAGGATTCAGGATTTTTTAATCCTGACAGCCTGCCCGGGGACAGAAAAGAGCCCTACACTATAATTATGCCCCCGCCAAATGCCAACGCGCCTATGCACTTAGGGCATGCGCTTTTTGTGACGATTGAAGATATCTTAATTAGGTATAAAAGGATGCGAGGGTACAAAACTTTATGGCAGCCCGGCACGGACCACGCCGGTTTTGAAACCCAGGTGGTTTTTGAAAAAAAACTGGAAAAAGAAGGCCGCTCCCGTTTTAAAATGCAGCGTGAAGAATTTTACAAAGAATGCTGGGACTTTGTACAAAGCAACAAGCATATTACCGAAAACAGTTTGCGCCGTCTTGGAGCATCTTGTGATTGGTCAAGAAATATTTTTACGCTTGATCCGGAAATCGTTAAAGTGGTTTATGCTACTTTTAAACAAATGTTTAACGATGGCCTTATTTACCGCGGCGACCGGTTGGGCAACTGGTGCTTTAAGCATCAAACAGCACTGTCGGATTTAGAAACAAAATATGAAGAACGGGTAGAGCCCTATTACTACTTAAAATACGGCCCATTTGCCATTTCTACCTCCCGACCCGAAACCAAATTCGGCGACAAATACGTTGTTATGCATCCGGATGACAAACGCTATGAGCAGTATAAACACGGCGATAAATTAAATTTAGAATGGATCAATGGCCCCATAACCACCACCGTTATAAAGGATCAAGCCGTAGATATGACCTTTGGCACCGGCGTAATGACTATTACCCCTTGGCACGATGCCGTGGACTTTGATTTGGCTCAAAAACATAAACTGGACAAGGAGCAAATAATAGACAAGTATGGCAAACTCCTGCCCATTGCCGGGGAATTTGCGGGCATGAAAATTTTAGCTGCCAGGCCTTTAATTATTGAAAAACTCAAACAAAAAGGCTTGCTGGAAAAGATTGACGAAAATTATAAACACAATGTACAAACCTGCTATAAATGCAGTACTTTAATAGAGCCTCAAATAATCCCACAGTGGTTTGTAGCAATGACAAAACCGCTCCCTGACAGCAGACCTTCTTTGCGCGATATGGCTATTAAAGCCGTAATTGAAAAAAAGGTGGAAATCCTTACGGAAAAGTTTGAAAAAACTTTTATGCACTGGATGGAAAATTTGCGTGACTGGCCAATTTCCCGGCAAATTTGGTGGGGCATTCCCATTCCGGTAAAATATTGCGCTGATTGCCATGAGCCAATAGTTGATACGGAAAATATTATCAGCCAATGTCCCAAATGCTCCTCTGCCAACTTAACCCAAGATACAGATACTTTTGACACCTGGTTTTCCAGCGGCCAATGGCCTTTTGCCACGTTAATGGCTAATGATGCCCGTAAAGGATTAGGGATTAAAGATCAAGGATCTGATTTTAATACCTATTTCCCCACTCAAGTCATGGAAACCGGCTGGGATATTCTTTTCTTCTGGGTGGCCAGAATGATAATGTTTTCCTATTACAAAACCAACAAACCGCCGTTTGAAAAGGTTTTTCTACATGGATTAGTCCGCGACAAAGACCGACAAAAAATGAGCAAGAGCAAAGGCAATGTAATTGATCCGCTCGGTGTGATTGATACTTACGGCACCGATGCCCTGCGTTTTGCGCTAATTTTTTCCACCGCGGCTGGTAATGACATTCCCTTGGCAGAAGACAAAATTAAAGGCATGAAGCACTTTGCCAACAAGCTCTGGAACATTGCCAGGTATATTTTAGCAATTGAGGATGTAGGGACGGCTCTAGAGCCGTCCACAATCACGGGAGGGTCAAGACCCTCCCCTACAGGGACCACACCTGCCGACAAACAAATTTTGGCCAAACTCGACGTCGTGGTTAACTCCGCAACCAAAAATATGGAAAGCTTTAACCTCCACGAAGCCGCCCAAGAAATATACCACTTCGTTTGGCATGAATTCGCCGACATTTATATTGAAGCCAGCAAAGAACAGCTTAAAAACGAAAAGCTTAAAGCGTCCACCCTTTCAACTTTAAACTTTTCACTTTTAACTATTCTAAAACTCCTCCACCCCTTTATGCCCTTTGTGACAGAAGAAATTTGGAGCAAATTAAATCAACAACAATTATTAATGGTCGCCGCGTGGCCAAAAAATTAATTTGCGAAATTATGACCGAAACAAAACATCCTTCTGAAAATACCGACACACTTTTAGGCATAAGGCTTAATCAGCCGGTTAAATATCAAGGCAAAGGTGGCTGGACCGTTTGCGGCATTGACCATACTAAGACCGACACGCCTTTTGCAATAGTCCGTAACGGGTATTGGGAAAATAAAAAACCTGCCATTTCTCACTGGGTGAAAAGAGAAGAAATTAAGTAACCAAAACTAAGTTTAAAAAGACCGTTCCGATTTATAGGAACGGTCTTTTGTTTGTACTAAACAATCGAGATAATACTTAAAATTAGCGCTTAAATTTGTTAATTAGTGGCATACTTAAGGTAAATTATTAACATAAATTAACTATGCCATTTAAAAAAAGTGTAAATACTGCGGTTCCTATGAAGTTATTTGTAAGGGAAAGCAA
>JBBREH010000023.1:0-21565 GCA_038203095.1 Candidatus Doudnaibacteriota bacterium | reverse complement strand
AGTCGACATAAGCCTCACTGCTTCCTGCGAACGTTCGTGAGGTTTAAAATCGTGCTTTTCTTGCGGATATGCCCGCATTACTTTTAACGTGGTACTAAATTCTTTTTTAACTAATTTAAGCAAGTCTGATTTTGAGATCATATTTGTGAATTTAATGATGTCTTAATTATAGCATTTTTTTAAAAGAAAACCTGGGGACTGACACAAAAAGTCATGACCCCGGGGCAATTACAATCTTTTTTCTACGCCTTGCGAACGATAAAGTATTTCATCGCTTGTATTAATGTTTCCAGAGCGATTTTATCTGCCCCTTCATATGCCTTACTTCCCTCCTTTTTTATTTCAGCCCAAAGCGGAAATATGAGTCTCTCCGCCTTTTGAACCTCAGAAAAATTCCATCCTTTACTCATATGAACCCTCTTTAATTCTCCCCGCTCCATCGGATAGCGGTTTGATGTTAAAAAACTCTTTGACACAATTAGTATTTCAGATATTGGAATATGCTTTGTGCTTGTACCGAAGAGACTTTACACCAAAATAAATTATCTTGTAGACGCTTTAAAACTTTTCATCACCCCTCCCTAACCCTCCCCATCAAGGGGAGGGAATACTGCAAGGAACCATAAGCTAATCTCTGTGGAATTAACTTAAAAAACAAAAAAAACCGCCCTGCAGGCGGATGCAATTTGAAAAATTTATTAACCAAATTCAAAAGCGCATCTTCTGCAGATAGCGGTCCTTCTTGCTGTTCGTGTATTGTTGATTGTTAAATTGAAATAAATTCATAAATATAAAAATTATTAAATGGGTGGAAAGGCGGACTTGGTTTACTCTGTACATATCACCCAAAGTCCGCCCACCGTGTTAGTTTACTCTATAGACACCTCCTTTTGATGTCGGTTTGGGTGGAATGCTAGATTTCCACCCTTTCAAAAAACTCTTTATAAATACACCGGATAGCCGCATCCAAACTTACCTCTTCAACCCCAACAATTATGTTGGTCTGTCGAAAATCCTGAGTCAGCATTTGGATGTTGATGCCAGCTTTGACCAAAGCGCCGGTAATACGCGCCATGGTTCCGACATGGTTGACCATGCCCAGGCCGACCACTGCCACCAAAGCAATCCCGTTGCAAACTTCTACGGAATTTTTTGGCGTGAGAAGCTGCAAACGAGCCGCCACCAGTTGACTTTTGTCACCAAGGCTATCCTTGGACACGACAACCGACATTGTGTCTGTGCCTGTAGGAAAGTGCTCAACTGAAACTCCCAGCTGGGAGAACACATCAAGCACCCTAGCCGCAAAACCCACCCGATCATGAAGCCCTGGCATCGCTAGGTTAAAACGGACAAATCCGCGCTTGCCCGCGATTCCGGCAACAACCTGTGAGCCAACCTCTCGGTCTTCTACAATCATAGTGCCAGGAATGTCCGGGTTGTTGGTGTCCATAATGCAAATCGGCACACCCCTTTCCCTGGCAGGTTCAACCGCATCCTGATGAAGCACAGCCGCGCCCATGTAGGCCAATTCACGTACCTCGCGATAAGTGATTAGGCTAATAGCTTGCGGATTGCCCACCACTCTCGGGTCGGCAGATCGAAGAACACTGTCCGACCAGTTCTCGTACAGGCCGGCGTTGAGTCCGGCGGCCACAACCGCCCCGCTAATGTCGGAGCCATTGCGAGGAAAAATCGCGGTCATATGTCCATGATTTCCGTAAAACCCAGGGATAACCCAACCGTTGCCGTCGTGACAAAATTGTTCGATTTTTTCGTAGGTGATTGGGTGGACGTTTCGGCTGTTGTCAAAAAAGACCGCCTTAGCTGCGTCAACAAACTCAAAACCCAGATACTCCGCCATGAGCAATGCACTTAAATACTCGCCTCGACTCACCACATATTCGTAACTGGCTTTACCATTCCGAATCTGTTTTTCGATTTGAGAAAAATGAGTGCCAAGTTGAGTTTTGAGTCCAAGTTCTGCAGCAATTTCCGCAAACCGAACCCAGATTTCCTGCCATGGTATTGCCCAATCTTTCCCTGCCTTGTGCTGATCCCAGGCCTCAATCAGACGGTCTGTAACCTTAACTGAATAGCGCTCGTCTTTACCCGGCGCCGATACCACCACTACCCGGCGTGCCGGACTGGAATTAATAATTGCGCGGACTTTTTTGAACTGTCCGGCATTGGCGAGTGATGACCCGCCGAACTTGCAAACTACTACTTCTTTGTTCATAAATTCCTCCTCAGAAATTTTTCTGCTTTTTGCGGCAGATGTTTAGCGACATAAAACCAGCAAACATCCAACGCAAAAAAAACGCCACCCGCTTAGGGGTGGCGCTTTAAAGTTTTTTAACAAAACAAAAGCATTACGCCTCAAACGGGTGGAGAATGCCTTCTTAGTGGATTGTGCTGGAAATATATAATTCATAACTGTAAAAGTATAATAATTAACAAATCAATTTTTGTCAATGTTGTTTATTGATTTATAAATATGTAACCATCTTACTCTACTTAGGGAGTAAGGCCATCAATACCTAACTGTGATAACTCTGCTATAACTGAATCAATCTCTTTTTGTAATTCGGCCGTTATTTCAGTGCTCACTCTACTGTTAGTTAATTCACGTTTTCTATTTTTTAAATTAAGAAACCTTTGCATAAGGTCATCTCGTGATTTATCATTGTCGGGCTCCAATAATTCTTCTCCAGATCTTCTTATTTCATCACTCATATTTATATAATTAATGTTAAGTAGAATAAGATTATTATAAAGGCTATTCTGATACTTTGTCAATATACACGAATGCAACTGCCCACTAAACATCGAAAATTCATGATTTGTTACGTTTGTGTAGCGTGTTTAAATCGAACTCAAATCTATTGTCTCATCTATCCGAATTTGCGAGACAAAATCCGGGATGTGGGAGACCATTAACATTGCGCCTTGATAACTGTTTAAAGCTTTGGCAATTATGGGCAAGTGGCGAAAATTAATATGATTGGTCGGCTCGTCCAAAATTAGCAAGCCCGGCTTCATTAGCACTAACCGACAAAATGACAATAAACCTTTTTGCCCTTCGGAAAGCGCCGCAATTGGATGGTCAAGCAGTTTTCCGTCCAATAAAAACCCGGCAGCGGTGGCACGAAGAGCGTGGTCATCGGTTTTTTGCATGACTTCCGCCAATGCCTCGTAAGCTTTTTGCTCAAAATTAAAATTGGAAAAATCTTGCTTGTAATAGCCAATTTTTATGTCTTTGGCGATACTAAAACCTTCACCCGCTCCGGATGTAATGCGTTCTAGCATAGTGCTCTTACCAATGCCATTGGGTCCACTAATAATTACATGTGTATCCTTGCGAATAACAAGTTCTAAATCTTTATAAACCGGCACGTGATTTTTTATGGCCGAGACTTTGGAAAACTCCATAATCTTGCCATCAAAAAATTTATCAAACTCCTGGCAAGGTATGCTGAACTCGCGTATGGTTTTATCTTCCTGGCGAACTTCTACAATGTTCTCCTCGGCTTCCTCGGCGGCCTCGCGCATGCGTTTGGCCACACCGCGCAACTTTCCGCCTTTATGGGCAAAAACTCCGGCCTGAGCCAACTTTTCTTTTATTTCCGCCTGCATCCGGGCGTTCTGTAAATTTTCACGTTCAATTCTATTTTTAATTTCTTCTACCACGTCATAATAGTTACCGTTATACTGTTCAATTTTGTGAGTAAACACGTCTAAGTATAAAACGCCGTCGGAAAACGCGTTTAAAAAATCCGCGTCGTGGGAAATTACAATTACGGTTTTTTCATACATCATTAAAAAACCGGTTAAGTGCTCAATCCCCTGCTGGTCTAAATTATTGGTTGGCTCGTCGAGCAATAAAATATCTGGGTTCTGGATAAGCGCGTGAGCCAAAAGTAGGCGCGCCTGCTGACCTCCGGATAAAGCCTTAACCTGCCTGTCCAGCGGCAAATCGACATTCACAACTTCGAAAATCTCGCGAATCAATTTATCCAGATTATATTTTTTTTCCGTGAACGCCGTGGCAAAATAGTCACGCACTGTTAATTCAGCCAAATCTAGGGGCATTACCTGACGCGCAATGGCAATACTTGCGTCTCTGGGCGTCCGGTGAACCTGGCCACTTTTGGGCACAGCCTCGCCGGTTATCATTTTAAAGAGAGATGATTTGCCCGCGCCGTTCTGTCCCATTAAAGTAATCCGACTACCCGTACGCACAGAAAAAGAAGCCTCATCTAAAATGTGCTTATTATGCCCGTACTCAAACGTGACATCACTAAACCTAAGTATTACGCTGTCATTGGCCATGGGATTATAACCTTTAAAATTAAACTGATCCTGATAAAAAATACCCCCAAAAGGGGTAATTTATAACTATAATATAACACTAAACCGCGGCAGGGTCAAATCTTTTCGTCTCTCATTTTGGATACGTTCAAAATACCGGATTGATTTAATATACAGCAAGAGATTAAAATATTACCTCTTTTCTTAAAGCATTAATCTGCTAACAAATTAGCTTTAGAAATAATTACAAATTTTCTAAAAAATATATTATGAATTCTAAAATTTTGGATACCTGCTTTATTTAATAACTGTTTTATTTCTTTATCGTTATAACATCTCAAAACTGAAACCCCGCCATCGTAACGGTTAATTCTATTTGTTGTTGTCAAAAAAACAAACAATTTAACCAACCAATAAATTAACCTGCTTCTAATTAAGTCTGAGATAATTAACGCGCTATCAACCTTTTTATATGCTGTTTTTAAGAAATCAATAGCTTCTTCAGGAGATAAATGATGAAAGACCTGCGAAGCAATCGCAATATCATACCTAAATGGTAGGTCACTTAACTGCGCAGCTACAACATTTATATTTTTCCAGCTCTTTACCTCATCTTTTGCCAATTCAATCACTTGGGCATTAGTGTCCACGCCAGTTATAAAATAATCTATTTGTTCTTGCTGCAACTTTTTTGCTAAATAAACTGGTAAATCACCAACCCCTGTACCAACATCAACAATTTTATTGACTTTTTCCTTAATTAGAAACGGCCGTAAGTATAAATAAATCAACCGATAATTTAAAAATATCTTGTTGGTTTTTTTTAAATAACGGGCTGACGAATTAAATTCTTCCAAATTTTCTATTGGAAAGTCGGACAGCTCCTTGAATATGGCTCTTGGAAGCATATTATATTTTGTATTTATTTTATAAATTTCAAATTTTGACGGTTGCGAATAAAAATTATTCGTTTCTCAATAGTTACACCTTTCCAAACATTTTACATAAACCTAGGTTCAAATTCACTTAATTTCCGTCCTAAACTTCACTTCCCCATCAGGGCGAAGCAAATTAAAACGAACGGTGCCAATAACTTGTCCGTCTAGGGTTTCTACGCTCACTCGCCATTTACCTGGCTCTAAGTTGGAACGCTGGGAGTAGGTTCTATAGCCGCCGTCACGCCCGCCAATTACGGATAAATTTATTCTGTAGTTACTTTGCCATTGGCCGGTTACTTGATTGTAATGTTGCCAATCATGGGCAATTTTTAAATTTAAATTAGTCGGTGAGAATACGGCGCTGTATACGTAGACAGGCTGGCCGGCATCAATATGAATATTGTCATATAGACTAAAATAATTCTTCCAGCCTGAATCTTCGTAGGTCGCCATAAGGTTACCGCTGGCATTTCGTCCATACCAATAATAAACACCGCTGTCTTTTAAAGAAAGTGGGATGGGCGGAATTAAATTAAAAAAGTACATTAAGTTCATTAGGGCAAAAATACCTAAAACCAATGTCAAAATAGTCCGGCGGTGATCCCAAATCCCACTACCGGCAGCTTTTTTAAGCACTATTAAAAATGCCATCATTAACACCAAACTAACCAGGCCGGAAACTACAAACACCATTTTGCCAATTTGATGAAACAACACAGGCACATAGTATATAGTAAAAGAAAACAGAGACAAATAAAACAAACCAATTTGGAAACTTAAACGCTCGTAGTGGCGTTTAAGCGCTTCATTAGCCCAAAAAGCTAGTAATAACAAAAACAAAAACGGCCAACTGGCAAGCAGACTACTACTTCTAAAATAAAACACTAAATACGTGGATAGCAGTCCACCAAAAAAGAATTGCAAAATATTAACCAGCCAAAAATGCTTTTTTCCGTGAGTGGCATTGTCAGCCGATTTATAATCGTTGCGGTTAATTAAAATAATACAGACCGCGACGATTAGCAAATGTCCGGCCGTCCACACGTTGTCCCACAAGGCATCTATTCTTCTTAACGTCAGCGCGTCAAACACAAAACCGCCGACCAAAGAAACGGATGAAATAGGACGTTCATATTTTATGAACCAGTTTTTTATCTTTTCTATAATCAAAGTTGATTTATGTCAAAAAGTAATTTTGATGGCATAGAGGAGACCATCCACCGACACTAAAGCTATGGCGGACAGGTCGACGTCCGTTAATGGCGGCCGATGGCCACCGCTACATGCCTAGTTACACCACCACCTGCGCGCAAAACGCGCATCGCTTTGCGGCTATCGGAATTTCGCTTAAACATTCCGGACACTTTTTAGTAGAAGGGTCGGCAGGCGGCTCCTTGTACATTCTGGAAATTAGCGCGTTCATAGGCGTAACTACAAAAAAATAAACCACAAACGCAACCAGCAAAAAGGAAATAAAAGCGTTAATAAAATCACCGTACAAAAATCTGCTTCCGTTGACATCAAAGGCTAGGCTGGAAAAATCAGATGACTTAAATATCGCACTCACCAGTGGAGTTATCAAATCTTTAACCAAAGCGTTGACTACGCCGGTAAAACCTGCGCCAATCACAATACCTACTGCGAGGTCAACAACATTACCCCGCAAAATAAACTGCTTGAATCCTTTTAGCATAAATCGATTTTTTTAATTATCCAGATTAAATTATAGCAAATTTAGCGTTCAAAGCTCAAATGGTCAGCTGATACTGTTAGGCTAATACTATCCTGACTCCGGTAGCCCGCCTGGTTGGTGGCCAGAATACTAATGGTATGCGCGCCGGGTTTTAGCAGGTTTTGCGGCACTTGCCAGGAAAAGTCGGGGCTTTTGGAACTTTGCACAAATTGACTATCTATAAATAAACTTACGCGAGTGCCATATCCCTGTTCAGCCGTGGCTTTCACTACTAAGCCTACCTCCGGCACCACCTGGCCGTTTTTAGGCTCCACAATTTTGGCAGTGGCGAAAACTTCGGGCGGGATCGGGAGAGCTTCATCTACAACAACAATTTGATTTATTACCGGGGTGGCCTGGGGCATAGCATAATTCGATGAGACTTCGGCACTATGGCTTTGCCCAGGCAAAGCCAGCTTGCCGGTGTAAGGGTTAGTCTCTACATCCGCAATACCACTGGGCCTTACAAACTGTTTGGGTTTAAAATTCGCGTTGACTGCTTTAATAAAATTTTGCCAAATCGGCGCGGCCACAAACACGCCATCGGCCCCCTTAGCCATTGTCTCGCCGTTATTATTGCCCACCCAAACACCGGCCACTAAATCTTCTGTACCTCCAACAGTCCAGCCGTCCTTCCAGTCTTGTGTGGTGCCGGTTTTGGCAATTACCGGTCTGTCGGGCAAAGTTAGAGGGGGATTTTTGCCAAAAATAAACGTCCGGGCTTTAGCATCACTTAAAATACTTACCAATTCATAATTAGCCTCGAGGTTAACAGCCTGCCTAGACTGGTCTGAAAATTCCTCAAGCTCTTGCCCAAACTTATCTGTTACTTTAAGAATACTGGCGTAGGGGTTATACACTCCGCTATTGGCAAAAGCTGAAAATGCATCTGTGTGTTCCAGCAGACTAACTTCGCAGCTCCCTAATGCCAAAGCCAGGCCACAATTGGTAAAATTGTTTTTTATACCCAGAGCGTGAGCAGTTTGAATAATGTTGTCAGTGCCAATTTGGGAGGCCAGCCTGACCGTTGCAATATTTAAACTGCCTGCCAGGGCTTTGCGCAAAGTCACCCGGCCATACTGACGGCCGTTATAATTTTGCGGCGTATACGGCTGACTGCCGTGCTGGCTAAAATTTTTACCCACATCCAAAATTATTGAGCCGGTGTTAAAAGAAAATTTTGGGGAAAAAGCCGTAGCGTAAACGTACGGCTTAAAACTACTGCCCGGCTGGCGGGGTGCTAAGGCCACATTGGTATTAGGATCAAACAAACAATTGGCAAGCTTACAATTTGCCGGTTCTGATGAACCAAAATAATCTTTCCCCCCGACCATAGCTAAAATTTGCCCGGTTTTTGGGTCAATAGCCACCAAACCGGCATTACCCGCATGGTATTTTTCCAAATTAGTTTGCGCAAAAGTCCTTACGGCCTGCTCAGCCATGCCCTGAAGGCCCACATCTAAAGTCGTATAAACTTTTAAGCCGTTATTATAAACCGCGTACTCGCCATACTTTTTAATTAATTCCTGCTTAACCCACATTACAAAATGCGGCGCCATTAACGGGCCTACAGAAGGTAAAAATTTAACCTTTTTATCCTTGGCGTCTAAAAATTGCCGGCTGTTGATATAATTTTGTCTATAAAGTTCGGCTAAAATTAAATTTTTTCTTTCTTCCAAAGGTCGTCGCTCCGGATTGTCCGGATTGTAGAAGGCAGGGGCTTTAGGTATGGCCGCCAAATAGGCACTTTCCGCCACATCCAACTTGTCAGCGCTTTTTCCAAAATAACTTATGGCCGCAGCCTCGACGCCGTAAGTGTTGCGCCCAAACGGAATGCTATTTAAATATAGCTCCAAAATTTTTTCTTTGCTGAAATTACGCTCCAGTGAAACCGCCCAAACCACTTCGCTTAGCTTTCTAGCCAAAGTTTTCTGTTTCAAACCCAAAATATTCTTAACCACCTGCTGGCTTATTGTACTGCCGCCGTAAACCATTTGCCCTGCGGCGGTGTCATAAATATAAGACCTGACCATACCGCTAACCGATATGCCCGGGTGATGGTAAAAATCTTTGTCTTCTATTGCGACCATGGCTTGCTGAAGCGGTAAGGCAATATTTTTTAATTCAACGGGTGAACGCTTAATTTCGCGGTAAATTTCGTAAAGCAACTGGCCATCGCGGGCATAAATTTTGGAAGACTCGGGCAAAATCGGATAAGCAAAAATTTCGGGCAATGGCGCAATTTGACGATAAATATAAACAGACAAAGCAAAAATTCCGCCGCCGATTATGGCCAGCGATAAAATTCCCGATATTGCGCCTTTTATAAAACTTTTAAGCAAGCAATAAATATTAGTTATAACTAACAATTATGGCTTATTTCCTTTCATTTGTCAAAAGGACTAGCGCTGGTTTCAACCCCCTAACGCAAATTCTAATCTGAAGGGTGAGTCCTCAGGTTCAGACTCGAACGCGCATGCTAGATCATCTCTAAGCTTTAATTTTTTAAAGCCAAAGCCAAGATTTTAAAATCATTATTCGGGTAGACTAATGAAGAATGATTTTACTATTCACACCCACGGCTTCACTAATATTTTTATAACCGTCGCGCTCAAGCATTTTAACTAAGCCGATGTTAATTTCGCTAATTAACTGCGGACCCTGAAAAATCATTCCGGTAATTAGCTGAATGAGCGAAGCGCCTAATTTAATTTTGCAATAAGCATCCTCTGCGCTAAATATTCCCCCACAACCGATAACCACTTTTTTTCCGCTGTAAAATTTATAAACTTTCTTTATCATCTCATTGGAAAGTTTTTGTACTGCCATACCGGAAAAGCCGCCTTTGCCCTGGTGATTAAATTTATTTATTTTGGTCAGATTGGTGCAAATAAAGCCGTCTATGGGGTGCTTGTTGCCTAAAGCCAATATGCCCATTAGCTGGTCTTCAGCCAAATCCGGAGAGAGTTTTATAAACGCCGGCTTTTTTTTGGGCAAGGAAAATAGCTTAGTTAGCAATAAATCCAAATTCTGAGCCTGGGCAAAAATTGGACTGCTCTCGCAGGTGTTAGGACAACTAATATTAATTGTAAAATAATCACCCACGTCCTGAAAAATTTTATAACTGGCAAAATAATCCTCAATACCGGTTTCTACATGAGAAGTTTTTTCCGAATTAGTTTTTGCCAAACTAATGCCTAACACAAAATTAAACTTTTTGCCTTTTAAACGGTTATGAATATTTTCCGCGCCGGAATTTTTTAAACCATAATTTATGCGAAGCGCTTTTTGTTCGGGCAAACGCCACATCCAAGGCCGCTCGTTGCCCTCAAATGGCAGGGCAGTAATCGAGCCCGCCTCTTCAAAACCAAAACCCATGCTTGGTAGCAGACTAGGGAGCTTGGCTTCCTTGTCAAAACCCGCGGCCAGGCCAATGGGATTTTTAAAATAAATACCGGCGACATTTTGAGAAAGCTTGGAATTTTGGTAATTAAATATTGCCGATATTATAACCCTCGTAACAGCTATTTTGCCTAAAAGACTTCCCGCTATAATAAACACGTCGTGAACATTTTCCGGGCCAAACAAAAAGAAAATCGGTTTAAGCAAATTGCGATACAGAAACCCGACGATGGCATTTCTAAATTCAATTAACATCATAAAAAAAAGAAGCTTTTGCTTCCGGTGCTTTTAAAGCATCTTTAATTAATAATCTAAGCTTATTATAAATATAGCATTATTTTGAAGTTTTTGCTAAAATATAGCAGTATTCAAATAATCAACCATACTTATGAAGAATAAATTTGTTACTCTTGGGCTAATTCAAACTAAAGTTTCAACCAATATTTCAGGCAATGTCCTCAAAACCGAAAAAATGATCCGCCAAGCTGCAAAAAAAGGCGCGCAGATTGTTTGTTTGCAGGAATTATTTAATATTCCGTATATTCCGCAAAAACAGGGCGTGAATAAAAATGATTTCGCGGAAGCCGTCCCCGGCCCGACAACTCTGGCTATGCAAAAACTAGCTAAGGAATTGGGCATTGTGCTTATTGTTCCGATTTATGAGAAATCATCTACTGGAAAATATTTCAATACTGCCGTAGTTTTTGATGAGAAAGGTAAAAATTTAGGTAAATATCACAAAATTCATATCCCCCACGATCCTGGCTTTTACGAAAAAGACTATTTTGAACATGGGCAGGACGGCTACAAAATTTTTAAAACTAAATTCGGCACTTTTGCGGTGCTGATTTGTTTTGACCAGTGGTTTCCTGAAGCTGCACGAGAAGCTAGGCTAATGGGTGCTGAAATTATTTTTTACCCTACCGCAATTGCAGATATTATTGGTTATAAACACCCTAACGACTGGCACGATGCCTGGGAAACGTCAATGAGAGGCCACGCCATTGCCAACAGCGTGGTGGTAGCAGCGGCAAATCGAGTTGGCGATGAAGGACCAAGTAGGTTTTGGGGGCAAAGTTTTATCAGCAACCCTTGGGGCAAAGTTTTAAAACGTGCTTCAGCTGACAAAGAAGAGGTTTTAGTGCAAAAAGTTGATTTAGAATACAATAAATTCTTAACTGAAGGCTGGGGCTTTCTACGCAACCGCCGTCCGGAAACTTATCAGCTAATGAGAACTGAGAAACTAGTTAATCGGTCAAACGAACTCCAAAACGTTGCCCATTATGAAGATGAAAAACGGGCACTGGAAAGGAAATAAACACATATAAGATTCACTGACAACCCCCCTGTAGAAATAGACTCCTTAGAAGCATCTGTCCATAGCCAACTGAATATTATTGCCCAAGAGAATCCAGAATTGCATTCTAAAGCAAAAATTATTGGTGCAAGAAATATGCTTATAGACCTTGTTATGGAAGGCAATATTCCAAACATCGAAATAGAAAGAATAAAAAACCTAAATTCCTTCCAAACCATTCAGAACTTTGTAGAAAAACACCATGCGCGAGAAACAGATTTGCAATATGCAGAAGCTTTCATTCTTATAGCTTGTAAATCTCTTGAAAAAAAATCCTTCGTTAGGAGACTCAATAATAATTAAACAAAATGATCGAAGCCATAATTTTTGACGCGGACGGCGTAATTTTTAACAACGAAGATGTATGGGACAAAGGACAGGTTGAGTTTTTAGCACGCCGGGGTCTGGTATATAACAGAGAACTAACCAAACATCACTTAACTGGCAGGTCTCTGGTAGACGGCGTAAAAATTATGCAGGAGCAATACGGCTTTTCCGGCGATCCCAAAGTTTTGGCTGAAGAGAGAATGCAAATTATGAAATCTCTCTACCCCACGGTGGAGCTAATGCCCGGATTTTTAGATTTTTATAACTCAATAAAATTCCAATATAAAACCGCGGTAGCCACATCTTCCAACTTTGAACTTTTTAGTACGCTCGATAAAAAGTTTGGGATTACCAACCTGTTTAACTCGCATGTTTATTTTTTAAAAGACGTTAATTTTGTGTCTAAACCCGCGCCGGATATTTTTTTACACGCCGCCAAAATGCTTAAATCCTCTCCCAAAGAATCACTGGTTATAGAAGACGCCCCTTTAGGCATTGCAGCAGCCAAAAAAGCTGGAATGAAATGCGTGGGGCTAATGTCCAGTTATAATCAAGTTGCGTTGGCAGAAGCCGATCAAATAGTACGAACTTTTACTGATATTAACCTAAACCTTTTTAATGATCAACTCAACTGACAATTTACAATACACTATGCCCGCGGAATGGGAGCCTCATGCGGCCATTTGGTTGGCTTGGCCACACGACGAAATCTCATTTCCCGGACGGGTAGGAAAAGTCCAAAATGACGTGGCTAAAATTATTTTGGCTATCCACCAGAGCGAACGGGTGGAGCTGTTTGTATTAAACTCGACCATGCAAAAAAATGCGAGTAATAAATTAACGGCTTTGGGCGTAGATTTGTCTAAAATCACTTTTCGTTTTGCTAATTATATGGACGGTTGGATGCGCGACTGCGGCCCAATTTTTGTAAAAGACCAAACCGGCCAACTTTCTTTAGTCAAATGGATTTTTAACCAGTGGGGTGGAAAATTCCCCGATTTGCTTCCGGATGACGCCCTGCCGTATAAAATTAAAGAGTGGCTGAATTTAAAAATGCAGCAACCCGAACTAGTGCTTGAAGGCGGCGCAATTGACGTCAACGGTGCCGGAATGTGCCTAACCACTGAGCAATGTGTGCTCAACGAAAACCGCAACAGCGGCAAAACCAAACGTGATGTGGAAAAATATTTAGCCGATTATTTGGGTATTAAAAAAACTATTTGGCTGTGGAAAGGGCTGGTTAACGACCATACCGACGGGCACATAGATGAACTGGCACGCTTTGTCGGCCCCAATAAAATTGTCTGCGCTTACGAGGACAACGAAAAAGACGAAAATTACGCCATTTTAAAAAATAATTACGAAACTTTGGAATCCGCGACAAATCTGGAGGGAAAACCCTTTGAACTGGTCAAACTACCAATGCCACATATAAATTTTACCGATGTTGTTGCCGGCCAACCCGAGACCAACAAAGCTCCGGTTTCCTACACCAACTTTTATATTGGCAACACAGTCGTCCTTGCTGCTGTTTTCAACGACCCCAACGACGTCAAAGCCCTGGAAATCCTCCAATCCTGTTTTCCCGGTCGTAAAGTTGTACCAATTGATTGTAGCGACATTATTTACGGTGGTGGTGCGGTGCACTGTATGACCCAGCAACAACCAGTCTAACTTGCATATAGTTGATAGTATTCAGAAAAGTTTTGACGTATTTTACGCATCTGTTAAAATTATTTCGTTATTAATCCGCTTGAACTTGAAAAAGGAATTCGCGGCAAGAAAGGAATTCCTAAATGGATAAGAAAAAAATTAGCAAACTCTCCAAAAGTTTGCAGAAACTGATTATAGAAGAACCCAACAGTAAAACCACAGGCACGGTCAGTGAGTTTGTTAAAAAATCTTCCGCGCCGGTTTCGGCCTACGCGGAAAGAACGCTTAATCATTTAAATGGCGGCTCAACTATGCAAGCCGCGCTCTGGCTAAAGCAGCATTTAAAAAATGGCGGAAAAATTGTCGTAACTTTGTCCGGCGCGCTGTCATCTTTCCAAGTTGGGGTAATGCTCGCAGAACTAATTAGGCAAAACAAAGTTCATTTAGTCAGTGCTTCCGGTGCCAACCACGAGGAATCATATTATAGATACGTGGCTCACTCCCACTATGCCTACATCCCCCGATACACCGAGCTAACTCCGGAGCAGGAAGCTGAACTGCGCGATGCAGGATTAAGGCGGATAACAGACACTTTTTTGCCGGAAGAGGAAAGCGTTCGGATTATGGAACCACATCTATTAAAAATGTGGGGGCAAGCGCAAAAAAACGGCGAGAGTTTTTTACCACACGAATATTTTAGAAGGTTATTTAGCGAAAAACTAATTAAACCCGACTCAAAAGCCAACCCGCTGGACTGCTGGACTTACGCGGCTTACGAAAAAAATATCCCAATTGTTGTTCCGGGATTTGAAGATTCCACTATGGGCAACATTTTTGCAGCCTACACTTACCAAGGTTCGCTGAAAAAAAAGAATGATATTATTCTTGATGGTAAAGTTATGAAAAATGGGTTGGAATACTTCCACCTAATGTACGACTGGTATATTAAGGAGAGCAAGAACTCGCCCATTGCCTTTTTGCAGTTAGGTGGCGGCATTGCCGCGGACTTCCCAATTTGCGTGGTACCTTCAATTAAGCATGATTTAAAACACCATGCAGTCCGTGATTGGGCCGGCTTTATTGAAATTGGCTCCTCGCCTATGTCCTATGGCTCCTACAGCGGTGCCGGCGGCAAAGAAAAAATTACATGGGACAAACTTTCTATAAAAAGCTATTACCAAATAATTCAAAGTGATGTGACTGTTGCCTTCCCTTGGATTGCGGCAGTACTGTTAGGTCTGTAACACCTTTTTCTTTTTCGAAGAGACCCTAAGGGACTGTTGCCAAATGGCATTTGACTGCAAATTGAAAATTTTGGCTATTCAGCTAAAAAAATTTCTCCGCTTAACTAACTGTTAAACGTCAAAATTTATTTTGACTGACTGTCTCAAAATTTTCAATTTTCGTCTGAAAAGCCCATTTGGCAACAGTCCCCCTAAAGAACACGAAAAGCTACACCTCAATTACTTGACTAAAATGAGATTATTCGAAACTTTGGTGACAAAAAAACTAGCCTTAAATGGCTAGTTTTTTTTATAATTTCCCACACTCAATCTTTTTAAATTTATAAGTACGGCTCCAGTATCAAGTCGTTTGCCCAAATCATTCGAGATACTACGAATATAAGTGCCACTGCTACAAGAAATTATAATAGCTATTATTTGATATTGATAAATATTAGACAGTAAAAGTTTTTGCCAGGTTTTTAAAATTTTATTCTGTCTAAAATCACCTTTAACCTTTTTTACCTTAAACTGAATATACTTTAAAAGCTGGGCTGATGATATTTTGCGAGTCCCTTTCAACTGGATACTTTTTATTTTCATCTCACGTAGTGGTAAAGCTTTTGCTGTTATTTGACCCGCCCGAGCCCATTCAAATAGCGGCTTGCCTTTATATATTACAGAAGAATACGGCGGGATGGGTAATTGTATTTTGCCCTTGTAGCTTTTTATCACTTGTTCGGCCTGTGTCCTTGCTATGCTTATATCCTTAAATTTCTTTGCCAAACCCAGCACGTCATAGCTATCTGTTTTAAATCCAAACAAAACCTCAGCCTCATATACTTTGGGTAAACTCAAATACCTTTCGCGCTCTTTTTGGCTCGCGCCTTGTAAAATTAACAGCACGCCTTCAGCCATTGGGTCGAGCCTACCAGCATAGGTTAATTTTGCCAGCATCGATATTTTTTTAGATTTTCTAAATTTTTCCAAAGCCTCAAGTGGTGTTTGTCCAACTTTTTTATATATCTTATGTACTTTCATTCTCACATCATACCATAAAATCCCCTCTGCCCTGAGGGGATTTTATTCAATGATTTAACTTGAGGCTTTCTAGTGGTAGCTTTCTAAACTCGTCCATTTCTAGCAAATGTCGTACCAGAAGTAGAACTGCCTCTGGCGAACATCCAAGAGAAAAATCTATTAAATACTAATATTGAAGCTACAAACAGATCCCTCAGATGCATTCGGGACAGAACAAGGAAAGCTTAATTTGGAATGCCACCACTACATATCCGTGTTAATCTGTAAAAAATCCGTGTTCGTCCGTGATTTTAAAAACCCAAGCACTCTTTCACGATAATCATTTTAATTCTGCCGGGAGTGACTTCGCGGCTAATTTCCAAAAGTTTGCTAATATTACTATTCCATGTTTCCGGCAAACCATAAGCTTTCCTGGCGCGTAGTGTTTCCAGCGGCAAGATATATTCGTTAAGTCGCTTTTTACCTTCTTCTATATCCGTTACTAATTTTTGCGCGCCGACTACCCATATAACGCTGTCCGCACCGTATGCATAGGCCGGCAACTGTGAACCGGTATTGGAGGCAATTAACACTCTACCGTCTTCTGTTACCGCGTGCACACTACCCATAGCTACCTGGGGCGCGGCGCCCATCATTTTTTTCTCACGAGCCTTGTCTTCTCCCATTTCAGCAATTTTTTTCTTAACGGCAATATAATCGGCGGACTCATTTATTTCCTGCTCAATATTAAGAGCTCTTAAAGTTTCCGAGGTCATAATCATAACCTCACCACCCTTGGGTAAAAGTTCATATACCTTTTTCTTTGCCGCATCGCCGTTTTCCGCCACAAAAACTTCTACGCCATTTTGTTTTAAAGCTACCGCGGTGTTATTAATAATTTCGTCTGAGGCTAATTCATTAAAAGCTTTCATAATTTTCCTTTCTTGTTTTAATCTTTAATCTTCTTTAAATTCACACCTGCCTCTTTCAGCAGTTCGTGGTTAATTTGGTAAAAATGACTTGCTCCATCCTTACTTACAATAATAATTTCGGCATCGGCCAATTTTTTGTAATGATGCGACAACGTTGGTTGCGAAAGCGGAAATCTTTTAGAGAGTTCACCACAAGACATTTGTCCGTATTTTGCTAAATAAACTGCAATTTCCAAACGAGTAGGATCTGATAATGCTTTAAAAATTTTTACAGGTTCATTCATATATCTATATATTTACATATATCAATAATCTTGTCAACAATGAACTCCCTTATCCTAATATGGATTAAGGGAGTTTATTTCAGGCTTGCTTTTCCCATATGCGATTTTCTTTTTTCAAGTCCAAAAAAATAAGTAGCTTGGACTTGGATATTAAGGCTTAGCCGCCTTGGGGCTTTTCGCTTCCGCCAGTTGGCGGATCTAGAAAAGCTACCTGGCCACGCTTAGTGTGGCTCTTATCCCGCTTAGCGGGATGGCAAACCAGAACCTGTTAATCATCTAATACTTATTCCTTTCTACCTATATTTTACCCTCACATCAAAAACGTTTCAACAACTCAACCGGTGGATAAGTGGTAAATTCATTTTAAAAAAAGCAAAAAAAATTTCTTTTGTCTTAACTATCAACAAATAAAATCCGGTCTTCCGCCAGATGGCGGACTTAAGGACGGATTTTATTTGGGTGAGTAATCTGTGTTGTCTAATTTAATCTGTGTATCTGTGATCTAATAATCTCTTAATTTATTTATATCAACATGCTCCCTAATCCGTTCCAACGCCTTGCTTTCAATTTGCCGAATACGTTCGCGGGTCACACCGAATTCTTCGCCGACTTCTTCCAAAGTGTGAGTAACGCCGTCTTCCAGGCCAAAGCGCATTTTAAGAATTTTTTGCTCTCTGGGGTCAAGGTCGTTTAAAATATTACCAACATACTCCTTTAAAATTTGTCGGCCGGCAACTTCGTTGGGCTTAGTAGTTTCTTCATCTACAATAAAATCTCCTAAAGACGAGTCCTCGCCATCATCTTCCCCAACGGGAGAATCTATGGAAACGGTTTCTTGCGAGATTTTTTTAAGATGGTAAACTTTTTCTACTTCAATACCCATTTCTGCAGCAATCTCTTCGGGCAATGGCTCGCGGCCTAAGTCCTGTACCAGAGAACGTTCGGCCTGAGCGTACTTGTTTAAAGTTTCCACCATATGCACCGGAATGCGAATGGTACGACTCTGGTCTGCCAATGCACGGGTAATAGCCTGCCGGATCCACCAGGTTGCGTAGGTAGAAAATTTATAGCCTTTGCGCCAATCAAATTTTTCCACAGCACGGAACAAACCTAAATTACCCTCTTGAATCAAATCCAAAAGTCCTAAGTTCCGACCCATATATTTTTTTGCAATACTAACCACTAAACGCAGGTTGGCTTCAGTCAATTTTTTTCGCGCAGCTACATCACCCTTGGTAATTCGCTTTGCCAACTCCACTTCTTCTTCGCCTTTCAACAAAGACACCTTACCTATTTCTCGTAAGTACATTTGGATTGAATCATCGTAAATATCACCTAAATCAAAAGCATCAATAGTATCTTCCTGTTTTTTTTTGGCTGCCGCGGCTGTGCTCTTTGCAGACTTTTTGCCTTTTAAAGGCTTTTCATCTTTTGTCTCTTCGTCCGGTTTGTTTTGCTCCCAAACGCTGGCTACTTCCTGGTCAACAATCTCTATGCCACGCCTATCCAAGGCTTCCATAACCTGCTCTAGACCAAAAATGTCATCTTCAAAATTCGGAATGGAATGCAAAATCTCCGCCTCAGTCACAAAACCTCGTTCAGCCGCTTTTTCCATCAGCTTAGCTAAAAGTTTTTCGGTATCTACTTGCGGTATATTTAAAGATAAAACACCCTGTGTTGGTTTGACCCGGGCAATCTTAATCTTGGAAAACGCTTTAGATTTAAAAGCTTTTTTCGCCGATTTCTTTATAACTTTATGCTTAACGGCTTTTAGCTTTTTTTTCTGATTTTTCTTTCCGCTTTTGGCAGATTTTTTCTTTCCCATGATGACTTTTATTTACTTAATTGATTGCTTACTACTAAATGAATTTTTCAAATACTGCGCGTTGCTTTAAAATCTCGACAAACTGTTTATTTAGCTCTTCAACTCTAAGCCTGTTACCCACCACTTCTGCTGATTTAATCTCGCCCTGTAAAGTTTGCTGCTTACGTTTGATAGAGTTAATTTTAAGGATGGCAAAGGATTTTTCTAAGCTTTTCTTTAATTTATTCTCATCTCCAACCAACTCTTCTAACTGTGATTCTACCATAAAAAGGCCTTCCTTGGCTAGTGATTCCGTATTAACTTGCAAATCTTGACCTGCCGATGATGCCCAGCGTTCCACTAAGGAGCTAATTTGACCATCTTCAAAATCACCAGGATCAATTTTAGCCAATACCGTCTTCAAAAAATCAGGATAAAGCAAAAGCCCGCCTAAAACCTCTTTTTGTATCAACAAGCCGGGAGATGCCGGTTTTGCGCCGACCGACGGCACAATTTGCGACTGACCCTGTTTTTGCTTTTTGATTTGCTCTCTAATCACCTTTTCAGAAATTAAAAATTTTGTGCTAATTTTATGCACATAATGGTCTTGTTCAAGCGGGTCTTCAATAAAGCCCAAAAATGGGACAACCTCTTTGCTCAAATATAATTTTTGTTCTACGGAATTTTCCGGATAGTTTTGCGCGGCAAAATTAATATAGTAATCCAGAAACCAAACTGCTTCTTTCACGGCTTTTTCCCAAAGACCGGGTGACTTTTTAATTAGTTCGTCCGGGTCTTTAACATTTCTTAGTACAATTAACTTTATTCGAAAGCCATTTTTTAAAGCCATCTCGCCGGCTTTCCGAGCGGCTACCTGCCCGGCCGAGTCAGCATCAAAACAAAATTTTAAATTTTTGGTTAGGCGCCCAAGCTGTATGAGCCCGGCCTCAGTTAAGGCCGTACCACTGACTGCGACGGTATTTTTAAAACCCGCCATATGGACGGCAATGCAGTCCATTTGCCCTTCTACAATTACTACTTCATCCACCTTGCGAATGGTCTCTTTAGCAAAATTCAAGCCAAATAATGTTTTGCCCTTGCTGTAAATTACGGTCTCGGGACTGTTAACATACTTAGCCGACTTACCGTCGTCTTTTAAAATACGCGCGGAAAAACCCACACACTCGCCAAAATAATTATAAATCGGGAAGGTGATACGGTTGCGAAAGCGGTCGTACATTTGCCCACGCTCATTTTTAGCGCTCACTCCCGCCTTGACCAAATCCGCGGCGTAAACTTTTTTTGTGGCCAAGGCTCGCTCAAGAGCATGAAAATCATCCGGTGCAAAACCAATTTGCCACTGTTTAATAACCTGCTCGTTTAATCCTCTTTGCTTTAAATAATCCAAAGCTTGCGACCCGCGTTTATCCTTAATTAAAATTTCATGATAGTACCGAGCGGCAAAATCATTTATTCTTAAAAGTAAATCTTTTTCATCGTGCTGGATTTTATTTTCCGGGCTAAAGCTTGACAGTTTCACCCCCGCCTTATCCGCCAAAACTTTTAAAGTTTCCTTAAAGTCTAAATTCTCATATTTCATTACAAACCCAAACACATCGCCACCCTCGCCGCAGCCAAAACAATGCCAAATCTGTTTTTGCGGACTAATAATTAACGACGGTGATTTTTCATTGTGAAACGGACAAGGCGCCTTAAAATTGACCCCCGCCTTCTTAATCTGGATATATCCGCTTATGACATCTGCTATATTTAGTCTATCCTTAATTTCTTGTAAATTAGAGTCATTCATAAATTTATTTAGAGAAGGCTGGGGTCATCCTGAGGAGTGCGTACGACGAAGGATCTGTTAATAGATAATTCATAACACTAGCTTTTTTAAGCTGAATATAGCCTGAAATAACATCGGCTAGGTTAAGGCAGTCTTTAATATCTTGTAAAATTGGATCGTTCATAATCATAAGACAGTTAGCAGGTAATAGGTTGTAGCGGAGGCCATTGGCCGGGTCATATGGAATTATGCCACCGTTATAGGTGGCGGATTGACCGAATAAAGTAACGGTATGTAGGGGAAAATCCTATCTTCCCTCCAGTTCCGGGCGGATGAGATCCGCCCCTACACTTAGAACCATATATTCTTTATGGCCCCTAAATTCCATATGATCCCATTGGCCTCTATTAATGACAATTTGCAGATGTTCCTAACCTTTATTTTAGCCCATAAATCGGCGCACTACAACTCCCGCAACCTCGACAAAAACAGTCATTTTGTGTTAAAATTATCAAGATTTCATCAAAAGGGCTGCCAAAAATCCGGTTAAGGACTTTTCTAGGGACTATTGAAAAAAGCAGTCAAGCCCTAAACAAATCACGACGTGGAAGCGTCGCATAGTGGTCGAGTGCACGCGCTTGGAAAGCGCGCAGCCTGTCAAAGGGCTCGGGAGTTCGAATCTCCCCGCTTCCGCCAAAAAACGAAATCGGGTTCGGAAGCAAAAATATGGTCGGCACGAAGTGCCATCTGTTCTGAATTCCCCCCAAAAAATCCTGAATCTGAAAGGGTTCGCCAC
>JBBREH010000022.1:0-21749 GCA_038203095.1 Candidatus Doudnaibacteriota bacterium | reverse complement strand
TTAGTATCATCAAGTAAGTGTGGCAGGCAGAGATTCTTTGTACAGCTTAAAAACTAATCATCCGACTGTCATCGTTTGGGGTACCACTCCCCGTTAGAAGCCTTCCAAAGATAGGGGCCATGTTCCATTGTACAAGACTTTGGCGGTTTTGCTATAAAGAAGTTTTTTAAAGATAATTCACAAAAAATTATGACTTGGCAGGATATTGTTTTGTCGGTTGGTTCGTGGATTTTTATTGCTGCTCTTTTTCCCTCATTGTTGGGGAAAGACAAACCGCCGATTTCCACCAGCGTTTTAACCGGCGGGGTTTTATTAGTTTATACTTTAGTTTACTTTAGTTTGCATTTGTGGCTGAGCATGGCTTCGACTGGGGTTTTGGCAGTAGCATGGTTGGCACTGGGTGTACAAAAATATTTAAGCACTCAACCTAAATCACAACTATGAAAATTACAATTTGTGGAAGCACTGCTTTTATTTTAGAAATGGAAACCGTGCTTAAAGAACTTAAAGCTTTGAGGCATCAGGTAAAAATGCCTCCAATAAAATTTGTAGATGGCGACGGTAAAGAATGGCAAACGCTAGATTATTACAAGTTTAAAAAAACTGAATCCAGCCTAAGCAGTTCTGAATTTTTAAAAAATCATACCCAAAGAATTCGTGATCATTTCAACTGTGTGGAATGGAGTGACGCAGTTTTAATAACAAATTACGACAAAAATAATATTCCAAACTATATTGGCCCGAATACATTAATGGAAATGGGCTTAGCTTTTTATTTAAAAAAGAAAATATATCTTTTAAACTCAATTCCTAATTTGGCCTGGAAAGAGGAAATTATTGGCACGCAGCCGGTGGTAATAAACGGGGATTTGGAAAAAATTATTTAATTATACCATAAAACCAAGCTGGAAGAGGGGACACCTCTTCCAGCTAATCCCCTTGATGGCTGCCTTCAGGGGGATTTGTAAAATCAAGGGTTTTTAGATATAATTAAGGCATTAATAGCCTAATTTTTTTATGAGCGAAACAAAAAAGCTATCAACAGAACCTTACAAAGGCACGCGGGATTTTTTTCCGAAGGATCAGTTTGTTCAGAATTATATTTTTGGTGTGTGGAAAAAAGTGGCGGAAGGCTATGGCTATTTGGAGTACGGCGCGTCTATTTTAGAGGAGACGGATTTGTACCGAGCCAAAAGTGGCCAGGAAATTGTTAGTGAGCAGACGTATTCGTTTACCGACAGGGGCGGGCGCGATGTAACTATTCGTCCGGAAATGACGCCAACAGTAGCCAGAATGGTGGCGCAAAAGCGTCGCGAACTTAATTTTCCGCTTCGCTGGTATTCCATTCCCAACCTATTCCGTTACGAACGTCCCCAGCGCGGCCGCTTGCGTGAACATTGGCAGTTAAATGTGGATATGTTTGGCGTGGACAGCATTGAAGCGGATGTGGAAATAATTAGCTTGGCTTACGACATTATAAAGGCGTTTGGAGCCAAGGATGAGCAATTTCAAATCCGCTTAAATAACCGCCGTGCTCTTTCTAAAGTTTTGGCCGAAATGGGTTTGAATGAAGAAAAAACTTTAGAATTTAGAAGGCTGCTAGACAAGAAAGACAAAATAAAAGATTTTGACGAGCAGGCTAAAGCGATTTTAGGCAAGCCTTTTGATGGGAATTTATCGGCCGATGAGGAAACCGCGCGAATCATTAGCCAATTAAAAAATCGAGGAATCACTAACGTTAAGTTTGATGCTTATTTAGTCCGCGGTTTTGATTATTACACCGGCACCGTGTTTGAAATGTACGATACTAATCCCGTAAATCCCCGCGCGCTGTTTGGCGGCGGCAGGTACGACGACTTAGTTTCCATTTTCGGCGTGGAAAAAGTTTCCGGCATCGGCTTTGGTTGGGGCGATGTAACCACGCGCGACTTTTTGGAAACCTATAATTTATTGCCGGAGTATCATCCGCCTATCCAGCTTTACATTTGTCATTTAGACGGTTTTGTTGAAGAGGCCAATAAATTGGCGCGCTACATCCGCGAGCAGGGGGTGAATGTTTCCGTAGACTTATCAGAAAAAAAAGTTTCCGCTCAAGTCAAAACCGCTGACCGTGAAAAAATACCCTACGTTTTAGTGGTGGGCGAGGAAGAAGTTAAAAGTGGAAAGTATAAAGTGAAGAGTTTGAAGGAGTCCAAAGAGCAAGTTTTGGAAGTTGGTGAAATTAAAAATTTTATTGTGGGCAAATAAATTTATGCCCAACAGCGATGATAAAAAATCTGACGACGATAAAATAAAGCCCAAAATCAGCTTAACCAGTAACACGGCAAAGCGGGCGGTGGGCTTTGGGTCGCAGGCGGAATTTTTTGAGCAGAGAAACGCATTAAGGCCAAACAAAGAAGCGGAACAAAATCAGGTCGCTACGGAACTAAAAAATTATTTGGATTTTAAAGACACCTCGGTTGCCATTGACATACAAACCAACCAGAGAGAAATTTTAAAAGAAATTTCAGAATATTTGGAAAAAAATCCGGACGGTCGCGGAATTTTTGAAGCGGTGAAGACTTTATTTTCCAAAAAAGACATTGTCTGGACAGATCAATTAAATAAAATCGGAGTACGCCTGGTTAGGTTATACGAATTACAGAGAGAAGGCACAACCGATGTTTATGAATTTCCCGCTACCAAAGACGTATTAAAGGAGTATAGTTTTAATTTGTTGCGCTTTAGAAAAGAACAAGATGAAGACGCGGCAATTTTTACCTTAAAGAATTTGGAAAATAGCACGGCCGGCTCCACGGAAGTGAGTTTGGAAAATTTACAAAAAACTAGAAGCATAGTTCAGTCCGCACTTCAGGACAAGCTCGTTAAAGATTATCAGTCACCGCTTAATCCGCAAAGGCTTGAAGGCCCGCAGGGCGATATGCAGAGAATAAAAACGGACGTTTCTCCGGAAATTATTGTTTATTTAAGACTGTTTGAATCTTTGACTATTGCCATTATTAAACAGCAGGAAATTACCCGGGAAAAACAAGCCGGGGTAGAAATAAAAAAAATTGAAGTCTTGCATTCATTAGATCGATTAAGTAAAATTTCGGGTATTGGTATTAGCACAGAGCTTCGGGACAGATTTATGAACAAAATGGCAGTAATGAATTTGGATCAGTTAAAGTTTTTTGATTTTAAAATTTTGGAGCTATTTAACAATTTAAGCAATCAATCAGAGGAAAATAGGCCAACATCAGAACAAGCTAACAGCCAAATTTCCGGCTGGTTGGAAAAAAAGTTTGACCGGCAAGAACTTCACGCAGATTTGGAAGATCGCAAGAAAAAAAATCGGCAAACAGAAGAACAGGCCAAGCAAGATTTGCGCCAGGGGAAGGTAGTTAATATTGGCATCAAATCAGGCTTTAATGCTCCTATTACCGAGTCAAACAGAAAATATGCCGTTTAAATTTTAAGTAAGATTTTTATGTTAAGTGAACAAGACAGGCATTCTTATATTGTCGAGCCTAAACTGACGCCCAAACGAATGGCTAGGGTAAACGAGGCGAAAACAAGACTTGATCACATTAGGCTTATGGATATCTTAGGAAAATGGTTTGATTATGATTCGCCTTTGTCAGAGAGTCAGTATGATCAAACCGAAAGAAGTGATATTAGGTCTTTTAGGGACCGTTCTTTTGAAAAGCGTTTTTGCAACACATTGCCTGATACTGAATCGGCAAACTTATCAGAGTATATCAAGCGTGTTTTGGCTTCTGTTAGACATAAAGCCATAGGTATAGAGTTCGGGGGTCCGGCGAATAGGCTTTTTCAAGGTTTTGACATTAAAGAAGATGGCGCAATTGATCCCGAGCCGTTTTTTGCGGAAACGTATGGGGTGATCTATAGCAAACCGGCTTCCGGCACTGTGCCTTTCAGGCCCTCGCATCATATTGTGGAGGGCAATATTGCAAATAAAAATTTATTTCAATTCTTAAAAACAGAACTTAAGGGCAGGAAGGTTAATCTAATAATTTTGAGCTTAGTTGCTGGCGATCGTTCCTTGCCAAAAGATCCCAAAATAATTTTAGATATATTTGAAGATATGTATGAATTGCTGAGTTACCCGGGTTTAATGTTAGCGGATGAGCCAGGAGGTGTGTTTAGCCCGGAGAAGCTTAGGAAGTGGAAAAACAAACTAGAAGAGCGGTCTATAAAAAATAAAAGTATCGATCTAACCCGGGACGGTTCGTGCTTTAGGCTTCTCAAGACGGAAAATTCACCTGAAAAATTATTTACGATAAAATAACATGAAACTACAAGTAGGCGTAAAAATTTTACTTAAAAACAGTGAGGGTAAATATTTGCTCGCTCGGCGTAACCCCAAAAAGTATCTCGACATGCGGTCTTCCTGGGATATTATTGGGGGGAGGATCGAGCCCGGGACAGAGTTGTTAGAAAATCTTAAAAGGGAAATTAAAGAAGAGGTGGGTTTGGATTTTGCGGGCCGCGCAAATTTAAGGGCCGCGCAGGACATTTTAAAAACAAATGGCCGGCACGTAGTTCGTTTAACCTATGTCGGAACAATAGAGGGTAAACCGCAATTAAGCGAAGAGCATTTGGAAATTGGCTGGTTTACTCCTGTGGAAATAAATAATTTAAATCCCAATTTAGACACTTATTTTAAGGAGCTGTTAGACAATCAAACCATAATTTTATGATTCCGGGAAGATTTTATGCCAGATTATTTTTAGGCGCGTTGGTGGCGGTGGCAATTATTATTGCCCTTACCAAAGGTCGACTTGCTCCTTCGGACGCCATAAAAACTTTTGACGCCTGCGTAAAAGCGGCTACCCGGTTTTAAAAAGTTATCCAGAGCAGTGCACTTTGCCTAACGGGAAATTTTTTGTAAATAGTATGGTGAAGGAAAGATAGAAAATTTATCCTAGTATTATAATGACAAATTTTAGAGAACAAGCAGAAGGAAGAATGAATCAAGCAATAGATGCGATGGCTAAAGGTGGGTTTTTTGATGATGCGAACTCATTAATCCATCAGGGGGAATTTACGCAGGCCCTGCTGTTGTTGCTTAAGTGCAGGGGGTATGCGGTTGACCGTTTTCCCGATGAAGGATCTACTCCAGCAATAGAAGTGAGAATTGGCGAATGTTACGAAAAAATAAATGACGCAAAAAACGCGCTTGTTGCTTACAGACGAGCTTTAGAAATTATTGATTCACGCGCTGAGCCACAACGAGCCGCCTTTATGCCGTTAAGGGCAGAGGCGCAAGAAGGGTTAAATCGTTTGGAGAGGCAGGCGGAGGCTATTTAACATTTAACAATTGATTTTTATGAATATAACCAGAGACCAAGCTTATAAGTTAATGACAGAGTGGGTAACGTCGGAAAGTTTGCGCAAGCATATGCTTTGCGTGGAGGCGGCGATGCGGGCGTATGCTAAAAAGTATGGTGGCGATGTTGAGGAGTGGGGGATTTGTGGGCTACTTCACGATTTTGATTATGAAAAATTTCCCGAGCCCAATGCCGAGGCCAAAACCGGGCATCCTTTTGAAGGCGTTCGCCATCTCCAGTCTTTAAACTACCCCGACACAATTATCCAAGCAATTTTAGGACATGCGCTTTATAGCGGCGTTGAGCGTGAGTCGCAAATGGCCAAATGTTTGTTCGCGGTAGACGAGTTATGCGGGTTTGTTGTGGCCTGCGCCTATATGCGGCCGGATAAGTTAATGGGCCTGGAAGTTAAATCGGTTAAAAAGAAATTGAAAGACAAAAGCTTCGCGGCCAAAGTTAGCCGGGAAGATATTGCTTTGGGTGTCAAGGAATTGGGCATTTTGGAAGATGAACATATTAATTTTGTGATTGAGGCGCTGCGCGGGATCTCTGGGGCGTTGGGGTTTTGAATTATTAGCCAGGACACAGGCATGTAGCGGCGGCCATTGGCCGTCACAATTTTGGAGGCCGACCTGTCCGCCATAGCTTTAGCGGCGGTGGATGGTCTGCACACATCTAAAGCACCGTATTTAGCACATTTTTGCTTATGAAAAAAGTTATTATTATTTTTATAATTATTTTTCTTTCCGCCGTAGCCCTGCTATGGTGTTTTTATCCGAGTATCCAAAAAGCTTATTTAAAGCCCCCGCAAATTATTAGCCAAATTAAAAATAGTTCAGTCGCGCAGATAATTCAAAATAAAGCAGAACAAATTTTTGCTCCCGGACCTTTGCGGGCGTTAGTGGAAGATCAAAATGCTTCGTTAACAATTAACGGCGTAATTAAATTTACCAACTTTAATCGTGCGCAAAACGGACAGCTGGCCGCCTTAACGGAAAATCAAAAATTAAACGCATCTGCCTCTTACAAACTCCGGGATATGTTTAAAAAGCAGTATTTTGAGCACAAAAGTCCCACCGGAGCCGGTCCGGCTGAATTGGCTAACGCGGCCGGTTATGAATTTATTGCCATAGGTGAAAATTTAGCTTTAGGCAATTATAAAGACGATGAGGCTCTAGTTACCGCTTGGATGAATAGCCCCGGTCACAGAGCAAATATTTTAAACAAAACCTTTACAGAAATTGGCGTAGCCGTGGGCAAGGGTATCTATGAGGGCAAAGAAACTTGGCTGGCTGTGCAGGAATTTGGAAAGCCCAGTAGTAGTTGCCCTACGGTTGATGTTAATTTAAAAACCATAATGAAATCTTTAAATCAGGACGTTGAACTAATCCAGCCCCAGTTGACTGCCTTAAAGAGCCAGATTGATTCTAAAAATCCCCAAACTCAAAGTGAATATGACGCTTACAATAAGGTCGTGGCTGATTATAATAGTTTGGTAAAAATTTATAATAATAAAGTTGATCAGTTAAAAATTTCCACCGACGAGTACAACGCCCAGGTTAAGGCTTTTAACACTTGTGCGGGAAACTAGACGCTGTTGGCGGAAATTGCAAAGTTGGAGTATAATTGAAGATGTAAAATTAAACAATTTGATTCCATTCGCCTCGTTAAAAGTTCTATTTTTAGAATCGTAACCCGGCAGAAATGAGTTGATTAGAACCTCTTTTAAGGATTATTTATGAATAAAATTATTACTAATTTGGCGAAAAATAAAATTTTTGTTTCCGGGTTAGTTGTCATCCCATTGATTTTTGCCGCTACACCGGTATTTGCCGCCGAAATTGTCGGCCCTGATGGCTCAAATGGCAACTTAGTTATTGGCAGCGGACAGATTCATAAAAATTTGTATACTGTCGGCGGCAATGTCACTATAAACGCGGACACCGCCGGCGATTTAACCGCTGCCGGTGGCATGGTGGTTATAACCGGCAAGGTGGAAAATCAGCTGCTCTTAGCCGGCGGTACCTTAATGGTGTCAGCTCCTATTGGTGGCACGGCCAGAATTGCCGGCGGGAATATTACCATTAGCTCAGTTATTGGCGGGGACTTGGTTGTAGCAGGCGGTAACGTTACTTTAGCCGCAGGCTCGAGCGTGGCGGGGGATTTACTCATCGCCGGAGGGAATGTAATTGTTGACGGGTCAGTAGGCGGGAACATTCGCGCGGTGGGAGGTAATATTACTTTAAACGGCAAAGTCGGCGGAGATGTTAGTGCAAGAGCTTCCAAAATGTTAGCCATAGATTCCGGCGCCGAAATTGCGGGAAAAATTTCTTACACCGGTCCGCAAGCGGCTGTGGTGGCCAGCGGAGCCAAAGTCGGACAGATTGATTTTACTCAAAAAAAGGAGCGCGGTTTTGGGCCGCAGTTCTTAACTTTTTTATCCATTGCTCTACTAATAAAATTTTTGGCAATTTTAATTGCTGCATTTCTCCTAATTACTTATAGGAAAAATAAAGTTCAGGGAATTTTGGAAGAAGTTAAGGCTAATTTTTGGCAAAGTTTGGGTCTGGGTTTGGCCGGATTGATTCTTACTCCGATTGTGGTTGTCTTGCTGTTTGTAACTGTCGTAGGTTATTACCTGGCAATTATTTTGGGCTTGGTTTATGTTTTAGCACTTATTATAACCACGTTAGTCAGCGTTATTTGTTTGGGGAATTTAATTTTAAGCAGGATTAAAAAGGGCGAAGCTCTATGGGCGAACTGGCAGGTTGTTTTAGTTGGCGCTTTGGGCTGGCTGTTATTGTCTTTTATTCCGTTTTTAGGCTGGTTAGTAATTGCGGCGTTGTATTTGACGGTGTTTGGCGTTATGATTAAGGGAGTTAAACCGACATTTAAGAATAATTAACTAAAAGGGAAAATTGTATGGGATTTTTAGATAAGTTAAAAGATGTTAATGAAATGCGCAAGCAGGCTAAACAAATGGAATCCATGCTTGCTGTTGAAATGGTGACCGGAAAATCTAGCGGCAGTAAGATAGTAATTATCACCGACGGCAACCAAAACGTAAAAAGCGTAGATGTCAGTCCGGAAGTTGCCGGCGACAAAAGTGAGGTTGCCCGCCACATCCGCGCCGCGCTGGAAGATTTGTTTAAAGAACAAAAAAAGATGTTGCAAAAGAAGTTTGGCGGAATGATGCAATAGGAATGTCCACTAAATACTAAAAATACGAAATGTGCCAAACTGTGCGATCCGATGTCTTTGTATTTAGCATCTCTTTAGCAGTAACTGCTAACTAAAGGCGGTGTAGCGTGCCCATTTATGGGCTTTCTGGACGGCCGATAAATTCATACACCACCTTAATGGTGCGTGGATAAATTGGCGCACTACACTAATCCTATGAAATCAGAATGAATTTTAATGCTTAGTGAGCAGTTACCTTTAGTATTTAGTAGAGGAAAGCGATAAATATGATAAAATCAAAATTCTCAATTTTACTCTGTTGTTTAATTATTTTATGGCCCGGGAAAGTTTTTGCTCTCTCTATGCCTCAAAATGGTAATGATTTGGCCAACATGGAGGGGCTTTACGCCACCGCGTATGTTGTTAGTAACGCAGATACAGGTGAAGTCTTAATATCAAAAAACCCGGACAAAGCCTGGCCGCCGGCGTCTTTAACAAAGCTGGTTACAGCGTTGGTGGTTTTGGACACTAAACCAAAAATGTCCAAGATGGTAAGTATGACCTTAGCTGACCAAACCGTGGGTGTTTGTGGCCAAGGAGGAGCCTGTATAAAAAGCAAAGCCGGAATTAAATTTACGGTTGATGGTTTATTCCACGCCATGCTTATGCCATCGGCAAATAATGCTGCCAATGCTTTGGCAAGAAACACCGGCTTATCGCCTGAAGCTTTTGCGCAAAAAATGAACGAAAAAGCAGCCGCGTTAGGAGCAGTCGGCAGCCATTTTAATGAGCCGACCGGACTGGATCCGCAAAATATTATTACAGCTGCAGATTATGCTAAAATAATTTCTGCTGCTCTGTCTAACAGTTATTTAAAAAGAATTGCCGCACAAGGCAGTTTTCTTTTACGTTCAAGCAATAATACAAGATATAATCAAACTATTAAAAATACAGATAAGCTGCTTAGTGATCGGGATATTGTTGTGATTGGGGCCAAGACCGGTTATATTGATGAATCTCTCTACAATTTTTCCGCGTTAATTCAAACCAAACAAGGAAAAAAATTAGCCGTAGTCGTTTTAGGAGAAAAACATTTATATTCCGCCTTCGCGGAAACCAAGCTTCTGGCAAGGTTAGGCGATGTGGCTCAAAGTTTGGTAGCTCTAAATTTAGCCCCAAAGGTTTTAAGTGAGATTAGTATTAAAAATTAATCAATTAATTCCAAGAACCTATTTTAAAAATATGTCTATCAATGAAGACTCCGGTTCAAGCGCAAAAAAAATTATTAGTGTAATTGTAGTGTTAATAGTGGTTTTAGGTTTTGGCTATTTTTTATTTAAAATTTCTCCGGAGGAAAAGCAAAAAGGAACTTCCAATTACAATAAAGCCTTGAGCTTAAACAAGCCCAGTCCTATTTTGCTGCCATCGAATTTTGACCCGGCATCCGAAAGATACCAGGGCAATCCCAATGCTAAAAACGTTTTTGTGGAATATGCCGATTTTCAATGTCCCGCTTGCGCGGCTTTTAGTGAAATTTTAAAACCCGTGCCCAGTGAGTTTAAGGATACGGTTTTTGTTTATCGATATTTTCCTTTAGTGCAAATCCATGCCAATTCCCTTGAGTCAGCCATGGCGGCCGAGGCCGCGGGGGCGCAGGGTAAGTATTGGGAAATGCACGATTTGCTTTTTAAAATGCAAACCGATTGGCAGGATTTAGCCGACCCGTTGGAAGTTTTTGCAGGCTATGCTAAAGAGGTGGGCGTAGCAAATTTAGACCAATTTAAAAGTGATATTGTAAATAAAAAATATTTGTCTATGATCCAAAAAAATAGCGACGAGGCAGCCGCCTTAAATTTGCCCGGCACACCCAGCCTATTTTTTAACGGGCATGCTTTAAAAAATGATGTTTTGGAAGGTTTAAAAAAACAGGCAGAGGCTTATTACGTGAAGTAAGCATTTGATATTTAACCTTTTGCATTTGACTTTCAAATGTCACATGTCAAAGGTCAAAGGTTCTCAGTATGATTTGGGCTCTCTACGCAATGCTATCCGCCTTTTTTGCCAGCTTGGTGGCCATTTTTGGGAAGATCGGAATTAAAGGCGTTTCCAGTAATTTAGCCGTGGCTGTGCGTACATTAATTATTTTGTTGTTTGCCTGGGGGATTGTATTTGTAGAAGGAACTTCGCATCAAATAAAAGACTGGTCTCGCCATACCTGGATATTCATTGTATTATCAGCAATCGCAACCGGATTGTCTTGGCTGTTTTATTACAGAGCTTTGCAACTAGGTCAGGCCTCCCGAGTAGCGCCCATCGACAAGCTTTCCGTCGCGCTAACAATTCTTCTCGCTTTTATCTTTTTAAGTGAAACGCCAACGTGGGGGAGCGTGCTGGGAGGGCTATTGGTGGTGGCGGGAGTATTAGTGACAGTGTTTGTGAAATGATATTTGTCTAGTGATTGAAAAAGCCGATCCTTGCTTAATTCACGGCCGTGAATGAAGCAAGGTGATCAACGAATTAAGCACTATCATGCTATATTGTATAATAGACTTGTTGTTTAATAATTTTCCGCCCAAAATATGTTATTTCGCCAAACCCTTGTTAAAAATTTTTCCGCTTAACTTAGGTTAAACATCGAAATTCTTAACTGCGGTTTTGCCAGAAATAACTTCTTTTGGATCATAAAAGTTATTAAACAACAAGTCTAATAGTGTTTGGAAAATTAAGAATTTATGGACTACAAAAATTTTGGACTTAACTTAGCTAAGCAGGCCGGCGGAATAATGCGGGAGAATTTTATGCTGGGAATGGACCGGACTATAAAGGCTGATGGTTCACCGGTTACAAAAACTGATTTAGCAATAAATAGTTTGGTGGTGGAAGCGGTAAAAAATACTTTTCCCGGCCATGCGGTTTTGGGTGAAGAAGAAAGTTACGCAATTGACGGCGCGGAGTATGTATGGGTCTGCGACCCGGTAGACGGCACCATTCCTTTTTCCCACGGTATGCCGACATTTTGTTTTTCTTTGGCGCTGTGTAAAAACGGCGAACCCATTTTGGGCATTGCGCTTGACGCGATGCTGGATAGGTTATTTGTAGCCGAAAAAGGTCAAGGCGCGTTTTTGAACGGAAAAAAGATTCACGTTTCCAAGCTGGCCAAATTTGACGGCGCGTACATAAGTCACTGTATTTGGTCAAAAATGCAGTATCTCATGCCAGGTTTTTTGGATGATGTGGTTTTTAACCATAATGTACAAAGCTTCGGAATTGGCTCCATAGTTTATAATGCCATGTTGCTTGCGGCCGGGGAAATTGATGCCATAACTTTTGGCCATACCACGGCGCACGATGTCGCGGCCATAAAAATAATCGTAGAAGAAGCCGGCGGCAAAGTTACCGATTTGTGGGGCGGGGAGCAGAGGTATGATCGCGATATAAAGGGCTGTTTAATATCTAATGGTTTGATTCATAATCAGTTGATAGAAATTGTAGAAAAACACTTAAAATAGAAAATTGACTTTGTATTGTAGGGGGCAAGCTTTAGCCGCTCGTCATCGTAAGCAAGTCATAGTTCCCATTTATGGGCTGTTTGGCGATCGGGACAGCCGATGAATCGGCTAACTACATTACACTTTTAGATTATAGCCCGGCGCTTTACGCGGGGTTATTTTTATGGCAAAATTACGGCTGTTATGAAATTAGTAAAATCAAAAAAGGTTTTAATTGCTCTTTCCGGCGGAATTGATTCCGCGGTTTCAGCGTATTTGCTAATTAAACAGGGCTATCAAGTTGAGGCGGCGTTTATGAAGAATTGGTCGTCTACGGCCGGGCTTAAGGTAAACGAATGTCCGTGGCTTAAGGACAGGCAGGACACTTTGCGCGTGGCGGCTTTTTTGCGCATCCCACTACATACTTTGGACTTTGAAAAACAGTACGAGAAAAACGTGCTAAATTATTTTTTTAAAGAATACGCGGCCGGCCGCACGCCGAACCCGGACGTAATGTGCAACAAGGAAATTAAATTTAAACTTTTGTATAATTGGGCAATTAAAGAGGGTTACGATTTTTTGGCAACGGGGCATTATGCAAAAATAGGGAAGAGGGAAGTCCAAATGCGACGTAGCGTGCCGATTCATCGGCGACCTGAGACGCCCATAAATGGGCACGCTACATTACTTCGGAGTGCCGACGAGTTTAAAGACCAAACCTATTTTATATATAACATCAAAACGGAGCAATTACCTCACTTGCTTTTCCCAATTGGCGGACTGAAGAAGCCGGCAGTACGAGCGTTGGCAAAAAAAATCGGTCTGCCCAACGCCGACAAAAAAGAAAGTATGGGTTTGTGTTTTGTGGGCAGAATTCGTTTAAAAGATTTTTTGGATCAGAAGTTAAAGGCAAAGCCGGGGGACATAGTTTTGCTTTTGGAAGGGCATAGGGGAAAGGGTATAGGGGATAGAAAAACAGGACAATCTACAGACTCATCCCTCACCCCTCACCCCTCACCCCTTGGCCGACATCAAGGCCTACACTACTACACCATTGGCCAAAGGCAGGGAATTAAAGTTGGTGGCAACGGTCCGTATTATGTTGTCCGCAAAGATTTAAAAAAGAATATTTTGTATGTGACAAATAATCCTAAAGATAAAGCGCTGGAAGTTAAGGAAGTGGAAATTCATTCGGTGAATTGGATAAACGAGGCCGTAGCGGAGGCCATTGGCCTCCAAAAAAAAGGGAAGCGGACAGCTTGCTCTCCGCCTGTAGGGAACGGTCTAGACCTTTCCCTACAGGGACGCTACCGTCACCAGGGCCAGCTTGTTTCGCTCACAATATCGGCAATCGGCAAAGGTCATTATTGCGTGACTTTCAAAAAACCTCAAAAAGCTGTTGCTAGTGGACAAAGTTTGGTATTATATAAAGGTAAAGAGTGCGTGGGGGGCGGGGTGATAGTTTAAATTGTAGATTGAAGATTTTAGATTGAAGATTTAGGGAACCCAAACTTATAACTTTGGAAGATTAAATAGTTAAAAAGTAAAATTTATGAGTGGGATCGAAATCAAAAAAATACCAGGTCGCCCAACAGGAGATCGCGATTCTTATCGGGATATTCCACCATTAGAACAAAAAACTAGCCCAAAAAACTCAGAGCCTGAAGTTATCGAGGACAGGATAGATTTTTCTGGTGTCGCCCTTAATCAATTATCAGAAAAAAATGACTTATAAAAACATCCCATTCGGCGAACTTGAGGCTTTTAATGTTTTGGTTGAAATGGAAAAAGGCAGTAATTTAAAGTATGAGTATGACGAAGCTTCAGACAGTTTAAAACTGGATTTTACTTTTCAAAATATTGTCTGCCCTTTTAATTATGGTTCAATTTTGCGTACATTGGGCGGCGACAGTGACCCAATGGACGCCATTATAATCTCGGACAAAGTTTTTAAATCAGGCGAAGTAGTTGTTTGTAGGGCTATTGGGATGATGGAAATGGTTGACCGCGGCGAGCGCGATACCAAAGTAATCGTAGTTCCGGTTAATGATCCTTCTGCAGAAAAATATCAGAGCCCATCCGACTTGTCCCCGGACTCCCTGGAAAAATGGACAGCCTACTACACAGAAGTTTCCAGACAGAAAAATAAAGTTATGGAAATTTTAGGGTTTAAAGGTAAAGCGGAGGCTTTGGAGGAAATAAGAAATTCATTAATTTAAATTTATGCCCGAAAGACCAGGTTTGGAACCACAATACCAAGGCGAAGGGGGGCGTGACTTGACAAGGAGGGGATTTTTAACAACGGCGGCTGCATCCGCCGCTGGTTTAATTGGCTATGAAATTACAAAGAAATTTGGAAATCCTCCAAAAGAGGAAGAGTCTAATGTAACTGAAGATGAGGAATCTTTAGTTGAAGAAATTCCGGAATTACCTGAAAAACACAACACGCCCACACTTTATAAGACCGGTCGTTTGGCCGGACAAAAATTTAGCAGTTTATATACAACGTACACCGGAATTAAAGGTATTGTTCCGGCGGAAGTGCAAATTGACTTTGAGTATCGATTGCAAGAAATGTGGAAGCAAAAAAATCGCAAAGCCAGGGGTGGTAAGGTAGTAGTTAATACAGGTAGAAAATTAAGAATTGAATACTCAAAGGGAAAAAATTTAGAAAATTTTCAAGAGTATCTTAAAAGTGTGGAGGATGTGGTTAATGATTTAAAAAATGCTATTGATTATGCCACCTTAGGCAAAATAAAACATCTAGCAAAAGAAGAAAGAGGTTTGGTGGAAGAAATTAGTCGTTCAATAACCGGCAAAGACGTAATGGCCTATTGTTTGACCGAACTAATGCCCACTGACCGAGGGGCTTTAAATAAAGAGGTGATGGATTTTTTATTAAAAAATGCCGGTAGTAAATTTATTGAAAGTATCCCGGCGCTGGGTGATGCTAAAACTTCTTTTGGGCCTTATCAGTTTACAGAGTTTGCTTTATATAATACGAAAATGGAAAAAAGAGGAGCCTCTATTGTTAATCAGGCATTGCCACAAAATAAAAGAATCCCGGGTAGTGTGGCCAAACTTAGAGGAATGGCCCATCATAAAGCGGCTTATTTATTTGTAGTTAATAATATTGCGGATTTGGTCCATTCAGTAAGTTGGGAGCAGTTTAGTAAATTGGACCAAAGGTATAAGAATAAAAATGATTTAATTGCTTTTGTTGCCACCTCACACCATGCACCTGGGTCAGCAAGAGGGTTTGCAAAAAATTGGCTTTCTTCAAAAGAATATAAACCGTATTCAGAATTTTGCAAAGGGCATTTCGTTGGTTATGCTAAGAAAACCAAAAGCAATTTAGCGGCTCTAAGTGCCAGATAACATTTTTATAATCTATGTAGGACTTACGCCTTTGCGTAATTTAAGTAATTAGTGATAGAAATTCTGGTAATTGATATCTTCTGCTCGTACCAGCTGATACCCTCTGTAATTCTGGCTCTTTCCAATTTAAAGAATGTCATAAAAGCGGCGAAGATGTGAGTTTGTTGAGACCTTGATTTAATGGAGTAGCATTTTTCAATGCCGGTAGTTTGTTTAATGCCTCTGTGGAATTCTTCAATTTTCCATCGGTTAGAGAAATGTTTGGTAAAATCATCGTAGTTTGTTAAAGACAAATCGTTCGTGGCCAGGTAGGTAATGTCGCCGTTTTTAGCGACCAGCTTACAGACCAGGATGTTCCCGTATTCCCTTAACCAGACTTTCTTGACCTGTTTGTTGGCCAAGCTTAAGTCCTGGATAGAAACATAGGTTCCTTTGGTCACTGATACTTTGCGATTTGATTTTAAGTTACAGATAAAATGCCAGTTTTGTTTAGTAATAAATTTTAAATTCTTAACGCTACCATACCATGAATCCATTAGTACGTAGAGAGGTGAAAAGCCCCTGTTTACAGCCCTTGTTAGCATTTCCAACAATAAATCGTTTTTATCTTTTTCATCTACAGGTTTCTGGTAAATTCGATAATCAACCGGTATGAATTTGTTACCGTCGGTCCAGAGCAGGTTAACCAAGTCTATTCCTTTTAGCAATCCGTGTTCATTGCCGGAATATTGCAACTTCACTAATTCGTTGTTTCTGGAATATCGTTTGTCTAGTACGGAATCATCAGCTACCAAATATCCAGACTTGCGATCAACCAAGGGTTTTGCCTGGTTCCAGATTTCTGAGGGTTGGAAACCGGACTTTTTCAGCCATTTATTTACTGAATCATGACTCATTAGATTATCATCTGGCGACACCTTGGCAAGCTCCGTGCCCGAGTACCTGGATTGACTGGCAAGAAGAAAATTACTGTAAAGCTCTAAGCAACATTTTTGTTTTTGCATATATTCAATTGTATTTTTGTTTTTAAAGCGACCTTTTATGCTTATGCTATTATTATCTCATAAAATCCATCATTTAAAAAACTAACTGTTTTTGGCTATTTTAGGCCAAAGGCGTAAGTCCTTACTATGAAATATCTTATCTACCTTTTTGTTATAGTACTCCTTCTTGGTCTTAATTTGGGTCTATTTAATAATTTGCAAATAAGGAGCCAAATACCAAATTTACTATTTTTGTTGGTGCTATGCTTTGCTTTAGGTAAAAAAGATTACGATTGTTTTTTTCTCGCTTTTGCTTGTGGTCTTTTTTTGGATGTTTTTTCTACCGGATTTTTTGGCGGATTTACTTTGGCATTTTTATTTTTATGTCTTTGTCTCCAGCTTTTTGTAAATAACCTGCTTGTTTTTGAACTTAATTGGAAAACTGTCAGTTTGGGTTTTATATTTTCATTCGCTTTTTTAAATTTGTTTTTGTGGTTATACGGCTTGACGGCTTTTAAATTGGGTCTGGCGACGGATTACAATGGTTCTAAAGATTTTTTGGGAGCTTTTACGCCCGGATTAATTTATAACTGGCTATTTTTATACCCTTTATACGCGGCAACTGACTTTTTAAAGCGAGTTGTGGAGAATCTTAATATTCGTAGCAGGGGAGTAGTTAGGTAGGGTTTTTAGGGAATAGGGAATAGGGAATAGGGAATAGACAGTCTAACCCCTAACCCCTAACCCCTAACTAATGCAAAATCCTTTTGAAATTAAAACTAGCTTTAAACGACCTAAAACCGGTCGGGCTTTGGATTGGGAAGAAGCGGCTCTAGATACACAAACCGAACTGGAAGATATTTTTGATCCGGAAAGGACAGAGCCTAGGGTCGCCAAGCTTTGGCTCCTGACAGGGTTAATTTTTTTGATTTTGGGAGGTCGGATTTTTTATTTGCAAATTATTCATGGATCAAATTATCGCGCTCTTTCAGATAGTAACCGTGTAAGGAGCCAGAGCCTATTGGCGCCACGCGGATTGATTTTAGACAGAAATAACCAAATTTTGGCACAAAATGTCGGCAGTTTTAATTTGATGGCTGTGCCATTTGATCTGCCAAAAAATCCCGTTGATTTAGAAGCAGAAATAACCAAGCTTTCCGAATCACTTTCTTTGGATAAGAGTGTTTTGGTGGATAAGATTAGCGCCGCAAAAAAAAATCCGCTTGAGCCGGTTATTCTTGCACAGGACGTAAGCCAAAATCAGTCGGTTTTATTTCAAACCATGGCCAGTGATTTTATCGGTTTTTCCGTTAAGCAGATTCCGGCACGTGAATATATTAATTCCGAAGTTTTTTCCCACGTGATTGGTTATACCGGCTTGGTTGGTCCTAATGATATAAAACCAGGAGATAAAATTAAATATGATACCGTAGATTTTATTGGCAAATCCGGCGTAGAAGCATTTTACGAGAGTTACTTACATGGCAAGAACGGGCAAAATCTAGTAGAGGTTGATGCTGCAGGTAAACAGTTAGACGCATTGGGTGAAAACAATCCCATACCCGGTAGTACTCTGGTTCTGAATATAGACAAAAATTTGCAAGAGAAACTTTTTGATGATTTAAAAAAAAGTGGTAACGCGCGAGGTGCTGCAGTAGCTCTAAATCCTAAAACCGGCCAGGTGTTGGCATTAATTAGTCTGCCCGGGTTTGATAATAACCTCTTTGCTCATGGAATAAAATCTCAGGAGTACACGAGTCTAGTTCAAGATAAGCATTTGCCGCTGTTTAACCGTGCTATAGCCGGTACCTATCCGCCGGGTTCAACCGTCAAACCCATGATAGCCTCGGCTGGTTTGGAAGAAAAAATAATTTCTCCCGATACAGTCATAAACGATCGCGGTGCCATTAGTATTCCAAATCAGTATGATCCATCCCAGCAATATGTTTTTCGCGGCTGGAAACCCGGGGGTTTGGGCAAACTTACTGTGCGAGAGGCAATCGCTATGAGCAGTGATATCTTTTTTTACACCGTGGCCGGTGGCTATCCCAACTCAGCTGTGCCTGATGGTCTTGGCGCGCAAAAATTAGCTGACTATTACCGAAAATTTAATGTAGGAAAGACTTGGGGCATAGATTTGTCCGGAGAAAAAAACGGTCTGGTGCCGGATCCGGCCTGGAAAGCTGAATACTACAAAAAAAACCCAATTTTAAGTAAATGGTACTTAGGCGATACTTATCATTTGGGTATTGGCCAGGGTGATATGCTCGTAACGCCTCTTCAGGTGGCGGAATGGACAGCAATAATTGCCAATAACGGCGTTGGGTTCAGGCCACAAGTTGTAGATAAGGCATTAGACCAAGCCGGACGAGAAATTTTTAAAAATCAGCCGGAGATTATTATAAAAAAATTTTTAAGTGACGCTACATTAAAAATTGTTCAGGAAGGGATGCGCCAGACTGTGCTGGCCGGAACCGCCAAGCCGCTTATGAGTTTGTCTATTACTTCCGCGGGTAAAACCGGCACGTCACAGTTCGACGGTTCTAATCCCAACCGTACTCATGCTTGGTTTACGGCGTACGCTCCCTATGAAGATCCTCAAATTGTAATAACCGTGCTGGTAGAAGCCGGCGGAGAAGGCAATGCCATTGCCGAACCCGTGGTCAAAAATGCGCTAGAGTGGTGGGCGGAGAATAGGTATCGGAAATAGTATCGGGTATGGTGTATAATATATTTTGAATGGGACGGGGATGATTAGAATGCTAAATACGAAAAACTATTTATCAAATAGATGCAATTAATTGACGGACGGAAAATTGCGCAGGGAATTTTAGATCAAATTAAATCGGAAGTAGAAAAGTTATCTTTTCAGCCGGTTTTTTGCGATGTTTTGGTGGGTAATGACCCGGCTTCTGCGCAGTACGTAGCAATGAAAGGCAGGGCGGCAGAGAGAGTGGGAATTAAATTTCGGGAAGCGAATTTCCCTGCTAATATTAGCACAGAAGATTTGGTTATGAAAATTAAAAAACTCGGTAAGGAACAGAACATGTGCGGGTTGATTGTGCAGTTGCCTTTGCCCGCGTCGCTCGACAAGCAAAAAGTGCTCAATTCTATAGATTCAAAAATTGATGTTGATTCCACGGGGCAAGTAAATACCGATTTGTTTTACGCCGGCAAAGCTTACGTGGAATTTCCCACTGCTGCGGCGGTGATGGAGGGTTTGGATTTTGCCGCTCGTGACGCATTTTTTTCGCCATCCCGACCGAGCTCGAGTGCATCCGAGAGCGAGTGGAGGGATATGTTATGCAAAGAATTTTATAAGTCTAAAAAATTTCTCGTTATCGGCTACGGCCAACTGGTTGGCAAACCGGTAGAATTTCTATTAAAACAGCGCGGCGCTAGAGTGGATGTTGCGCGAAGTAAGACCGAAAATATCGCGCAACTTATGAAGGAGGCCGATGTTATAATATCAGCAACCGGTAAAGCTAAGCTGGTCAGCGGAGACAAAATTAAGTTCGGTGCAATAATTATAGACGCTGGCACTTCGGAATCGGGCGGCGGTATTGTTGGGGATGTGGATTTTGAGTCGGTTAAAGACGTTGCTTCGTACGTTTCGCCGGTGCCCGGCGGCGTTGGCCCGGTTACAGTAGCCAAGCTTTTGCAAAATGTCGTTAAGGTGGCAAAAAATATGAAATAAAATTATGATAGAAAACAATCAAATTAATTCTAAAGACGTTGTGAACGATGGCGCATTGCTTAAAGTTTCCACCCCGAATATTAGTTCGACCGGGGAATCTGACTCTCAGCCAAAATTCACAATTACACAATCTTCCTTTAGTCAAAAATTGCTCGACTTGCAGGATGTACTTAATAGCATTTTTAAGCTGTTTACACTAAAAAAAAGCGGGCAGTTTTGGGGAGTTGTGTATGACAGCGTCAGCAAGCAGCCGCTAGATCCGGTAATAGTTAAACTTTTATATGTCAGCGGGGGAGAGGTGTCAAACTGTGTAACCGATATGTATGGCCGGTATGGATTTTTGGCTAAGCCGGGGAAATTTAAAATTTTCGCCAAAAAAACCAATTACACGTTTCCTTCGCAGTTTGTGTTAGGTGACACCGACGGTATTTATGAAAATGTCTATCATGGAGAATTCGTTTTGTTAAGTGATGACGCGGAAGTGTTCGCCCCCAATATTCCCATGGATCCAATTCGTCCCGACTGGAACCAGGAAGCCAAGCTGGCCTCGGTGCAAACCTATCCTTTCTTGCGGTTGCTTTTGCAAAAAATGGCAACTGTTTTGCTGTGGTTTGGGCTTATGTTTTGCCTGGTAGAGCTTTGGGTTTTTAAGTTTGACCCACCGTTTTATGTGTCTGTTTTTATTTCGGTATGTGTACTTTTAATTATTTTGGCCGGCACTATTCCGCACACGCGTTTGTGGGGAAAGGTTGATTCAAATTTTATCTTGCCTCCGGGTGCTCGGCTATTTTTGGAACTTCACCGCGCCGACTTACCCGGGGTAGGCTTAGGGCATACTGTTGTACATGAAGATGGCAAATTTTTGATTTTATCCAGACAAGGCAAATATTCCCTGGTCGTGAGTCTGCACTATCCTGATAATAAAAAAGTTTTGTTGGGTACGGTGAATGTTAAGGTGGGCTTGTCAGGCGTGTTAAATTCAACCATCAAACTGCGAAGTAGTTAAAAACTGTGTTATAATACACTTATTGACCCCGTTAGAAGTCTTATACCAAATTTATTATTTTTTTATCCTCAATTAATCAGTATTTTTTTATCATGCCTTTAACTTCTAACGGAGTGGACACAACACAAAAAAAAGTTTTAGTCGTGGAAGACGACGCCGATATGGCAAATATTTTGGTGGATAACTTGAGTAAGTTTAATTTTAAGCTTTTCCATGCCGGTGATGGCGAAGAAGCCATTAAGCTGATTTTAGATGAGCGGCCGCACTTGATAATTTTAGATTTGCTTTTGCCAAAATTAGACGGTTTTAAGGTTTTAGAGCGGTTAAGGCATTACCCCGACCAGGAAATTGCCAAGACAAAAGTCATTGTTTTAAGCAATCTTTCCAGCAATAAGGACATTTTAAGCATCCAGGCATTAAAGGTTGAGGAATACTATGTTAAATCCACAACCAAAATGCAGGATGTCTACGCTAAAGCCAGGCATATTTTGGAAGCTTTACCGATATAAGATGAATTTTCGAAGATGATTAGTCTTAAAATCATCATAGTATTTTCTAATCAAGACATGGCCCCTAAACGCCAGCCACAACTTTTGATTGATCCTTAAATTTAATGTTTCTAAATAATCTAGATTTTGCTTCTTGCATAAGCTTTGCCCAGCCGTTATGGCTATGACTGATGCT
>JBBREH010000021.1:0-22842 GCA_038203095.1 Candidatus Doudnaibacteriota bacterium | reverse complement strand
TTGATGAAGGTTATTAAAGCCAGCTACTAACTACCATATGCTAACTACTATCTACTAAAGAAAATGAACCAAGCCCAACACGAAAAACTTAAAAATTTAATTTTGGCTTCACCCATACTCTCGCCGGACGAGCGCGGGGAGTGGACAGCGCTTTTGGAATTGATGGACGATAAGCAAATGGGGGAGTTGGAGGCAATTCTTGAAAGTGGAAAGTGGAAAGTGGAAAGTGGAAAGGTGGATAATCGGAATATTGGAATATTGAGTTTAAAGGCGCTACCCACCCCAGCAGCAGAGCCGATAAATCGGCACGCTACGGGGCAGGCTACCAACTATTCACCACCAATTACCTCCAAGATGCCAAAATTGAGCCACATTATGAATTTGCCTAGAATGTCAGGCGAATTGCCTGAAAGCCAAAATGTTTTATTGATGCAACAGGTTCCTGCTAAAAAATCACCTTTTTCGATTTTTGGAGCCAAACTAAAGGCTATGTTGGGTGAAAAAGAGTTGCCTGTAGGCAATTCATTATACCCTTTGGAGTTGACCGATGGAAAAGAGCATACTCCGCCTAAAGTTGCTGCGCCTAAATTTGTGGTTTCTTTGCCCCCGGTTAGCCCCGTTAAAGAACCGATCATGGCCTTAGACCAAAATCGTCCTGGGTTGATTGCATCACCGACATCATTGGTAAAATTCTCTAACGGGGTTAATCCAGTTTTGCCACATCCTCCGGTTCCAAAACCTCCCGCCAAGCCTCCTATTTTAACACCCTTACCCGAAACGCGTCCGTTTATTCCCAGCCAGCCAAAGCCGACCGGCGCTAAAATGCTTTTGGAGTCCGAGGCTGGCTTAACTTCCGGCCTAAGCTTTGTGAAAATGAGCGAAAAAGCCAAGCAGGATGTTTTAGCTTCTATTAAACAGCATTTAACGCCAACAATCCAAGTTATTCAAAAACCCGGCTTGCCAAAACCCGAGGGTATGTTTGAAAATATGACAGACTTAAACCGGCTGAGCGCGAATATCCTGCTAGGGTATGATTTTATTGAGCTTGTTTCCAAAATAAAAAATTTAATTTTAAAATCAGGTTACCACGAAGTAATTTTTAATATTGAAAAGAGCTCACTTTACAAAAATTATATTCGGACAGGGCTGGCCATTTTGTCACAAGGTAAGGATTTTGAACAGCTAAATTCAAGCGCGGAAAACCCCTCGTTAGAAATTGAAAAATACCTAACTCGCCAAGAGTTTGAAAAAACCGCGGATTTGCTTCGGAAATTGCAAACCGGGTAATTACATATCCTTTATCTTTTATCCTTAATCCTTTACCTACGATAATATGCCGGATAAATACGGATTCAAATTTAGGGACTGGGATATTTATATTGATTCCAGAAGTTTTAGAATGGAAGTTAATACGTTATTAAAAGGATACCCAAAAACAGAAATTTATGCTTTAACCGACCAAAATAGAAGGGCTCTTAATTCAATTCTTCTAAATCTTGCTGAAGGCTCAAACAAAAATACTGATAAGGATACAAGGGTATATGTAAATCGCGCTCATGGTTCTTTGGACGAGGTCGTGGCTTGCTTAGATTGTGCTTTGGACGATGGTTATATATCAGAACAGGTTCACGATAAATTATTGACCCAAGCCAGCAGTATTGCTCAACGACTAAAGAAATTTTCCTCTTATCTTTCTAAGTCAGGCCAAAAATAAAAAATATTAGCTTTTGGTTTTGCAGGATAAACTATAGTGATTAAGGATTAAGGGTTAAGGATCAAGGATTAAGGATTAAGGATATTTATTATGCTATAATAAAGATATGCAATTTCCCGTTCCACAATTTACCGATGTTGAAGATAAAATTATCGGATCCCTGACAATTAAGCAGTTTGGGATAGTTTTTGCGGTTGGGGCGGTTATTTTTGCGGGTTTCTCAGCTACTAAAAGCATTTTGGTTCTAATTTTCTTGTTTGTTCTTTTTGGAATTCCGGGTTTGGGGTTGGCATTTGGTAATATTAACGGCCGGCCGATTTATAATACCTTAGGCTTATATTTTAAATTTTTGACTAGTGAAAAAGTTTTAATTTTCCATAAAGAAAACCGCTACGTTGCCGATTCCGACCAAAACCGGCAGCCGCGAGCCTCTGTGGCGACTAAAGAACCAGAAAAGCCCATAGCTGATACGCAGGCCAATTTAAGACAGGTGCAGGAATTATTGAGGAAAACGGCAAGTGAGGAAAGGGATATAGTAGGTAAGATGTAAGCTACAAAACTATGGGGGCACTACAGAAAACTACAGAACCTAAAATCCAAAGTAAAAGAGAATTTTTGTATGGTGATCTTACTTACAAAATCAACGGAATTTTAATCGAAGTCTATAAAGAGCTTGGGCGTTACGCAAGAGAGAAGCAATATGCGGATACAATTGAGCAAAAATTTAAGTTTAGGGGCATGCAATATCAGCGTGAAGTAAAGATAGGAGATTCAGGGAATATTATAGACTTTATTATTGAAGAAAAGGTGATTTTGGAACTCAAGGCGAGACCATTTTTAATCAGAGAGCATTATGATCAGACCAAAAGGTATCTACACGAAACGAATTTGCAGTTAGGCATTCTGGTTAATTTTAGAACTGGTTTTCTAAATCCAAAGCGTGTATTAAATATAAATCGACAATAGTAGTTTCTGTAGTTTTCCGCAGTGTCCGTATTAATTTCTGTAGCCTATGCCTCAAGACATGCAAAATAAAAATAAACCACTCGGCAAAAATACTCAAAGTTTTTTGCGGATTAGTGAAATTAAAAATGACACTGTGGTAGTGGATGACGGCACTTTACGCGCGATAATTTCTGTTTCCAGCACCAATTTTGACTTAAAAAGCCAGGATGAACAAAACGGGATTATTTTTAATTTTCAAAGATTTTTAAATTCACTTGAGTTTCCAGTACAGATTTTAATGCAGAGTCGTAGAATGGAAGTTGGCGGTTATTTAGAAAAGTTAAAAAGGTTGGCTGAAAAACAGACAAATGAGTTGCTTCGAGTTCAGACATCGGAATACACCGAATTTATTAGCCGTTTAATAGACAATGCCAGCATAATGAACAAAAATTTTTATGTGATTGTGCCTTTAGGCCAAAGTATTTTTCCGTCCGGGGGAGGATTTTTCAGCAATCTATTCGGGGGAAAATCTAAACAGATTTCTCAAAAAATTGAAAATTTTGAACGGGAAAAAGAAAAGCTTGATAATCGAGTTTCGTCCACCATGGCAAATTTATCCGGAATAGGTGTGAGAGGTGCGAGGCTTAAAACAGAAGAAATTATTCAGCTTTACTATAACTCATATAATTTTGACGCTGCGCCGCTGATTAACCCTAAGGAGATGAAAGATATCAAGATATCAGAGTAAAATTATTAACACGGATCAACGGATGGTATACGGATTTACTGATGACTACTGATTATAAATTACAATGTCTTATGGAAGAAAGAAAATTGATTTATTGTACGAAGATCTGACTTATGAAATCAGAGGAATTTTATTTGAAGTTCATCGAGAATTGGGCAGGTTTGCCAAAGAAAAGCAATACGCGGATTTGCTTGAGAAAAAATTTACAGAAAGAGAAATTAAGTATAAACGCGAGCTTGTTATTTCAGACTCGGGTAATATTATAGACTTCCTGATTGAGGATAAAATTATTTTAGAAATAAAAGCTAAACCGTTTCTTTTAAAAATTGATTATTACCAGTTACAAAGATATTTGCAGTCTTCTCAAATTAAGTTAGGTTTATTGATTAATTTTAGGCCAGTCTATCTTAACCCCCAACGCGTATTACTTGCGTCATCTGTAGATGTCCGTATATCCGCATCTAATCAGTAGATCCGTGTTAAAATTTATGAGTATTTTCGGAAAAATCAACGAAGAAGAGCTAAAAGCCAAAAAAGAAGAGCTTAAAGACGCCCAAGCGGAGCATGATTTAAGCGCCTCTTTAGGCGATTTAGAAAAAACTTATAAAGAGGGGCTAACTACACTCAAAGACCTTATTGCTCCCGCGGCTTTAAAGTTTGACAGTTCTCATTTTGAGTTAAACGGTAAATTTGGCCGTAGTTTTTTTGTGCTGGCCTATCCGAGGTTTTTGTCTTCCAACTGGTTGTCTTTTATTATTCAGGCGGAAGGCGCGCTGGATTTATCGATGTTCATTTACCCGATTGATTCGGCGGAGATTTTAAAAAAATTAAAATCTAAAGTGGGTGAAATTGGTTCCCAAATTGCCATCAATCAGGAAAAGGGCCAGGTTCGCGACCCAATGCTTGAAACCGCTTACAAAGACGTTGAGTCTTTACGCGACAACTTAATGCAAGGAACTGAAAAATATTTTAGGTTTGCCTTGTATTTTACAATTTATGCTTCAGATTTAAAAGAGCTAGATAAATATTCCGCAACTTTAGAAAGTAGCTTGGGGGCAAAGCTGATTGTGACTAAACGGGCGTTAATGCAAACCCAAAACGGTCTTAATTCAACTTTGCCATTAGGTTTTGATGAGTTGGATGTTGCAAACAACATGAACACTAGCCCGCTTTCTTCCTGTTTTCCGTTTGTTTCTTCGGATTTAACTAGTAACGACGGGATTTTATACGGTATAAACCGGCACAATAATAGCCTGATTTTATTTGACAGATTCGCAATGGAAAACGCAAACTCTGTAGTTTTTGCTAAAAGTGGCGCGGGAAAATCTTATACAGTTAAATTGGAAGTTTTGCGTTCTTTAATGATGGGCACCGACGTAATTATTGTTGACCCGGAAAATGAATATCAGCATTTAGCCTCGGCTGTTGGAGGTACCTATTTAAGCGTATCACTTAATTCGGACTCTCGTATTAATCCTTTTGATCTCCCTGCCGGTCTGGAAGGCGAGGACAATGCCGATATTCTAAGAAGTGCGGTAATAAACCTGCTTGGTCTTTTTAGCCTGATGATAGGCAAATTAAACCCCACCGAAGAAGCTTTTATGGACAAGGCAATTTGGCAGTGTTACGCCAAAAAAGACATTAGCGCTAATTTAAAAGATTTTAAAGGCCTGGAATATCCGACTATGAATGATTTAGTGGAAATTTTAGGAGGTATGGTCGGCGCGGAAAGTCTGGCTCAGCGTTTAGAAAAATACACCCAAGGTACTTTTGGCGGGCTTTTAAACCAGCAAACAAACGTAGTCTTAAACAACCAGTTGGTAGTTTTTAGTATTCGTGACTTGGAAGAGGAGCTTCGTCCAATAGCTATGTATATTATTTTAAACTACATTTGGAATATTGTCCGTAGTGAGCTTAAAAAACGCATTTTAGCCGTAGACGAAGCCTGGATATTAATGCAGCACGAAGATTCGGCTAGGTTTTTGTTTGGTATTGCAAAGCGAGCACGCAAATATTATTTAGGTTTAACCACCATTACCCAGGACGTGGCCGACTTTTTAGCCAGCCCATACGGCAAGCCCATTGTGACCAACTCTTCAATTCAACTGCTATTAAAACAAAGTCCGGCGGCTATTAACGTGATTGCAGAAACTTTCTTTTTAACCGAAGGCGAAAAATATTTACTTTTGGAAAGTGAAGTGGGGGAAGGTATATTTTTTGCCGGTCTTAAACACGCGGCCATAAAAATTTATGCCTCTTACGTAGAAGACCAAATTATTACCACCGACCCCAAGCAAATGCTGGAAATTCAGGACAGCCAGGAGAAATTGAATTAATACCGCAGATACGCAGATAATCACAGATGACACAGATGCAGCCATCAGTGTTATTTGATTAATCATCTGCGTATCTGTGGATTTTATTTTTTATGCCAGACACGGATACAACAGAAAAAGAACCTGAAGTAAAGGCTACATCGGATGAAGGTGAAGACCAAGGGCCTTTAGGAGCGGTAGGCGCAAAATTGCATCCTATCAGCGTTAACGATACCGAGTCTTTTGATGTTGGAAAGTATAAAATAAAACTTTACTCTGTAACTCCCAAGGTTAGGCCACGTTCTAAAGTCATAATTGCCGGGCATGATCTGGCAATTTATGACAACATAGTTTTTTTTACTTCAAAAACCGGTGACACAGAATGGAAGACCATAGATTTGCACTTAGCCCACGGCGACAATGACTCTATTAGTTTTATTGTGCCGGATTTGAATCAAATATTAGCAGATGACGACTATATACAGGTAAAGCTAGGGAGTGCGCGTTTTCCGGCGGCAGAGGCGAAAATTTTTCCATATTTAAGTTATTCTACTAAAGTTGATAATCAAGACGGCGTTGATGGGCGCACGCCAATAGCTCAATCTCAAAAGAAGCAAAATCAAAAGACCACTGAGGGCGAAGAGGCTAAGGTCGGGGGTACGGTGGATGTTGTGATGGCCGGAATGGGGGCTCTTGGAGGAGTGGTTGCGCCATTTATCCCCGGTTCGGGAAAAAAAGAAAACCGTGAAAATCTGGATAAGGCGTTAAAATCGGGTGATAAAGGCACAATTAAAAAAGCGATTGCCAAGGCAAAAAAAGACGGTCATACCGATATTCTCAAGGAATCATTGAATTCCGCTACAGATCCTTATGTTAGAAAAGCATTAGAAGATGCAATTGGCGGCGTGGACGCGGGAAAATTTAAACCGGAAAAAGTTGATGTAGCATTGTCGTCAGACAAAGCTTTAAAAAAGAAAGCTGTTAAAACGGGCGAACCCGATAACGACGATTTACTTGATCAGGAAAGCAATGAGTCAGGTGGCGATAATCTAAATAAGCAAGAAGCGGATAAGCCCGGGATTGAAGATGTTTTTGAAGAGGTGGATAAGGATGCAGTAGATGTTGATGGTCTTATTGACGAGGACTTGAAGGTGTCCAAAGATACTGTAGTTGCCGGCCCCGTGGCTACCGCATCGCTAGAACCTTCGGTTTTCGGGGAGCAGGCTGTAAAAGAGCCAGGCGCAGATGAGCTTGATTCGGCTAAGGTTGAATCGGGAACAATCGAAATAGGCAATGCAGGACAAGTATCATCCGCCGCCGGAGTAATGAGTGAAGAAACAGGACAAGCATCTGCGGTTGCCTCGGGTGGTATTTCCGGAGCGGTTGAGCAAACTGTAACAAAAAAAACCTCTGCACAAGTTTCCGGAGGGGGCGCGCAGGTTGTCGTCAATGCAAAGCAGTCAATATCCGATTCTGAAAAAATTACTCAGTCGGTAGAAGGACAAACTTCCGTAGAAGGCAAAGTCAGTGTTTCCGAAACAGGTGAAGCTCCGGGGTCTTCCACGGCTTCAGCAAAAGTTTTGGTAACTGGTCGGCATGAGAGCGAGGATGCAACGCAAAAGCTATCCGGCACGGCAGAAATTTCTCAGCCGGCAGGAGGTTCGCAGTCTATAGAGGGCAAAATTGACGTTTCTGTTGCAGGCGAAGCGCCATCAGCTTCAACGTCAAATATAACGGCCCCGGGCAAGGCTGAGGCAAGCGGGGTTGCTTCTGCTAAGGGGCAAGCCGGCCAGCAGGTAGAGCTTGAAAAAAAGCAGCAAAATGAGGTGGATAGTCAGCCCGGTAAAATCAGCTCGGCTCCGACGCAAGTCGCAAGCGCAGAAGTCACAACCGAGGATAAAATAAAAGGAGAGCTTCAAAGTGATGAGCAGGCAAAACCTGAGAGTGGACAAGAAGAGCAAATGCCCGAAGCTCAAGCTGAACCAGAAGCGCCAAGTGCCGGTTCAGAGCCAGAAACTTTAGAGCAAAGCAACCAAATTACCGCGGAGGAATCTGTGGAAGCAGGTGCAGGCAGGTCAAAAACAGCTTCGCCCAAGTCTTCGACTTCGGCGCAGGCAAGTCAACCGCCCCGGGCAAAAGAGATAAATGCTCTAAAAACGGATGAAAAAAAAGAAGAGCAATTATCGCCTCAAACGGAAAAGTCGGGTAAGGCTCAAAGTTCTGCTTTGCCCCGGCAGGGGCAGGTGGCAGAAGGTGGTTTAAAGTTAAAAACTTCCGTTCGACCGGGTTTGGACAGTTTGAATCACAACCAAACTCAAACCGTTCCAAAAAGAATGGGCGGTATTTCAGAAAAATTCGGGAAAAATGACAAGACAATAAGAGGTATTTTGGGCAATGGTTCTAAGGCAGGCGTGGACGGTTTGAATATGTCTGCTGGGGTTGCCGGCGCTGGTGAAAAAATAAAAACCATTTCGGATTTTGGGTCTAAAACCGGCTTGGATAGCGGGGAAGAAAATCAGGAGTCGTTAAAAGGTCCGGGAAATGAGGAGTCCCGTGCTTCGACGGCGCAACCGCCAGTTTCTGAAGCCGGAGCAGGTAGGAACAAATCTGACGAATCTTTAGATATTCCGGTAGACCGGGGAGATTCTGCTCCTCTAAGACCGGGTGGAAAAAAATCCGAAGAAGAAGCTGATATTTCTAAACCGGCTGAAGAAGAAGATGGAGAAAATCAGACTGGACAACCGGACGAATCACCCGTTCCGTTGCCACAAAAACAATTTTTATCAAACGCCAAAGGGCAATCACTCGACGAGGCTGCTAAATTAATTAACGCGTCAATAAGCGCATACCTCCTGCAGGGTGCAGTATGGATATGGGCAGCTGCAATACCGACCATAGGACTGTCAATTTTAGTTGGCGCTATTTTGGGTGACTTGTTGTTTCTTTTAAAAAGTTTCCTTGTTAAAAGAGCGATTGGTGTGGTTTCAGTTGCCGGTTTGGGTCAAGGAATAAATATTAGCCAATTTTCCCCTGATCAGTTGGCGGAAAAAGTCCAATTTAGCACTGGAGTAAAAGCCAATATTATTGCAATGAATTTGGCGGCGTGTGTTGTTTTGGCTATTGTATTTTTATTTTTTGGCATTATTTTGTATGCTGGCTGTACCAGTCCTTTGGGGGAGACAATTAGTAGCGCTACCAATTTCAAAGCATCTGTTATTGGCGGAATGGGTTTTAGCGATGTTTGCCAGGCTCTTGTTTCGGGTTTAAAATAAATGAATATCCACTAAGGATTATCAGAATTCAAATAAACCCTGCCATTGGGAGGAATAAAGGGCTTTGGCTTTACAACAAAGAAATCTTGTCTTGTGGATGGATTGTCGCGCCTCGCCGTTTTAAAGCTAAAAAATGTCGGGCCCGCAATGATAGCTATGTTCAGTGGGAAGTCGCTAAATAAAATTTTACTCTTTTTTAGATTTATGCTATAATATTTTTATTGAGCAAAGCATTATCATAGAAATAAAAATACATGAATAAAAAAGCCATTGCTATTTTAGGCGCAATTTTTTTACTTATTGTGGGTACTTTAGGGTTTTTGATATACGCTAAATATTCAAAAAAACCCACTATCGACCCGCCTGTAACTCAGGTTAATCCTCAGCCGGTAAATAATAATTCTACATCAACCCCACCGGTTGATCCCACTCCTGCCCCCCAGTCAAAAGTTTCCGGCATTGTTAAGCTGACAGACGATCAGGTAGTTTCCCCCGTGCTATTTTTTAGCGGCAGCGGGATTAATTATTTTGATCGCCAGGGCAATCTTTATCAGGCTAGTTTGCAAGACAACAACGGCCAGTTGCAAATGACAAACAAAAAAAAGTTGGAAGTCGCGCCTAAAGCCGGCATCACCAAAATTCTATGGCCATCTAAGGGCGGAGATTTCATTGCTCAAATTTTAGACGCTACAGGAAAAACCGGTTGGAGTTATTTTAACAGTAGTGTTGGGCAATATGTGGATTTGCCACCTCAAATTACGGCAGTGGATTGGATGCCGGCTGGAAACAAAATAATGTACATTTGGCTTGAAAATAATAAGGCCACCTTAAATATTGCTAACCCAGATTCTACCAATTGGCATCAGTCGGCTGAAATGTGGGAAACTGATGACTCAATAACAGTTTCTCCGGACGGATCCCAGGTTTTGTATTATGAAATTGCCAACACCGGCTCAAACAATGCTATAAATTCAGTAAGCAGTGACGGTAAGTCTTGGAAAGGCTTGGTAAAAAGTGGGCAAAATTATGGAGCTCTCTGGAGTCCGGACGGCCAAAAGTTTTTGTTTGCCAAGCGCGATGTTAACACACAGAAATATCAGCTTTGGATTTACAATTTAACCTCGGGTGAAGTAAAAAATTTAGGCCTATTTACAACTGTAAGTAAAGTTGTTTGGGACAAGGACAGTAATATTATTTATGCGGCTGTACCGACCTCCGGCAGTGCAGGCGAAGCAAGTTTAACTGTAGACGGGTTTTTTAGAATGGACACCTCATCTTTAGACAAAAAACAGTATTCTGCAAACAACTCAATGCAAATTGACGGCCGAGATTTATTTTTAAATAATACTTCCGACAAACTATTTTTTAGAAACGCACAAGACGGCGCGCTGTATTATCTTGATTTAACTCAGCAGTAATTGGATTGACAAGATTTAAAAGAATTAAAAGATTGAGCAAGAATTTTGAGCATTCTTGTCATTCTTTTCATTCTTTTCAATTTTATTATGTCCAAATCCAGCATTGTCTTTATTTGTTCCAACTGCCAGCACAAATCTCCCCGCTGGCAGGGCAAGTGCCCCAATTGCGGGCAGTGGAATAGCTTAGAGGAGAAAATAGAAAATAGAGGGCAAAAATCCAGTGGCAGGGCGGCTCAGTCCGTAGATTTGTCCTCTGTGGACGTTTTTCAACGTCCGAGAATAAAAACCGGGATTAGTGAATTTGACGAGGTTGTTGGTGGTGGCATTGTGCCGGGTAGTTTGATACTTTTAGGAGGCGATCCGGGCATTGGCAAATCTACTTTGGCGCTGCAGTTATCGATTATGCTTTGTAGGGTAGGGTCTAGACCCTCTCCTACAGGAGGCATTAAAGACAGCGATGCTGACGTCCTTTACGTTTCCGGCGAGGAATCCGTGAGCCAAATTAAGCTCCGCGCCAACCGAATTAACAAGACGCATCAGCTTAACGTTTTAGCTGAGACAGATTTGGAAACGATTTTAGCCAGCATAGAAAACCAAAAGCCGGAACTTGTAATAATAGATTCCATTCAAACTATGTATTCGGAAGGCGCAAGCGGTGTGGCCGGCGGCGTTTCCCAGGTTACAAGCGCTGTCCAGCAAATTATGCGGATGGCCAAGCAGAATCATATTTCATTTATTGTCATCGGCCACGTAACCAAGGAAGGCTATTTAGCAGGACCCAAGACTTTGGAGCATATGGTGGACACAGTGCTGTATTTGGAAGGGGAGAGGTTCGCGTCTTTTAGAATATTACGCTGTGTTAAAAATCGCTTTGGCACGACCAACGAAGTGGGCGTTTTTGAAATGCAAGGCGGCGGGCTAATGGAAGTTAAAAATCCGTCACAGTTATTTTTGGGAGAAGATAGCATAAAAGCCTCGGGCAACATTATTACAGCCGTTACCGAGGGTAGCCGCGCTTTATTGCTTGAAATTCAGGCGCTAACATCTGTCACCAATTTTGGCTATCCCAAGCGCACCACAGCCGGGTTTGATGCCAACCGTTTGCAGTTATTAACCGCAATACTCTCCAAACGCGCCAATATTAACGTTAGCAATCAAGATATTTACATTAACGTGGTCGGTGGCATAAAAATAGAAGAACCCGCCGCGGATTTAGCCGTGGCTTTGGCCATTGTTTCCAGTTTAAAAGATATTATCATCAGCGAAACCGTAGTAATTGGTGAACTCGGTCTTTCCGGCGAAGTTCGCTATGTACCCAATTTGGAAAAAAGAATTAAGGAAGCGGAAAAACTTGGTTTTAAAAAAATGATTTGTCCTAAAGGGCGTATTGAAATAAAAACCAGCAAAATAAAAATCATTCAAGTAAAAACCTTGAACGAAGCAATACAGGAAATTGGGTAATAAGCTCTTTGTGTTATTCTAAATAAGTGCTGCCGAGTGAAGGAAGTTGTAGCGCTGGCCATTGGCCTGTGTTTTTCCAGAGCAATGCTTCAAGCTGAAGTTAAATAAATTAGCACCCTGCACTTATTTTGAAAAATCAGAATAAATTTTTGTACCCAAGTGGACAGTCACAACTCAAAAGCAATCACTTCTGGGACTGTCACAGAGGGTAATTATCTGCCTATTCAAAATGTACAACCTTGTCTTTAATTTTTTCTTTTAGCAAAGGGTAGTTGTCCAAATTTAGATCATCTCGTAAAATTGCCAACGCCTCGTCGCGGGCGGGCCCTATGAGCGATGTGTAGCTGGGGTCAAAGTATTTAAAATTGTAGCCACTTTGGCTGGCGCCGTAGAGGTCACCAAAGCCGCGCTGTTTTAGGTCTAGTTCAGCCAGTTCAAAACCGTCTTGAGTTTGGGTGAAAGCTTCGAGGCGCACGAGAGTGTTGTCTTGAAGTGATTTTTCATTAGTCAGTAGGGAATGGTCCAGACTCTTCCCTACGCCGGTTCTTACATCTGACATAAACAAAAAGCAATAACTTTGGTGTTCTGCCCGGCCAACTCGGCCGCGGAATTGGTGGAGTTGGGCCAGGCCAAAGCGTTCGGCGCCCTCTATGACCATTACACTGGCATTGGGTACGTCTACGCCGACTTCCACGACCGAGGTGGCAACTAAAATTTGTATTTGATTTTGTAAAAATTCATTCATCACGCTTTCTTTTTCCTTGCCTTTTAATCTGCCGTGTAAAAGGCCAACTTTCTTGTCGAGAAAAATTTTTTGTAGATTTTCTTGCTCCTTTTTTGCCGATTTCACCCCAAGCTTATCGGACTCTTCAATTAGCGGCGTTATTACAAACACCTGCCTCCCTAGCGCAATTTGGTTTCTAACAAACTCATAAGCCTTTGGCCGATTTTCATCGGTCACCAATTTAGTAATTATTGTTTTTCTGTCGCTAGGCTTTTGTTTAATTTGAGAAATATCCAGCTCTCTGTAAAAAGCCAGCTGTAGGGTGCGGGGGATTGGGGTGGCGGTTAGCGAAAGCAAGTGCGGAATTTTTTTTGTAGAGGCCATTAGCTTGGCTCTTTGCTCCACGCCAAAGCGGTGCTGTTCATCTATAATTACCAAAGCCAGTTTTTTAAATTTAATGGTTTTTTCCAACAACGCGTGTGTGCCAATATAAAGCGCAGGTTGACCTTTTTTGATTAGGGCCTGCATATCTGCTTTTTTAATTTCCTTGCTATCAATAATCGAGTAAGCATTGGTCAAAAGCGCTGTATAGCATAAATCACGGCCGTGATTTATGCTAGTTAGGTATTTTTTTGCGGTTTCGTAATGCTGTTTGGCCAGAATTTCCGTGGGTGCCAAAAAAACAACCTGGTATTCATCAGCCACCGTTTGCAGGGCGGCAATTAGCGCCACCAAAGTTTTGCCACTGCCCACGTCACCTTCCAGGAGCCGGTTCATTGGCGTGGGTTTTTCTAAATCCTGCAAAATTTCCCAGGCGGATTTTTTTTGTCCGGCTGTTAATTTAAAGGGTAGAGCATCTACAAATTTTTTAACCAGCTTTTGGTCAAACTTTATTTTAAAGCTACCGGTCTTGGCGGTTTCCAGTTTATGTTTTTGTGCAATTAGCTGGCTTAAAAAAATTTCCTCAAAAGCCAGACGTTTTTTTGCCTTGGTAAGTTCCTCATTACTGCCGGGGAAATGTGAAATTTTAATTGTTTGGCTTAGGTTTAACAGGCCTTGGTTGGCGATGATTTTTTGAGGCAACTCATCAGCCACTTCATTTGCAAACGGCAATACTTGGGCAATTAAGTTGCGGAAAGTTTTTGGGTAAAGGCTTTGCTTTAAGTGGTACAAAGGCACAAGGCGGGTTGTGTGGATGGGGAAATCGGGAACTTTTTCGTATATTGGGTTGGTTAATTGCAGACTGTTTTTATAGTAACCCGCCTCTCCGGCTAAAAATATTTCATCCCCAGCGGTCAAGGTTTTGGCTAAATATGGCTGGTTAAACCAAACAACTTTAATACTGCCGGTTTCATCGCTTACCACAGCCTCCGCCAAAGCCATTCGCCCGTACATTGCAAAACGACCGGATATGCTGTTGATTTTAACCTTTAAGCTAACGCTTTCGTCGGGCTTTAAATCTTTAACAAACCTGGTTTGTGAAAAGTCTAAATAGCGGTAAGGGAAGTGCAAAAGCAAATCCCGCGCGGTATTTAACCCGAGTTTTTTTAAAGCCGCAACTTGCGGCTTGGTGATTCTGGATAATTCAGATATTTCGCTGGTTATCTTTAGGTTTAAATTAAAATTGGCCATAAAAGCGTATTTAATAAAAACGCCATAAAATTATCGGCAAAGGAATCTCGGTTAGGATTATAGTTAAGATGAAATTTAAGCCAAACCGGAAAACCAATCAATAAGTAGGTAAATATTGCAGTTAAAATTATTTTAAGAGTTTTAGACATTTAAAATATTGGAGCTACAAAATACATTATTACCAGCAAGGGCCAAAAGAAAATATAGTATAAAAAAGTTACCAAATTTTCGGGAAAATTCAGAGTACCGGTTCGGGCGGTAAAAAAACTATAAACCCCAATAGTAAGATAAGCAAAAATTATAAATAAAATCTTTTTTTTCATTTTTGTTTTTTTGAAATTTCATCCCGTCACTCATGGTGCCCTTAGCAAGAGTTTCACCTCGCACCGTTTATATTTTTATTTATTATGGTGATCTCGGCTGGGATCGAACCAGCGGCCTTTCCCTTCGGAGGGGAACGCTCTAATCCACTGAGCTACGAGACCGTTTGGTAAGCGACAAGTCTAATGATCATACTCGCGTAATCTGTGAATTTGTGTTCATTTGTGATTTGTGGATAATTAGAACTTAAACCTGTGCATCATTTTTTGGGCGGTGGTCTCCTCACTTTTTTCATGTTCAGGTAAAAATTGAACAAGGTAATCTCTTGCTTCGTCGGGGTTTTGGTTCTCTAATTCTAAAATAAGCGTGTTATTAACTAGGGCCGAAGTATGAAAGTTAATTGTTTTGTGGCGGTTGTTTTCTACTATCCAAAAATATTTTAGTTGTTTATAAGGATAGCTAATGCTACCAAATTTTATGCCTCGCGAGTTGAGTTCAATGTTTACCATTTCCGGCCGGTGCCTTGAAAACAACGCAATCATAACGGCAATTAATCCTAGGCTGACTGCGGCAAAAATATCATTTTCCACAATTACAAAAAAAGCCACAACTAAGATTGAAATGGCGCCAAATGTGACATACCAGCCGAGGTTTTTTGGATAGTGCTTGTATTCCTGTGCCTGCCAGGAAATTACGGGTTGGTTTTGGTTAGACATATTGCTGATTATTTACTAAAATATATAGATGGAGAGGTCGCATAGTGGTTTAGTGCACCGGTCTTGAAAACCGGCAGGGTCAAAAGCCCACGAGGGTTCGAATCCCTCCCTCTCCGCCAGAGTATATTTATTATACCATTTAATATCAAAAAAACAAAAACGACCCGTTCTCTAGAAAGGGGTCGTTTTTATATTTTTCGAGATAGTTACCAGATGACGTTTTGGTATCAAAACTTTCATTCGATAACAATCTCTATTTTATTTCAGGATGTTGTCCTGAAGCAGGAGCAAAAGTGTTTTTGCCGCCGCTTCAAAATAACTTAGAGCCTGTCTGAAAACTTCTTTTTACCTAAAAGTTGAGATATTAAACAGGCTCCTAATTGGCAAATTGCGGATCTGAGGGTTCAAAGATCGCGCTGACGGTAGCTGTATTTTTTTCGGTATCGGCCTGGGTTTCGGAATTGTTCAAATCAACAGTACCAAAACTGGGTTTGGTCAAGCTGGTTGGTGTGGGACTGGCAGTTGGAGATTTAGGTGTTTCAACAGGCACTAGCGTTTCCTCACCCTTTACTTCAGGTTTGATTAAATCGGTTTGAGCCATAAAAATTTGCATAGCAGTTGCTTCTCCGGAATTTTTTTTGCCCACCACATTAACTTTCATTTTTGGCAGCAGATCGCCAATCTTTACAATAGTGCCGGTTGTATCCCAAATAATAGTTTGAGCTGTAATTTGAAAGGCGGTTTTTTCCACAGTAATTTGATTGCTGCCAATTTGGGTAATTTGACCTAAGACTGCAACTGAATCCGGGTCGGAAGTCAGTTTGGCTAAGGTTTGGTCGTTGTTGGCTATCGCAACAGATAGTTTAATTTCCGTCAACTTAGCGCTATTTTCTTTAAGCAGTGATATTGCGTTGTTGGCAGCGGTATTAATATCTGCATCGGGCTTGATTGTAGATAGCAAAGTTTTTTGCTCTCGGGTAATACTGGATAAAGAGTTAATTAATGGATGGCTTTGCTCGGGGCTGGGGTTATTTTTGGTAACACTACTAACCTGGGCAATAGCAGTGCTAGTTTGCTTAGAGAGTTCGCTTAACGCCGCGGTTTTCTCTTCGTTGTTGCTACTTGGATTATTAAAAATGTTTTCGGCTTCTGTTAGGCGTTTTTTGGCAATTTCAATTTGAAGACTGGCTTTTTCATTTTGATTATAGGCAAGTAAAACCTGAAATTTTTCCGCAGTCTGTTTAATGGCAAAAAACTTTTGCCCGGGCGCACTGATTAAAGCTTTGTAGCCAGTCACGGTAAAAGCGCTAAGTAAAAGGATTAGGCTCATGCTGACACCGGCAAATTTAGAAACATGCAACCAGGTCAGCCAAGCATTTTTGGCGGTTTGAGTTAAGTATTTGTGCTGCATTAGCGGAGTCGGAACTATGTTTTTTGGCATGGCAAAAAGTGCTATGCTGAGGTCTAAAAGAGGGGAGAGTTCAGCTTGATATTTGGCAAATTTAAACAAGACCTCTTGCTTGGAGCGGCCGTTTTGGAGCATTTCTAGAGCCTGATTGTAAATATCTTCAGTCATTTCTTTTAAGATCCAAGTTTTTAATAAGTTCCGTAAGTTTAGTTATCGCCCGATGTTGGATTACCCTTATGGCGCCTTCTTTTTTGTGCAGCAGTTCGGCAATTTCACCGTTCTCCAGGCCTTCCAAAAATTTAAGTTTGATTACTATTTGCTGTTCTGGGGTTAAGTCTTTTATTGCTTTCAGCATAACTTTTTGCTGGTTGTCTAGATTCATCACGTCTACCAGGTTGGTTTCGTACTCCAAAGTGTTTTCAATTTCTTCGAGCGCGACAGTGGTCTTTTTTTGCCGATAATAATCTATTACCAAATTCCTGGCGATTTGGTAAAGCCAACCTTCAAACGCGCCGGGTTCAGTTACGGAAGAGAGTTTGGTAAAGGCTTTTAAAAAAACTTCTTCGGCCAAATCTTCAGCCGTCTCCTTGTGGCTAACACGGTAAAAAATAAACCGGTAGATTTTTTTAAAGCATAGCCCATAAATTTCAGAAAACGCCGCTTCCTCGCCATTCTTGGCTTTGGCCAAAAGCAAGCCTAAGGCATTGTTATTTTCCCCTAAATTATGGGAGCTAATACTAAAGACGTAAGCTTTGTCCATTTGTTACAGTTGATTGGATATTATGAGATAAATAAGGGTTTTTGCAAAAATTTTAAAGGTAACTAATCACTTGGAGCAGTTTGGTCTGCCTGTTTGTATGCTTTCAAGGATGCCGATAAATCCACCTTTGCTAAAGCTATTGTGGACAATTTGACGCACTACACAAGTATAATAAGTGTATATCAGTCATATGCCGGTAGCTGTCGTGTAGATTACTCGGTTACATTTTTCTATCTTCTTGTCTGAATTTTAACCCAAAAAATAAAAAACCGCCACTCGACGGTAAAAAATCAATCCGGATAATTTTATAAAAAAGTTAATTTTTGGTAGTTATCGCTACTCTACGGACTAGCTTAGTTTGAGTACTACATCAAGGCATGCGGACTGCGTAATACCTTAGATCCGGATTAGAAAACTGATGCCCGTTTTCGTGTATATAAGGGCGGACTGCGTCAAAACTTAGCCACGCTTCAGAGTGGCGATGGCGGTGTTTTTTGATTGATGTTCGAACATTTTTTGAGGAAAACCCTGAAAATTAATTTGGACTCGGCAGGGCAAACTATTTTTCTGGGGGAATGGATTCGCCCTGCCTCGGCTTCCGTCCCGCCCGCAGGAGGGGTCTGGGGAGGAATGCGGGCGGGTTTTTGAACCTTTCCTTTTTTGTTTCCGAATTTCGTGCCAGTAAAACTGGCGCGCCACCTAAAAATTATTCTTTAATTAGTATAGGCTTTTTACACTCTTTCGCAAATTCATATATATTTTTTTCAAAATGATGTTTTCCAACAATTTTTGCCAACTGGATTTGTTGTTTGTCGTAATAAAATTCTCTTTCATCATTTGTAACTCTCAAAACTTTTGGTACTGGAACAAAATATCTATGTCCGTCCAGCGAGACAAACAACTCTTTATCCAACAACATGGCATTTGCTTCTAGCCTGACATAGTAAGAGGCGTTATTCGTTTTGTCGGGGTATAAGCTGTCATTTATCCATTCTTCGTGAAAATTTTCCACTAATTCCTTATCCCAATCTATAACAATTTGAAAATTTGGATATTTTTTGTGTCGATAAAAAGATAAATGATTTTCTATACCTTGAAATTTTTCCCAATCCTCGGAATTTTTAAGATATTTTTTGAACCTAGATATTGGATTTACAAAAGATATGTAAGTAAAATATGTTCCGACCAAAGTCGCAACTAAACCAAGTATTCCAATTATAAATCCAAGAATTGTAATCAAATCACTTGTCATATTTAATTCAAATCCAATAACTCCCAATTAGAGAAATCATCAGAATTAAGATCGTTTCCTTGCCCTTTGTAGCACATCCAGCGACCCGTAAAATCTTTTGAATTAGTGTTTGCCACAATTCCGCCAGAAATATTCTTATGCTTTTTTAGATACTCTTGCAAGCCATCGCTTTTCTCTCTTGCGTCTTTGATTGTGTTTCCGCTTTTCGTATCAAATAAGCCAATCGAACCATTTTTAAATCGCACAATAAAATCTACATAAAAAGGTTTTTGCTCGCCATTTTCTATGTATGGAACGGCAAAGAAAGTCGCATCCCTGTCGCCATTTTTAAACCACCACTCAATTTGATCTGATTTTTCTAAAAACTTAATAAAAGCTTCCTCCGTTTTCCATTTGTTGTCGTAATAAAATGGATTCAGTGCTGATATTTTAGTTTTCATCTCCATGAAGTTTCCACCGTAATTCAACATTTCTGGTAATTCCCATTCTGCTAATTTTTGCAAATCTACTGCTCGTTTTTGAGTGTCGGCAATGTACTTTTCTTTGGTGCTATCTATGACATTTACAAAATGCTGGATATTTTTCGAGCTTAATACAATATTGAGTATTTCGGCAAAGCGGTCGGTATATTGCATACCTAGACGCATTCTGAAAAAGTAATAAATTGCTTCTTTTACTCTGCCGATTGAGCGATCTTCGGGATAAAAAGGTGAGAGATTGCTTTTGACAAAGTAATCATAAAGTTTTTGTAAATCCGTTTCGTTTTCGGTATTAATTTTTGCTTCACCTTTTATTTCCTCGTTTGCCAGTTTATCAACGCCCTCCGCCTCATAATCGGAAATCAAAGCAAGCTCTAATTTTTGCCCTTTGGTTTCAATCTCATTTTCCAAGCCAGTTTTATAATTTTTTGCTTCTTGCAAAAAGATTTTAATAAATTGCGGACTCAAACGAGTTTTTTCTCTTTGTCTCAAACGATAAACCGATTCCAATTTGATTGGTTTGTAATTTTCAATTCTATTGCTGGTATAAATGGTTACATAGCTTCTTGCCATGTCTTCTTTAATCTCAATATTTGCCAAGTTCGTATAAACAAAACCGTGATTTAGGATTTCATTTTGATAATGACCTGCGTCAGGTTCGGGCATACGCATAATACGCCCGACTGTTTGGATTGAAAAAGTAAGACTTTTCCAATCCCTGAAAAGCACCAAAATTTGCGCTCTTGGACAATCCCAACCTAAAGCGATGGCTTGTTTAAAAATCAAAACTTCAGTTTCGTGGTCGTTCTTGGCGATGTTTTCCAAATTTTCTTTTTCTTCTGAAAGGTAAATTGCTAATTTACCGTTTTCGGTAGTCATTCCGTATTTATCCTTCAAAAGCCGTACGACTTCGTCCTTGATCAAATCTTCCTGCTGTGTTTTTCTATCAGGTAATTGGATAAGCAAAAGTGGATTTATATTTATCCCTGCTTCTTTATACGCTTTTGCGATTACAATTCTCTTTTTTAATGCTTCTTCAAGCACCATTGCGTCTGTTCCGTCAGCAAGGGCAGTTTTTAAATTATCACCGGATAAAACATTTTTGAAATTTGGATTAAGAATAACCGATTTTTTAATCATTCCTTCCAATTTCACATCTTCCAAGGGTACAGAAACAATCTCATCTGGATCTTGAATGATAGGCGTAGCCGAAACTTCTATCGTCAATCGTGGAGCAATATCTGCAATTAAATCTTTTGAAATATCGCTTGTAGCGTGGTGGTGGCTTTCGTCAATAATCAAAACGATTTCTCGCCCCTCATCTTTAGTATTTTCAACAATTTTACTAAGATAAAATTCTTTTTCATTTTCTTTGACGATAGTATTTTTGTCTTTTTTGTTTATGCTTTCCCAGTTTAAAAACAAAATTTCATTTTCCGCGATCTGTTTATCGGTTAAATCTTCAAAGTTAGAGCATTCTATTGCTCGCGTGTCTTCGTAATATTTTTCCAGCTTTTCTTTGCTTTGTGTATGCAATTTTCTTGGGGCAGTCCAGATAAACGAAAGAGGCGTTTTGATTTCTTTGTCATCAATCAATTGCTTCAAAAATTCCGCCGTCATTATGGTTTTGCCTGAACCAGTAGGAGCTTTAAAAATTATTTTCTTCTCACCACTTTGCACCAGCAATTCCTTGCTTCTTGAAAGAAGTTTTTTTATAGCTGTATTTTGATAGTCTTTTAGTTGCATATTTTTTCCAATTATTTAAATATTCTGCGATAGACTCGAAGTATCGCCTCTGGTATTGGTGATAATTTTACTTTTTTCTTCATATCTTCAAATTCCTCGTCAAAAGTATCATCGCCAAGCGAAAACACATAAACGCTAAATTTTCCGTCTATTTTAGAAATTTCTTTTTTGAAACCATCTATTGCCTGATGATCGTAAATAATTCCCGTGTATTGTTTTTTATTACGGAAAATTTTGTACTGTTCGATTGATTTTACTTTTTCAAAAGTATCTTCTTTTACACAAAGCATTTCCGTTACTTTTTGAGTGAGGGCAATCTTGTTTTTATCTGTTGGGTCAGCAGGAACGAAGGCGGTTTTGAAGTATTTTAGATTTCCACCATAGCCACCAGATTTATTATGCCCGTTTATAACTTTTTCAAGCCGAGGATATGTAGCACGATGGCAAATTCCGAATTTTTCCAAATCACTATCATTATTTTTTACTGCTAATGCGCTACCTTCGCCATTTAATTCATTGTTTGTACAAAGTATAAACTTTCTTTTACCGTTATCCTTGCTATTCAATTCAACAACAGCATGCCCTGTTGTTCCTGAACCAGCCATAAAATCCAACACAGTGGCTGATTTATTTAAATGCCTACTTATCAAATAAGAAATTAAATCTTTCGGCTTGGGATAACTAAAACTTGTAATGTCGATTTCTCTTAATTCTTTGGCTGCCTGCGTACTTGAATATCTATCAATAACTCCAAATGGTCTCTGCGATCTCTCAATAACAGTCCCTTCATTGTCGCAATTTAAATACTGTTTTGTGTATACTTGCCAGATACCCTCTTTATCTTTTTTAATAACAATAAAATCATTTTCTAATCCCCACGCCAGCTTCTTTTTAGACCATCTCCAACAAGCCTTTTTCCCTTTATTATTATCCTTTGGCATTACTTCTGTGTGATCGGGCGTTGTAATAGGATAATCTAAAGATTCTGAATATTGGATAGTCCCCATTCCTAGCTTTTGAAGATAAAAAGGACCTCTTGTTTTTGAATGCTTATCTTCTTGTTTGTATCTGTCTAAATTTGTAATTTCATCGCCCTCTATTATGCAAGAATCTATATTCTTTGCGTAGGTTAAAATGTACTCGTGCTTGATTCTAAAATACTTACTATCTGAACTGCCACCACCTTCTTTGTTTTGCCAAACCAAGTTTGCCAAAAAGTTTTTTTCGTCAAAAATCTCGTTACATAACATTTTTAGTTGAGCTTGCTCTATGTCATTGATAGAGATAAAAATAACCCCATCTTTCTTTAAAAGATTTTTAGCTAATTTCAATCTTTTTTCCAAAAAAGAAAGCCATTTGCTGTGCCTAAAAGTGTCTTCCTTATCCACATATTGGTCGTTATAAACAAAATCTTTATTTCCTGTATTATATGGCGGATCAATATAAATAACATCAATTTTCCCTTTGTGCGTGTAATTTAAAACCGAAAGAGCATGATAATTGTCGCCCTCGATGAGTAGGTTCATTGGCTTGTCAGGATCAGTAATGATTTTTTTGTCTTTTACTTCTTCCAAAACAGGCAACTCTTTTTTACATTGCTCAACAACATCTTCTGGCTTATATTCCCAAACAAGCCCATATTTCTTGCGCTTACGAAGCTGGTCAATCTCTTTGATCAGTTCTTTTCTGTCCCAATTTGTATAATCTTTTTTTGCCATATTTCTACTTTATTAAATCATCAACACCAACTTCAAGCGCCTTGGCGATCTTGGTTAGTGTTTCAATGGTCGGGTTTGTATTAACACCGTTTTCCACCTTAACAATGGTATTAAGCGACAAATCGGCAAGACGAGCGATCTTTTCGAGAGACAGCCCCTTTTTAGCCCGAAGTTTCTTTAAGTTTTCCGCAATTTTATTATTTGACATATCTT
>JBBREH010000020.1:0-23784 GCA_038203095.1 Candidatus Doudnaibacteriota bacterium | reverse complement strand
AGGATTTTAACGGTATCGCCGGTCTTAATTTTGAGTCTAATGTTGTTCATAAATAGTGGGTAGTGGGTAGTGAGTAGTGAGTAGTGAGTAGTGAGTAGTGAGTAGTGAGTAGCTGTGATTTACTAATCACTGTCCACTTCTCACTATTCACTTGCTTATATTACTTCCGGTGCCAATGATACAATTTTCTTAAATCCGTCTTCAAATTGCCCCTTGGCTCTTTCACGAATTTCTCTTGGGATGGGGCCGAAAATACGGGTGCCTTTTGGCTCTCCTTTTTCCTTGTCAACAATTACTCCGGCGTTCTCATCAAAACGAATATAGGAACCGTCCTTGCGACGCATTTCTTTTCTAAGCCTGACAATGACTGCATGAACTTTATCTCCTTTTTTCAAAGTTGAATTTGGCGCCACTTGCCTGACAGAGCCAGCAACAATATCACCAACAGTGGCAAAGCGCTTGCTATTCTTCCCGTTCACACTAAAAACATTTACGACTTTCGCGCCGGTATTATCTGCTATTTTAATATATGATCGTACTTGCAACATAGAAATTTCTTTAGACTGTCTTTGCTAACTACTAATTAGTACTAATATACTAATTTAAATTCTCGGGGCTCGTATTAGTATATTCGTAAAAATTAGTAGTTAGTAAAGCCAATTACTTGATTTTGCTTAAAACCTTAAACTTCTTATCTTTGCTAATTGGTCTTGTTGATTCTATTACTACCCTATCCCCAGTCTTGTACTCATTATTCTCGTCATGCGCTTTAAACTTTTTAGAAATGGTATAAGATTTCTTGTACTTGGCGTGGCGTTTTCTTATATCAACTTTAACCACTACAGTCTTGTCCATTTTATCGGACACAATCAGACCGGTCATTTGTTGTTTTTTTAAAATTTTATCCATAAAATTGATCCTACTAAATACGAAATGGACTAAATACTAAACTTGAATTTGCTGATTTCGTATTTAGTTTTTTTAGTATTTAGTAGAGCATTATTTGGTTAAATTGTGCAGATATGTCATTACTCTGGCAATATCTTTCTTTATGGCTTTTAACTGATGACTGTTCTTTAACTGGTTAAGCTTAGACTTAACCGATAAATCATGAAACTGAGCGCGCAAGTCTGTAAGCAACTGCTTAACTTCCCCTTCGGATTTAGTTTTTAGTTCTGTAAATTTCATAAATTTATTAAATAAATTTTTCTACTAAATACGAAGTTTTACTAAAATACTAAAACTTTGATAAATGATTTCATACACTTCGTACGCTTTAGTATTTAGTAGAGATTACCCTTGTTTCTCTTTCATTAAAAATCTGCTCTTTACGGGTAACTTATAGCTTGCTAGCCTCATTGCTTCCTGCGCTTGTACTTTGGTAACGCCATCCATTTCAAATAAAATCTTGCCTTTTTTTACTACGCAGACAAAGTGATCAACCGCGCCTTTACCACCTCCCATTGGGCTTTCGTTTCCGTGTAATGTAACCGGCTTATCGGCAAAAACCCTAATCCAAATCTTGCCGCCTCTTTGCACGTACCTGGTCATTGCGCGGCGGGCAGCCTCAATCTGGCGGGCCGTTACCCAGGAGCTTTCCAAGGCTTTAAGCGCGAACTGACCAAAGGCAATTTCCGCTCCGGCTGTGGCCTGTCCTTTTGTATGACCGCGATGGTGCTTGCGGTGTTTAAGTTTTTTAGGAATGAACATAGATTAGTTGGTAGGTTGTAGGTGTAGTCTGCAGCTTAGCTACAAACTACGCACTACAAACTATATTAAACTTTTTTCTCCATTACTGCTTTTACATCAGCCTTTCTTTGCTCAAATATATCACCTTTATAAATCCAGACCTTAACTCCAACTGTGCCATATGTAGTAAAAGCTGTACTTCTGGCGAAATCAATATTAGCGCGCAAAGTGTGTAAGGGAATTTTTCCGGAGGACAAATGTTCGGTTCTGGCAATGTCAGCCCCGTTCAAACGACCGCCTATAGCCACTTTAGCTCCCTTGGCCCCCGCATTCATAATCTGTTCCAATGACATCTTCATTAGCCTGCGGAAAGCAACGCGTTTTTCTAACTGTTCAACAATCCCGTTTGCGACTACCTGAGCCTGCATATTCACATCGCGGATTTCTTCTATATTAACCTTAAGTTCCTGCTTAATTCCAAGTTTCTGCTTTATTTTCTTTTTCAGCTCTTCAATCCCTGCTCCACCTTTGCCAATAATAAGCCCCGGCTTAGTGGTTTTAACAATTACTGTAATAGTACCATCGTTTAAGCGTTCAATATCCACTCTCACTAAACCTGATTTCTTTAAATGTTTTTCCAAGTATTCCCGAATTTGCACATCTTCCATTAACTGCTTGGCAAAATTATGCTTAGAAAACCACTTGGATTTCCAAGTCTCGGTAATATTCATTCTAAGCGATGTAGGATTAATCTTATGACCCATAAATTTATTAAAATAAATTTTTCTACTAAATACAAAATTTTACTAAAATACTAAACCTTTGATAAATGATTTCGTACATTTCGTACGCTTTAGTATTTAGTAGAGATTATTCCCCTGTCTTACGATTGAAAAGTCTTCGTTTATTCGCAACCTTATTCATCTTTTGCTGTTCGTCGGATTTGAAAATTTGGGATTTCTTGCCGGTGTCTTTTACAGGCCTCTGATTTACTGCGTCCTGTTGATCAACATTTTCACCCTTTATTTCATCAGCTTTTGGCTTGTTTAGGAATCCGGCTTTAAATTTACCTGCCTTACTGTGTTTCTTTTCTTCCAAAACAATATTCACATGACACATTTTCCTTCGAATCACAAAAGCGCTGCCGCGGGCTCGGGGAAAGTAACGCTTCATTACTTTACCCATATCCGCGGTAAGGCTCTTTATAAATAGATGGTCCGTATCCAGTGAAAAATTATTCTTGGCATTTGCCACAGCCGACTGGATAAGTTTAATCAAAATTGGCGAAGCCTTTTTTTCGGCGTGCTGTAGTTGGACAATAGCGTCCATCGCGTTCATACCCTTGACCAAATTCGTAACCAACCTCATTTTTCTCGGGGAAATATGAAGATCGTTGGCAGAAGCCATAACGAGTTTCGGTGATTCTCCGCCGGAGGCGGATCCGCCTTTGGCGGAAGTTGTTGCTAATGTCTTTGCCATATAGTTAGTGGGTAGTTTGTAGTGAGCAGTTGGTAGCCTGTAGCCTGTAGCCTGTTTGGCTACTTTCTACCCACTACCCACTAAATGTTTACTTCTTAACCGGTTCCTTCACTGCGTTCAGCTTAGCTTTCTCTGCTTCTGCTTTAGCCATTTCCTGTTCTTTAGCCATCTTACCGCCGTGTCTGGTAAACTTGCGAGTCAAAGAAAATTCACCTAATTTGTGCCCAACCATATTTTCCGTAACGAATACTGGTGTGTGAACTCTGCCATTATGCACTAAAAAAGTAAACCCGACAAACTCCGGCGCAATGGTACAAGCCCGAGACCAAGTTTTAATTTGAGTCGTACCGGCTTTCCCATTGAGCACTTTCTTAAGCACTCTTGGGTCTACATATGGTCCTTTTTTAGATGATCGTGACATAGGGTTTATCTCGCTAATAAACGGATGACACAGATGCCGCGGATGTCGAAGACCAAAGCTTTATATTTGATCTGCGTGATCCGCGTAATCTGTATATCCGCGAACTAAAATTTACTTTGACCTTCTCTTAATTATCATCATATTACTATACTTTTTCTTAAGTCTCGTCTTTACCCCAATCGCGTGTTTTCCCCAGGGGGTTTTTGGATATTTCATACCAATTGGGTTATGGCCTTCACCTCCGCCGTGCGGGTGATCTACCGGGTTCATAGCTTTACCTCTTACACTTGGTCTCCAGCCCATATGACGACTGCGGCCGGCCTTGCCGATTCTAACGTTCATCCAGTCTGCGTTGGCTAATTGCCCAATTGATGCCAAAGCTGTATCGCGGACTTTTCTAATTTCACCACTCGGTAATTTTAACATAGCATAGCCATTTTCCATATTTTGCAGAGTGGCGTAGCCACCGGCACTGCGGGCAATTTTACCGCCCTGACCGGGAATAAGTTCTATGTCGTGGATTAAAGAACCTACTGGAATATTTTTTATGGCCAAGCGGTTACCTGGCAAAATTTCAGCGGTTTCACCGTACATAACTTTGTCACCGACTTTAAGACCTTCGGGAGTTAAAATAAAACGTTTAGTACCGTCCTTATAAGCCAGTAAAGATATAAACGCTGTGCGAGTTGGGTCATATTCAACAGTTAAAACGGTAGCCGGAATATCCTTTTTGTCACCACGGGAAAAATCTACAATTCTGGTTTTATGAATGGCGCCGCCGCCGCGATGACGAACAGAAATTTTTCCGCTAAAATTACGGCCAGCCGTATTGGCTTTACTCACAATTAACCCTTTCGGGGTTTTGTGCTTTTTATTCAATACCGAATAATCCGTAACCGAATGGATACGTCTGCCGGCACTGGTTGGTTTGTAAAGTTTTACTGTCATGGTTGTTGCTTAGATACTTTCTACTAAATACTAAAATGTACGAAATGTACTAAATCTTTGTTCAATGGTTTAGTATTTTTAGTATACTTTAGTATTTAGTAGAGACTTATACTACATCGGTCAATCCCTGTATGCTATCACCTTTCTTTAATGTCACTATCGCTTTCTTAAAGGAAGAGGTCCGGCCGGCTCTTTGTCCGAAATTCCTGGCTTTGCCGGAATTAACTACCATATTAACCTGCATTACATGAACTTTATAAAAATTTTCCACTGCTTTCTTAACTTCCACTTTATTGGCACTATTTTTAACTTTAAATACATACTTGTTCATAGCGGCCAACTTGCCGGATTTTTCGGAAATCCTGGGCTGTATTAAAACCGATGGGATTTTTAAAGCCTGAGCAGAAGACGCGTCAACCTTGTAGTCGACATCTTTCTTTTCATCTTCTTTTGTTGCGAATAGTGCCATCTTAATTAATAGTTGTTGGTTATAAAGGCCAGTATGGTTATAAGTTGATGGTTTTAAGTACCCTACAACTTACTACCTAAAACCATACCGGCTTCCATAACTTTTAACTTATTACTTTTTTAAATACGTTTTCTCAATCACCGGTAAACTGTCTTTTAAAACAATCAAACTATGAGCGGTAATAACATCAATTAAATTCAAGCTGTTGGCCAAAACCAGTTTTACTGACTTAACGTTGCGACTGGAGCGGGCAATATTATCATCCTTTTTCGGAGTTACCAACAATTGCTTCTTGCCTAAATCTTTTCCACCAGAGGCGGATCCGCCTTTAGCGGATAATCCCAAACTTAAGCCTTTAAAGATGGCGTTGAACTCTTTAGTCTTGGGCTGATCCATAACCATTCGGTCAATCACAATAAAACGGTTTTCTTTAACTTTATCTGTTAGGGTCATAAACAAGGCTTGAGTCTTAGCCTTTTTATTGATTTTTAATTCCCAGTTACGGTTGGCGCGGGGACCAAAAGTAATACCCCCGTGGCGCCAAATGGGACTTCTAGTGCTACCCACGCGCGCGCGACCGGTGCCTTTTTGCTTCCATGGCTTTTTACCGCCACCGCGAACTTCGCCGCGAGTCTTGGTGTTGGCTGTACCGCTTCTGGCATTGGATTGCTGAATTCTAACAGCCTCGGCCAAAAGATGCTCATTGGGCTTAACATCAAAAATCTTAGAGCTAAGCTCTACATCGCCGACGACTTCACCTTTTTGGTTGTATACGCTTACCTTCATAATGCAAATTAGCTTCTACTAAATACTAAAATGTACGAAATGTACGAAATCTCTGTTCAATGGTTTAGTATTTTTAGTATACTTTAGTATTTAGTAAAGATTATTTTTTCTTCTTCTCTTCCTTAACTACTTCCATTCTCACTAATGGCTGAATCTTACCTGTGGAAATAACTTTAACTAGGCCGTTTCTGTGTCCCGGTACTGCGCCTTTAACTGTAATTAAATTTTTCTTAACATCCACTTCTACAATTTGTAAATTTTTAACCGTGACCTGATCTACGCCCATATGTCCGGACATCCTCATACCTTTTCTAACGTGCTGGGGAAAACGCTGACCAATACTTCCTACACTTCGAGGCTTGTTGTGTCCGTGGGACATTGGAAAACCGTGAAAACCGTGGCGCTTCATGGCACCGGCAAAACCGCGACCCTTACTTACGCCAATAACGTTTACAAATTCACCCGGCACAAAACCGGCAATTTCTAACTTTTGTCCGCGCTCATATACTTTGCCGTCACTCACTCTGAATTCTGATAAAACCGCAAAATTACCCAAACCCTTCAAGTGACCCTGAACTGATTTAGATACTTTTTTCTTTTTACCAATACCGACTTGAACAGCGCTATATTTATCCTTAGCCTCCGATTTCACCTGCGTAACAACCATTGAACCGGCCTTAATCACGGTAACAGGAATAACTTCGCCGGAAGCGGAGTCAAAGTACTGTGTCATATTTAACTTTTTTCCTACTAAGAAGTTCATATAAAAAAGTTTTCTACTAAATACTAAAAAAATACGAAATATACTAAATCTCCGGTCAACACTTTAGTATTTTTAGTATACTTTAGTATTTAGTAGAGATATAAAAAGCAAAAATGCCGGCACGATTCGCCCGCATAAACAATGATAGTCTTAACTATCTTTGGCTATTCGCGCGAATCGTTTTCTCTTTGATTGACCCACCGGCTGGTGGGTTTGGCCTAAGAGAACTAATTCACAAATTATTGGATTATCGCTTTCGCGTCATTCCGCGTTTTTCCTCGATTAACTCATCTTAATTTCCACATCCACGCCCGCCGGTAAGTTCAAGTTTGTCAGAGAATCAATAGTCTTGGGGGTGGCGTTTAAAATATCAATCAACCGTTTATGCACACGCATTTCAAACTGTTCACGGCTATCTTTGTGAACGAAAGTCGAACGCAAAACAGTATATTTAGTCTTTTCCGTAGGCAATGGCACAGGACCGGAAATTGTCGCGCCAGTTCTTTTGGCCGTGTCAACAATTTGCTTAGCGCTCTGATCAATTAATTTATGATCATAAGCTCTTATTTTTATGCGGATTTTTGGCGCGGACGCCGGAGCAGTCTTGTCCATTGTTAATCTACTGTTTAATACTTACGAAAATTGCCGATGTACAAATCTTTGATTAATAAACTTAGTGCTTAAAAATAGCCTTTTTATATAGCTTTTTTAGTCACTTGCAATAGTTTAAACCAACTTTAATAAATTGTCAAGGGATTATAAACAAGGTTGACAAAATGTTTAAAAAGTAGTATAATACATGAACTAGTGCCGTTCATACTAGATTAATAAATTTCTCTTCAAACAGCCAATAATTGGCTGTTTTTTACATTTTTATAATTAAGATACTTAAGTAGTTCTGATACTTTAAAGAACAATAAGGAAGGAGTTACCCCATGACTGATTATTGGTGGCTTAATTTCATGATCACAAAAAGGCAGCGGAGACTGCCATTATGAATGGAAAAAGGTCGCGGAGGACCAAGACCAAAATCAGTTAAATGGTTTGGGATTTTGATCCCCTGTCTCTATTTTTATTGCGAGACGGATGGCACACGCCGCATGCTCCATTGTTCTAAAATGCGAATGCTGTGGAGGACAGAAAAAAGCTGTCCATCGCGGCCGTGGCCAGATTTGCTTAACTTGTGGTCATATCGAGGGACAGGAAATCCACGATTTCGTTTCCTAAGCCACCTCTGGTCTGCGCCAATTTTACCACGAGTCGTAACCTCAGCGGCTCGTGAATTTTTTTTGACATTTTTGTTGGTTTTAAATTTTTATCTTCAAATAAAAGACTCCTCCGCAAATGCGGAGGAGTCTTGCTTGTCAACTTGTCTACTTTATTATTTTTGTAACTACGCCGGCTCCGACAGTATGGCCACCTTCGCGAATGGCGAATTTGCCTTTTTCTTCCAGAGCGACGGGGGTAATGAGGGTGACAACCAATTTTACGGTGTCACCGGGCATAACCATTTCCTGACCTTCAGGGAGTTTTACATCGCCGGTTACGTCTGTAGTGCGAATATAGAACTGAGGCTTGTAGCCTTTAAAGAACGGGGTGTGACGACCGCCCTCTTCTTTGGTCAAAACATAAATTTCCGTTTCAAACTCGGTGTGCGGAGTAATAGAACCCGGCTTGGCCAAAACTTGACCGCGCTCGACTTCGTCTTTTTTGGTACCACGGAGCAAAATCCCCGCGTTGTCCCCTGCCATACCGCTGTCCAACTGCTTGTTGAACATTTCAATGCCGGTAACCACTGTTTTTTGAGTTGGCTTTAGACCGACTATTTCAATTTCTTCGTTAATCTTAACCTGACCACGCTCAATTCTACCGGTAACCACAGTTCCTCTTCCTTCAATAGAGAAAATATCCTCAATAGGCATTAAGAATGGCTTATCAATTTCACGTACAGGATCAGGAATATAAGAGTCCAAAGTTTCAATTAATTTATGGATGGTTTTTTCATATTCCGGGTCGCCTTCCAAAGCTTTTAAGGCAGAACCGCGGATAATCGGGGTATCTTTTCCCGGAAAATCATACTTGGTTAAAAGATCGCGGATTTCTTCTTCCACCAAATCCAAGAGTTCGGCGTCTTGAACCATGTCACACTTGTTCATATACACAACAATGTAAGGCACACCGACTTGTCTGGCGAGCAAAATATGTTCGCGAGTCTGGGGCATTGGGCCGTCAGCTGCGCTCACTACCAAAATTGCGCCATCCATTTGAGCGGCACCGGTAATCATATTTTTAATATAGTCAGCGTGACCGGGACAGTCTACGTGAGCGTAGTGTCTCTTGTCGGATTCATATTCACAATGTGAGGTATTAATAGTAATACCGCGTGCTTTTTCTTCCGGAGCGTTGTCGATTGAATCGTAAGCTCTAGCTTTAGCGTGACCGGTCTTGGCCAGCACTGTAGTAATCGCAGCTGTAAGCGTGGTTTTTCCGTGGTCAACGTGACCAATGGTTCCTACGTTAACGTGCGTCTTGCTACGGTCAAATTTTTCTGCCATAGTTTTTGATGCTTTCTGCGTATGTAACGTCCCCATTTATGGGCAATACTTGGCTACCGATAAATCGGCACGCTACACAGCGTTTCAACCCGAGACCCTCTCGTCACTAACGCTTATCGATTAGCGCCAGTGTCGAGGGTATCTCTTTTTTTCGTAGCCCGAATGATAACATTGGGGCAACGGAATCCAGGGTTGCTTGTCCGCCAAAGCTTTACGCAAAGGCGGAAATTAATTATTTAAATTAAGTAAAACTTAATTTTTTAAGATACCCCCACCTTTGCTTCTAAAACATCCAGTCGGTGGTCAATTACAACATGGGTTTTATGATGCCCTTCATGAAAAGTTAATATTTTATCCAACTTATTATGAATACTGCCCAATTGTATTTTTAATTCATCTTTAGTAACAAACTCTTCCAAGTCGGTTTTTAAAGCAACTTTGGTCTGCAAAAATTCCACTGCTTTATCAACCCTTTGATTAACGGCAATAAACTGCTCATTAACTTTACCAAACTGAACTTGGACTTTATCAAAATTAATATCTATTTTATTAAATTCATCTTGTATATCCTTGTCCATAAATTTAATTTTATTTTAGTCCGTAGTAGTCCGTAGTGTATATTTTAAAGATATTTGGCGATTCTGTCAAACGAAACGAACACCCCGGCTAACTCAATACCCTTTTAAGGGATTACTCCCGATAATTTTCTCAACATCTTCGTATCCTGTACTAAAATCATAATTATACCTTGCGGGCAAAGCAAAAACGTAAAGGTTGTTACTGCCGAGCTTAGAAGGTCCAAAAGGGGCGGCGCTAACAATAAGTTTTTCTGCAATGACAGACTTCCATTGGTCAATGGTAAATACCATAACCGGAATATCCTCGTAAGGTTTTGCTTGAGTCCACTTTGGGTTTCTGATATTAATTATCGGCCCAGTTTCGGTTTGTTTTCCATTTTTATCACCCCCGCTCCAGCTGGTAGTATAAATAGAGAACCCCTGCCAGTCAGCAGGCAAAGAAAAAATAAATCCATACTTTTTGTTGTTATATTTAATTGGCAAAGACAAGGACTTTATGGTAGAAGTCGAAACCTCAGGCATTGTTGATGTTACAGGCTGCTTTTGAACATTCTTAACCGAAGCAGACTGGCTACACCCAGTGGCTAAAAGAAAAATGACGCAGATAAGAAAATATCTTTTCCCGCCAAGGACGGTGTTGTCTCTGACGGACATTCCGGTTATCATATATTTTTTTCAAGCGTAAAAATAAATTTTGCTCTTTCAACTTTAGACACGTCTGTCGGATCTGTGGTATCTTTGTCAACAGAATATATTAAATGATGTTTTTTAATAAATTCAAAGAACTTTTTTATTACTGTATTTAATTCGGCCAATTCTTCACTAGTAGAAAGATTGCAAGCCAGACACCGGCTAATTCCCTTTTCAACCTCATCACTTTCCTCAAGAAAATCCAAATCCTCGGATACTTCTGCTGGCAATTCAGCCATCTGTAAAACTTGGACAATCTCCTTTGCAGTTTCAATTTTTACGTGAATTTCTCTAGCCAATTTTTGTTCTGGGCTTAAATTTTTATCTTCTTCATAAAGACGAGCAAATAAAGCCTCAACTCCTTCATTATTGGCAATGACTTGCTCCTCATTTAATTTTCTGTATTCTGACATTGTTTATTATTTTTAAAAACTAAAATAATAATTCGTTCATAAGAGCTGGCTCGCCCCTACAAATTGATATTTAATCTTATTTCTTACAAATCGTCTATCTCCACCTTGGGACCTTCAAAATCAAAGCTGGGATCGATAACTTCAGCGCGAAGGTCAACGTGACCATTTCTGAATGGAAGATGAGTAATATCAGGCTCGGCGGGTTTAGTCATCACACTTGGGCCTTTTATTGAAGCTTGGGATTTGCTTTTATAAAATTCTTGGTCTTCAGTCAACTGAGCGTTTAAAATTTCCTTATTAATATTTTCTACATCCAAAATTTGTTTTTGCAGCTTACCTAAAAGCAGTCGCTCATATTCCTCTATGCACATAATTATCAGCTTAGCCTCCCCGCTTTCGTCAATAACAAAAAACTTGCCTCCGTCTATTTTTGATAAATTAATAAGGTCTTTAAGGTTAGACATAAAAAAAGTTTTAGGGACAGTTGCGGAGCCACCTTCCCTTTTTAAGGGAAGGTGGCAGCGAAGCTGACGGAAGGGTTGGAGTTATTTGCTGATTTTTCTCCAACCACCTCCCCGCCCTTCGGGCGGTACTCCTCCTTAAAAAGGAGGAGAAGCTCCGCATTTTTGCCTCTTGATTATACCGCCGTTTTCTAGGCTTTACAAGCCCTATTTTAAAGGTCATCCCGCCTTGGCGGGATGACCTTTACTTTATAACCTAGAAATCTTATTTCTCGACCCCGGACATTTCTTACTTCACTAACAATGTTCTTGTGGTAAAAAATTCCGGGATAGCACACGGAGTTTTTGTAGTCATTTATAGTGTTTCAATTCTATAGTTTTGTAGCCTTACATACCTTTTCTAACATTCACTCCCGCTCTGCTTTCAATAATTTTTGCTGCCACGTTTTTAGGCACTTCGGCGTAGTGGTCAAATTCCATAGTGTAGGACGCTTGGCCTTGAGTCATAGAACGTAAGGCTGTTGCGTAGCCAAACATTTCGGACAACGGAACAAAGGCGTCAATAACTTTAAGATGCAAGCGATCTGTCATTTCGTTAATTTGCGCGCGCTTGGAGTTAAGGTCTCCAATTACGTCGCCCATGTTTACTTCGGGGGTAATGACTTCCACTTTCATAATTGGTTCCAAAATAATCGGATCCGCTCGTTTTACCACCTCTTGCAAGCCTTTTGAAGCAGCAATTTTAAACGCCATTTCACTAGAGTCTACATCGTGGTAAGAACCATCATAAAGTGCAATTTTAAAGTCTACCAAGGGGTAGCCCGCAATAACACCGTTAGCCGCGCTTTCTTGAATACCTTTGTCCACAGGCTTAATAAACTCTTTAGGAATGGCGCCTCCGACAATCTCATCTACGAATTCATAACCTTTACCCCGCTCCATTGGTTCAATACGTAAGTATACGTGTCCATATTGCCCTTTACCACCGGACTGACGAATGTATTTACTTTCAGCCGTGGCTTCTTTTTTAATGGTTTCTTTGTACGCGACTTCCGGCTTACCCACGTTGGCTTCCACTTTAAATTCTCTTTTCATTCTATCAACAATAATTTCAAGATGAAGCTCTCCCATCCCGGAAATAATTGTTTGCTGGGTTTCTTCATCACCACGAATATGAAAAGTTGGATCTTCTTCGCCCAGCTTACTTAAAGCAATGCCCATTTTTTCCTGGTCAGCTTTAGTTTTAGGTTCAATAGACATACTAATAACCGGATCGGCGAATTTGATAGTTTCCAGCATCATTGGATGGTCAACATCGCAAAGCGTGTCTCCGGTAAAAGTATTTTTTGGTCCTACCAATGCACAAATGTCACCGGCAAAAACTTCCTTAACTTCATCGCGTTCGTCCGCGCGCATTCTAACAATACGACCTACGCGCTCTTTGTCACCGGTACGGGCGTTAAGCACGTAAGAACCGGCGGCTAACTGCCCGGCGTATACACGGAAAAAACATAAACGGCCGACGAACGGATCGGTAGCAATTTTAAACGCTAAAGCGGTAAATGGCTCATCATCTTGTGGTTTTCTTTCTATGGGTTCGTGAGTTTTTATATTTGTGCCTTTTACCACACCTCTGTCGGTTGGATTTGGTAAAAAGTTTACTACTGCGTCCAGCAAAGTCTGCACAATAATTCCACGGCCGTCACCGCCCATTACAGGGAAAAATTTCCCACTGCGTGTAGCTTTACGAATGGCCATTAAAAATTCTTGCTCAGTAAGCTCTTGACCGCCTAAATATTTTTCCATTAATACATCATCTGATTCGACAACTTTTTCCATTAATCTATGGCGATATTCTTTGCATTTTTCCAACATATCGGCCGGCACTTCGCCAATGGTAAATTCTTTGTCAGTAAAATCTTTGTAGGTGTAAGACTTCATATTAATTAAATCTACAACACCATTTATTTCCTTTTCAAAACCAATCGGCAAAACAATTGGAAAGGCGTTGGGTGATAGACGTTTTAAGATCGAATCGAGTGATTTATAAAAGTCGCCGCCGGTTTGGTTGATTTTGTTAATGAAACAAATACGCGGCACATTATATTTGTCCGCTTGTCTCCATACGGTCTCTGATTGCGGCTCCACACCCATTTTGCCGTCAAAAACCGTGACAGCGCCGTCCAGCACGCGCAAAGAGCGTTCTACTTCCACAGTAAAGTCCACGTGGCCCGGGGTGTCGATGATATTTATTTTGTGCTTAACATCCCCTGCTAATTTAATAAACTTTGGCGCCCAATAACAAGTTACTGCCGCTGCCGTAATGGTAATTCCGCGTTCGCGTTCCTGCTCCATCCAATCGGTTGTGGTCTCGCCTTCATGCACCGCGCCAATTTTATGAATCATACCGGTGTTAAACAAAACACCTTCCGTAACCGTGGTTTTACCCGCGTCTATGTGGGCAATAATGCCAATATTTCTAGTGACATCTATAGGATATTCACGTGCCATATATTTTATGATAATTTTTAATTTCCAATTTTTAATTTTTAAACAATGTTTAAATTTAAAAATTAATTAATTTGCAATTCAATTGAAAATTGTTTAAAAATTTTAAATTAATAATTATAAATTTCATTTTTAGCTTTTAATTTTGTAGTCTTTTGTAGTGTCTCAATGCCCCCCTTTGTAGCCTGCCTTTACAAAACTCTCTCTCTCTCTGATATTCTTGGGTGTCGTCTTAAGATGACAAAATCTGGCGACGCAAGGAGGCTAAAATGCATTGCACCCATAAGAAGTATGGCACCGAGTGTGCCAACGACCCGGACAAAGGGCTCATCCTTCAAGAAAAGGGGGGTCTGACTTTTCAAATACCGATCTTTTTTTGCCCCTGGTGCAAAAGAAAGCCGAGGCTTTCAAGGTTGCCGAAAAGCACCGGCTGGCTGAATCAGAAGTAAATCGATTGAATGGGCGAACGCCGACACCTACTGCACTCGCAGCAAGGGTCGGCTTTTTTTAATGTAAAAGTTCTATGTGCTTTCCTCGAAAGGTTAAAATTATCCGTAAACAACTCAGAACCATCAGGCTCCAACCCCTCCGTCACCCTTCGGGTGACACCTCCCCTTGCCAGGTGAGGATACTCTGTGGTTATTCCGCGAAGCAAATGAGGTTTTTCCCCTCTTCTCCTTGAGGAGAAGAGACGGAGATGAGGTGGTCAAAGCAAATGCTTAGTTTCGACCTCTCTGCCTCAGCTGCATTCGGCTTCTCTCCTTGCCAGGAGAGAAGGGACACAACAAGTTCTGTAGTTTTACGTAGTGTCTCTATTCTGTAGTTCTGTAGATTTATCTTCTCCCAAACCTTGCAAAATGCGCAAAAGCTTTGTTGGCTTCAGCCATTCTGTGTACGTCTTCTCTCTTTTTCATTGCAATACCGGTTTTATTGTAGGCATCCATTACTTCACCGGCTAGGCGCATTGCCATTGGTTGGCCCTTTTTACTACGGCAGGCAATTAACAACCAGCGCATGCTCAAAGTGGTTTTGCGGGGTTCCATAACTTCCATTGGCACCTGATAGTTGGCGCCACCGATTCTGCGGGATTTTAATTCCATAATCGGCGCAATATTTTTTAAGGCAATATCAAAGACTTGGCGTCCGTCCAAAACTTTTGGCTCTTGTGCCTTACCATCTTTTCCGGTCGCGTGAACAGCAGACTTACCCTCGGCAACCTTAACGGTAGCCGGGGCTGGCATAGATTTTACCTTTTCGCTGACAATGTCCAGCGCTTCGTAAAAAATCTTGCGCGCTACATTCTTTTTGCCGCGCTCCATAATGTAGTTAATAAATTTGGCATACTTAACCGAGCCGTACTTAGGGTCCGGTTCGGGAACGTGTTTGTCGTAACTTCTGGATTTTCTTGGCATAGGGGTATAAATGAGGGGTGAGGGGTGATAAAAGATAGGAATGCCCTATCTTCCCTCTACCCTGTTCCCTCTTAAATTATTTTCTCTTAGCTCCATACTTGCTTCTGCTTCCTTTTCTCCCTTCGACTCCGAGAGTGTCTAACTTTCCTCTAACAATGTGATAACGCACACCCGGCAAATCTTTTACACGTCCGCCGCGGATCATTACCACGCTGTGTTCCTGTAGGTTGTGGCCAATACCCGGAATGTAGGCAATAACCTCCATCCCATTGGTTAGCTTGATTTTGGCTACTTTACGCAAAGCCGAGTTCGGCTTTTTGGGTGTGGTGGTATAAACCTTTAAACACACGCCACGCATAAACGGCGCCCCGGTTTTAATAAACAGGGTTTTGTTCTTTATTAAGTTGACTCTGCGCATAAGCGCGGGACTCTTGCTTTTGGTCGTAAGCGGCCTTCTGCCACGCCTGACCAATTGGTTGATTGTTGGCATTTTTCTCCACAAATCACTGATCACACAAATGGAACCAAATCTTTGCACTTCTATTTGCAGTATTTGTCCCTATTTGTAATTAGTGAATAAATTATTTTCCTGAATAAACCCAGACAACAAAAAAATCCTAGCAAAAGGATTTTTGCTACTTCGCAAACTTGGTAATCATCAGAAACCTGTTGATGTATATCGTTAAACGATAATTTTCCCAAACCTTGCGACTAATAAATAGTAATTCAACCACAGATTCACTGATTAAATGGATAACACTGATAACTGCATCTGCGCTATCTGTTCCCATCTGCGTATCTGCGGTCGGGTTTCTTATTTCCGCCAAAGGCGGATCCGCCTTTGGCGGACAATTTTCTTCAACTATTAAGATTATACCAGCTTTATTTAAAATGTCAAATTTAGCGGTTCAGATGCCAAACCATTCAGAACGAAGCGAAAAATCTCTTAAACAAATTTTAGCCTTTACAAAACTCTCTCTCTGATATTCTGGAATGTCTTTTAACCGCCCGAGGGCGGAATCAGATAAAGGAGGCCGAGTATGATTGAACGGTTAGTTTTGTCCGCGGTGGTGGCGGCAGGCTGCGCCATTATTTATGGCGCGGTGGGTTTCTACGTTGGTGAAAGGGGAGGAGAGCTTGGGCATCCTACTGTATTTGTATTTGCGGCGGTTTTTGCCCTGGTTCTCCAATTTAACCATTAGGTGCCGACACATCCCGTTTCCGTTCCCTGATTTCAAATCGGGGTCAGCGGACACGGACGAAAGGTCAGCCACGCTCCGCACCTAAGTTCTGATTCATCAGGACGAACGGTGCGGAGCGCTTTTCTTTTGTTCAACCGCGGAGCATCCCTCCCTTTTCAAGGGAAGGTGTCACCCGAAGGGTGACGGAAGGGTTGGAGTTTGCTGATAATTATCCAACCACCTCCCCCCGCTGCGCGGAGCATCTCCTCCTTGAAAAGGAGGAGATGCTCCGCGGTTTCGCCTTACCTTCGCGCTAATTTCTTTTCACGATCTTCCGCTTCTACACCAGTGCCTCTATGCTTTTGTTAAAAAAATGACAGCCCAAACACCTGCCCAAACAACAATATCACAGGCACTAAAATTATTTGCAGCCAGCCTAAATATAAAAAAACTAAAACCAAAACAAAACCGTACCGTTCAAGAGAAAAAAGCTTTTGTACCCAATCATCCGGCAAAAACGCGGCTAAAATTTTGCTACCATCCAAAGGCGGAATTGGGATTAAATTAAATACGCCCAGCACCAAGTTAAGAATAATCGCTTTAATTAAAATGGCATAGGCAAAGCCATAAGCTAAACCTAGCTTAATTACCACCGTAAATAAAATAGCTAAAATAAAATTGGAAAATGGCCCGGCAAGACTAACTAACACCATCCCCCACTTCCGCGGCCTCAAATTGTTAAAATTCACCGGTACGGGTTTGGCCGCACCTAAAACAATTGGCGAACCGGCCATTAGCAGTAGTAGAGGTAACAAAATTGAGCCAAATGGGTCTATGTGAGGCACGGGATTAAGCGTAATTCTCCCCTCTTCCCTGGCCGTATTGTCTCCCAGTCGCTCAGCCATTAGCCCATGCGCCACCTCGTGAACAATAGCGGAAAAAATTAAAATGACGAACGTTATTAGAATATCCATAGTTTAATTTAAATGATTGAACAAAATTGATAAGAATAAAACTCAAATAAATCGTGCCGATCTTTTAATTCTTTTAAATCTTGTCATTCAAAAACTTCTTCTTGACCATTATACCAAACTATGTTAATCTATCAAAGAACTGTTGAGGCAATATCTCAATATCAATAAATATCCTAATTTCAACCCCCATGCCCAGACAATGCGCAGTTTGCGCCAAAAGCTATTCTCGCACTATTAAACGTTCCCACTCAATGAGGCCGTCTATTGTTAGACTACTGCCAAATTTGCAGTACGCTATTTTTGACGGCCAACGCGTAAAAGCCTGTACCCGATGTATTCGGACCAAAGCTAAGGCAAAATAAATCGCTAATTAATACAATAATATAACGTTGAAAAGGCTGTCGAAAGACAGTCTTTTTTTTGATATGGTATAATGCTTTAGTAATTAAAATCTCATATGAAAAAAACATCAATAAATTCAATTGCTTACATTCTTCTAGTTATTATAGTGGTGGGAGTTAGCGCATTTTTTGGCATTAAAATTTATAAAACAAAAAGGCTGGAAAAAGCTAAAGTTGCGACCATCCAACCAAAAAAGGACACCTATGCCGCTTTTGCCGATGAAGTTTACGATATTATCCAGCAAAATTACTGGAATAAAATTACCGATGCCGACCTATCCAACTTATTCGTGCTCGCTTCTCAAAAAGTTGCCAGCACCACTACTTTTAGTTTGTTGACCAAAAACAAAATCGGAGTCGAAGGCGTAATTGCAACAGGCACAAAAAATCTGACAGCTGACCAAAAAAAAGACTTTGTCACCAATGTAGCAGATGTTGTGCTGGCAAACCTGGCACCCTTTGGCCGCAGCCGACTATACACCCAAAAACTGGAAACCGCGCTTAAAAACGAAGTAAATAATGTGGACACTTCGCAAAATATGTATTCAATCCTGGCCGTAAAGCCCGACGCCCCTCAATCTGAAATTGAAAAGGCTTACCAGCAACAGGCCAAAAAGCTGGAGGCTGATAATACTCCGCAAGCCAAAGAAAAATTAGCTTTGGTAAACCGCGCCCATGAAGCATTAAGCACACCTATTCGGAAAGAAATTTACGATAAAACCGGTTCTGAGCCTTCGGTTACTTACAGACAGCTGGACTCGGGCACTTTTTACATTAAATTAGTGCGTTTTACGCCGACTTTAATTCCGGAATTTCAGGCTGCGGCCAAAACTGTAGATGGCCAGCCAGCTACGCTCCACACCTTAATAATTGATTTACGCGACAACATTGGCGGCGCCATAGACCAACTTCCCGAATTTTTAGGCCCTTTCATTGGCCAAGGCCAATACGCCTTCCAATATTTCCACCAGGGCACTTATACACCATTTCAAACCACCACCGGCTTTTTGCCCGAGCTGGTGCGCTATAAACGTGTAATAATTTTAATTAATGGTCAGACTCAAAGCTCGGCAGAGGTTATGGCCGGCACCTTAAAAAAATATAACGTGGGCGTACTGGTTGGAACACCTTCCAAAGGCTGGGGCAGTATAGAACGGGTATTTCCGATCTCGACTTCTCTTGATCCCAATCAAACTTTTTCCGCCTTTTTAGTCCATACTTTAACCTTGGCGGATGATAACCAGCCAATAGAAGGCAAGGGTATCCAGCCACAAATCAACATTAAAGATAAAAACTGGGAACGTGATTTTCAAGCCTACTATAACGACAGCAACCTTACTATGCAAATAAAAAAGCTGTTCCAGTAAAAGAATTAAAGAACCCAGACAAATAGTAACGTATAAACTTAATTTTAATAGCTGAACCCCGGTTAATTACTATGGAAAAAGCTTATCTAACCATCAAAATTAAAGGTTTGTATCACTAGAATTATATGCAATTTCGCCGTAGTTCTACAGGAAAATTATTCCTCGCCCCATTCTACTTCGCTTAGGGCGGGCTTTTATGGAAAAGATATTTTTCCTCCGATGCTTGTTGCCAAATAATATGCTCTCAAGCAAACGGGGTCGAACAATATCATTTTGCCAACCCGCCAACGCCAACGTTGACATAATTGTGTATAAGCCGGCACTACCCGGAATGAAAAACAGCCCCCGCGTGTTGAAGTGAGGGCTGTTTTAAAACTTATTATCTTGGTCCGCCGTATTCGTAGGATGGCTCATTATTATGAGGCGATGGCGGGGGTTGTTGTTGCTGTGGAGGCGGAGGGTTTTGCCCGCCGTCTTGGCCGCTCATAGGTGGATTAAAAGGCTTATTTTGGCTTTCATCGCCATTTTTTTGAGGCGAAGGCGGGGGATTTTTTCCCGGCTCTTGCTGACTACCCGGTCCCATTTTAAGTTGAGACTGGTTTTGCCCGGCCTGACTGGAATTATGCTGGTCAGTCTTAGGATGTTGTGGATAGCCGCAGTCCTTTAGAATTGCTTGAATTTCTGAGCTTCCTCTTTCCGTAGGATGCGCGAGTTTTTTTATGCCATCCGCGCCTAATTTTTGCGTTAAGCAGGCTTTAATTTTTTCCGAATCCCCAGCATATGGCCCTACCGGTAGCTTGGGCTTGTCCTGATTTTGCCCGGCCTGATTTGACTTTTGCGCTTCGACGTTTTTTAAACGACATTTTTCAATGGCGGCTTTAGCCACAGGCGTTAAATTTCTAGTGTCTAATTTTCTAACTACATCTTCACCCAAAATTTTGGTAATACAACCCAGCATCCCACCCTGCTCATGCTGTCCTGACTCGAGCTTACCTGGAGGGGTTTGAGGATTGCCATTGTGATTATTTCCGTCAAAGGTGGATCCGCCTCCGGCGGAATTTTCACCCTGCTTAACTTCCTTATCCCTAAAATGCTGTATCTCCCCTTCCTTCATTAACCCATGCTCTTTGGCAAAACTCAAGCATTCTTCATGATGATCCTGATTTTTACAGTAAGCCTCGCACGCGTCTAAACCGTCGCATCCGCCCGGGCCTTTGCCGCCGGTAGCCTGAATTTTTTGAGCCTGGTCTTTATTCACAAAGCCCATTTTTACGGCAAAATCCAAACATTCTTTTTGATGTGACTGATCCTGACAATAACTTTCACAAGCGTCTTTAGTTTTACAACCACCGGGGGTTTGCCCACTGTCCTGAAGACTTTTAAACTTTTTTAAAATTGTTGCGTCTTCCGGTTTAATTAGCCCGTGGCTTTGACCAAAATCCGCGCATTCAGCCTGATGTTCCGTCGCGGAACAATAGGTTTTACATTCCTCGGCCGATTTACAACCTCCGGGACCACCCTTGTCTTTAAAAGTTTTTGCAAAATTTTTTAGCTGGTCAATTTTAGTTTGAGGCAAAAGCTGGTGATCTTGAGCAAACTTAGTGCATTCATCCAAATGACTTTGATTCACACAATAAGTTTTACAAACTTCTGAATCCTTGCAGCCACCCGGCCCGCCATTTTTTAAAGCTTCTTTAAACCTTTGATTCTTTTGCCTTTCTTCCGCAGTAATTAAATGGCGCTGAACAGCAAAAAGAGTGCATGCATCAATATTTTCGGCTTTGTTGCAATAAGCCTTGCACTCTACTTGGCTGGCGCAATTACCTAATTCCGCTATAGGAAAGGTAATTTTTTCGACCACTTGCTGGTCGCGAATTGGCACCGCTTGCGCATGGGCAAACATAAAAGCAGAAAATAAAATCCCGGAAACGAAACTGGTTCTTAAAAGTTTGTTCATAAATAGCGATTCTAAACTACGAATACATCCGAATTCTCCGAATCTGACGATATCCTGGGATTAGCAGCATTCGGATTTGATTCGTTGCGTTCGGATCGGATAAATTAATTAAAAGGGTTTTTATAACTATCATCTAGCGGGTTAACCGGTTTATTGTAAGGGTTAGTTGCCGGAATTTGGTCTTTTACCGGATTTTTCTGTTTTTCATAAATCTGCACGCCTAAAGCCTGCTCTTTAGCAGGTGCTTTTGGCGTAAAAAGCATGACGTTTGGTTGATGCATTCGCATATACCAAAAAACCACCCCTGCGGCGATTATGCTTAAAACAATAATCACAATGTATTTTGGTTTCATTTTTTTGATTTCCCTTTTATACGATTATACCATTCTTTTCGTTAAGGCTGAAATCACTTGTCCACAATACGCAATCTAGCCGGACTTAACCGGTGTAGGGCGCCGTTTGCAGGGGCAGATTTCATCCGCCCGACTTGGAGGAAAAATAATATCTTTCTCTGCACTATGAATTACAAAATAAGCCCTACTCCTTTAAAATTGCGATTAACCCAGACAATTTGGCATGACCTGAGGAACCCTTAAACTATGGGACTGTTAGTGAATGGGCTTTTCGGACGAAAATTGTCGCCGGAGGCGGATGAGACAGTCAGTCAAAACAATTTGCAGTCAAAATACCATTCGGCAACAGTCCCACTATGCATATGCAATATTTATTAGCTGAAGGCGGTCTTCTAGCGTAAGCGATGTTAAAACAAGTAGATATAAAAATCTACCCGAATATTTTAAATAAGTTAGCGCCATAAGACTGCTTTCAAACAAAACCCTATTTCCAAACCACGCTCTTTTCTACCGGCACAAGCTCTACCCAAGTCGGGCCGCGGTTAAAACTAATTTCTTGGTTTGCCTGATCATAATACCTAGTTCGGCCGTTTTGTTTTTTCCAAGTCCCTTCCACGGCCTTGCCGTCTAAAAAAGCTACCGATTTTCCGCCGGAATCCAAATCTATATTTATGGAAAACAGCGTATCGGTTTTACTCGGCGCAGTTTTTACAAATTGTGTAATAATATTCTTCACGATAATTTGTTTACCACTGTCCAAATCTTTATGCAACCTACCGTCTAAAAATCTTTTATAAGAATTATCAGTTTTATTATACTGCCAATTCACGGAGTACTCTTTTTGAGAAAAATCTATATTAATACTTTGCGCGGTGGAAGTAGCCACAGCTGAATCGTCTTTAAATTGCCAGGACTCATAAGTTGCCTGATTTTTAAATTGATGCTTGCTAATTAATTTCTCTAATTTTTCTACAGAAGTATAAACATTGTGAGGCATTTTTCTAAACTTGACGCGCTGAAAAAACACATCATTAAAAAATTGGTCCGCGTCCGAAATGTTTTTAAATAGCCCTGTTCTGATATCAGCCAAAGCGTCGCTGTTGCCGCCCACGTGGGCATAAACTGCGCCCAACTCATTGGCGAGTTCAACAAAATACATGCGCGCGGATCTGACCGGACCGATATTCTTAGCGTCCTTTGTTTGAAAGACAGCCATAAACCTGGTAATCCCGGATTCGGTGGGAGCTTCGTATACTATATCGGCGTCAGCCAAACCTGATTGCGGCCGAGCATCGGGATGGTTTTCCACCATTACCGCAATCGGTCTTTTTTCTGCCAAAACAGATTCAGCCTGAGTCCCGTTTAAACTTTCTAATAAAGTAGCCTGCTCATTAAAGGGTTTAGATTTTTGTAAGACCGGTGCCGATTTTTTTTGAAATAAAAAAACTATCAAAATAAGCGCCACCAATAAAATTGAGGAAAATAAAATCTTTTTCATAGAAATACCATGGCTATTTAATACCACTTAGTTTTAGAGATGGCGCATAATATTGTTCAACCCCAGTGGAGAATATGTTATTTGGACGCCGAGAGGAAGAAAAATATCTTCTCCATAAAAGCCTGCCCCGATCGAGCCGAAACGGGCGTTAGAATATTTTTCCCCTCTAGCCGTGGCGAAATTGCGTACAGACTTACTCTTTATTTGAAGCTTCCTTTTGGTTAACCTCTTGATGTGAATCGTCCGTGCAATTACAAGGCACTAAAGGATGGTCGTGCAGTTCACAGCTTTCAGCTCCACAATTGGCAGGTACTTCAGAAACACCTTTACAAGACCCTTGGCAGACATAATGCATAATAAAAAAATTAATAATAGAAATCCTCTTTGACCGAAAAATACTGAACAAAGAGGATATAAAAAACAATTACATTGCCGAAGTCTCCGATGAAATTTTCATCAACCCTAAACCCAGCAACACCGCGCCCAACACCACATGAAGCCAATTATCGGCGGTATTAACTACTACTAATCCCAGCAAGGGCGATGCGGCTACAAAACCCAAAACCGCCACTAACAAATAAACCACGCCTACTATTTTCATACCCAATGCCGCCTGAGCGTTGCCTTGGTATGCCATAACCAACAAAATTGCCCCGAGTAGCAAATGAACAATGTTATGAACTGTATTGGTCATAAAAATTCCCGCTTCGCCAATAATCGGATTACTAAAAAAACCTAAATAGGACTTACGCCTTTGGTCGAGTACGAGGCATTTTGTGAGGATTTTTGGAGACGTAGTTCACCTACGGCGACAAAAACCGCAGCAAAATAACGAAGTAATCGGCCAAACCCCTTGTGGGTTTCATCAATATTTTAAATAT
>JBBREH010000019.1:0-24327 GCA_038203095.1 Candidatus Doudnaibacteriota bacterium | reverse complement strand
ACTGAGCTGCCTGCCCAGACTTTAATTCTGTACTGGACAGTATCGTTCTGTTTGGCAATGGCGCTGTGACTATATGCAGTTTCGTTGTTAGTTAAGTTTAGGACTTCTTTGGTTAAGTTGACGACGCCGGTTGAGGCAGGGGTACCAGTGACAATCACATTACATTGGGCATAGTTGCCGTCTTGATCTGAGACCCTAACTACGTGTGTCACCTGATTTTGGGTAGTGTTAGTGTAAGAAGGAGAATAGGTGCTGCCGTTACCGCTGGCAGGGTTGCCATCACCAGTCCAGCTATAGGGGCTGGTGCCGCCATTTGCGCGGAAGGTGGACGAAGAACCCGAAGCAATTGGTGAGCTGTCTGCGGCGCAGGTTAACTGACCGGGGTTAGCCGGGGTGGTAACGCTAGTAGAAGCTATTACTCCTCCACAAGAGCTGGTGTCATACATCTTAAAGATGTAAGTACTGCCCGCTGATAAATTATTAACAGTAAACGAACCATTTTGCTGACTGCTGGTAGTTAAAACAATTTCATTAGTAGAACCGGGGTTGATTTGAACAATCTTGATAGGATTCGCACTTGCATTAGAATTACCAGCTGTATAAACCCAGGTCAAAACTGCAGAATAAATAGAACCTTGTTTAACCGGTAGACCGGCGTTTAAGGCTGAGTTAGTATTAATTTTACATACCGGTTCATTAATATTAACATCACAAGTCGTATATTGTCCGTCATTGCTGGTCACACTCGCCTGCTTCGTGCCCGAAGTGGCATAGGTGACAGTTTTGGAAGTAGTATTTGAGCCAACAATGCTGGCGCCAGGAATTGTAAAGTTGTAAGGCTGGTTGCCGCCGGTAGCGGTAAATATAACCTGGCCGCCAATATCAGCGCGGCTGGGGCTGGCAGAACAGGACAAGCTGCCAATTGAAGCAATACTTACCACTGCGCTATCGGTAGCAGTATTAGTAGCGTTGTCAGCTCTGGCCTGAGCAGTATTAGTTATAGTGCCGCTGGTAGCATTCACAGTGCTTTGATAGCTAATAATAATTCCGTTTTGATCAATAGAAGAGAAAGTTAATCCACCGCTGGACAAACCCGGAGCGTGGCTCTGACCGTTGACAGTTAAACTGCCCGAAACATAGCTTAAGCCTGAAGCAAAGGTATCGGTAACAACTACGTTAGTTAAGTTAACTCCACTTCCGGCCCAAACTTTAATTTGATATTGTAATGTATCACCTTGCTTGGCAACTGTGCTGTGATTAAAGCCACTGTCACCAGCGGTGATGTTTTTTACGGTTTTAGTTAAGTTAACTACGCCGCTTGAAACGGTATTAATTGTATAAGATCCGGCTGATCTTAAATCAGCACAGCTGTTGTCACTGGCGGCATTGTTGGCAATGCGGCAGGAAACGCTGTAAGTGCCTGGCTGGGAAGGAGCGGTACAGTTAAATTGAGCCGTAGTACCGTTAGAGGTGGCATAGCTACAGCTGGTAGCACCGGTGCCTTCGAGGTTAATGTAGGCAGAAGACACACCGTAGTCACAAGACACGGTAAACTGCTGGTTGGCGGTTAATGTAGAAGTTTTAGAACCATTCACATAAACACCGCTGGTGTTAGGGTTAAAGCTGCGGTTGGTACAAACATTGTTGGGCTGTTGAACGTTTAAGGGAGATGTTACCAAAGCGCAATTGGTCGCGCCGTTAGGAGCGGTAGCAGTTGCGGCAATATAGGCAGTGCCGACAGCATTACCACGCAGACTGGCTGTGCTACCGTTTTGGTTAGTGATAGATGCAACATTGCTGCCACTTGAAATGCTGTAGTTAACATTGGTCCAACCTGAAGGCGCAGAAGCTGTGCTGGTGGAACCAATATCAATACTGGCGGGGTTGATATTTACATAGTTGTTGCCGCTGGGGCAAACTGGGACGGCGTAATTGATATTAGTGCTACAAGTTGCAGATTTACCGGCACTACCCGTAACCACAACCTGTTTAGTTCCGGAAGTGCTGTAAAAAACAGTGGCAGTAGTCGCAGTCCGAGTAACGGACTGAGCGCCGTCTGTCGTAAAGGTATAAGGCTGTTGACCATCTTTGGCTGTAAAAATAACTGAATCGCCAATATTGGCTGTAGAGCGATTAGCAGAACAGGAAATAGGAGTGCTAACCGGGTTACAGGCATTAGTGCCTTTGACAGTAAAGTAAACTGTTTGAGTAACAGGATTAGTTAAACCGGGACCGGCATAAATAGTAGCGGTCTTGCTCCAGGAAGCGTCGCTGGCATCGGTGTTAGTATAACCGCTGCTAACATCACTCCAGCTACCACTGCTGTTTACGTTATTACCATAGTAAGCCAAAGACTCACCGGTAGGCTGACCGTTTTTGGTGGATGACCAATAGATAGCCTTGCTGTACAAACCGCTGGTAGCACCGCTAACAGTGTAGGTCGGGTTGGTGCTGGGGCAGAAAGAAGTCGGGCTTATGGATAAATTAAAAGATTGGGTTGTGATTCCGCCTCCACAGGATAAATCAGAACCGGCGGGCATCCAGGATTCGCCCAGTTCAGTTACGCTATATGACTGCCTACCACCCCCAACAACAAAAGAGTGTTGTTGGCCATTGGTGCTGTCTACAGCCCACAAAGTAAAACGATAACCTTTACCCGGCTCAAGCCAGCCAACTGTTTCATTGCTTTTAAGACCGGCTGAAAAAACTGTATCGTTGTCGTAATAATTATTGGAATTTAAATCCGGGTTTGAAACGGTAACCATAGCACTTTGGGTATTATTGGTTGACCAGTTCACATTTCCATTATACAAACACTGCGTTCCATTCTGACCGCCCAAGCTGGTAGAAATTGTGCCGGTTGGATTTTGCACTGCCGGACCAACTACTTTCAAGGTCATGAAAAAAGGTCTTGGAGCCGCGTCAAAGCAGGGACCAATAAACCCAATATATTGGTTAAATTCCCCCGAGTCTTTTTCCAAATGAGCGCCTTGAGGAATAGAAATTGAAACGTAACCGGATTTAGACACCGGGCCATTCGCGGCATCGGCAGAAAGTAAAACACTGGCGCCGGAATCGGTATAGCTCACATCATATTTAGCGTTATTCATATTGGCGCCGGATGTATTAGCCGCACCATTATGTGCCCAAACTCTTAAAGTAATAATGTCACCAGCCTGAGCTGTGACACCCGTGTTAGACCAAGCGCCACTGCCGTGAACACCGGCAGCAATAGGAGCAAAATCACGGCAATTTGTACCCGGATCAACTCCATTATTGCCTGTTTCGTACTGGTCAGTACCCGGAATTACATAAGGGTCAAAAACCGCACTGGTATAAACCGGGCTACATTCCATCAAGTCAGCATGCGTAACCGCGACTTCACGAGGAATTAGGAAAGTTACTGCGGCAATAACCAAAAACAGGCTAATGCCTATAGTTCTTCCGACCTTTAAATTAAGTTTAGATATTATAGTATTCATAGCGTTTTGCTTAAATTAATTGGGTTGATTAAGTTAATATTTTGAAATAATAATGATAACCCCAAATTATACATTCTTTTTCAGTCTTTGTCAAATGCTTATTTAAATTTATGGCTTTTTTAAGCCAATAAAAATTTTAAGTGCTCATTTTAAAGTGATTTTCACAATCATTGAAAAAATAATCAGTAGTCCTTCTGTATCATCTGTCCCCTATCTGCGTATCAGAGGTCTATTTTTCAACTTGGGTAAGCACACCAAAGACCACAAGTCTTTTGGCCGTGGAATTAACCGGCCAACAGGTAGAAAGCGCGACAACAGATTCATTAGTATCTTTAAATTGTTCTTGGTCGGTCGGTAAATATTCTTGACGGTGGGTTACAACATAATGATATATGGCGTCTTTGCCGTTTTTTTGCACCACTGTAATTTTAAAAGAGGTATTGTCTGCCAAGTCTCCAAGAGTGGAAAAAATCTTATTATAACTGCCCTTTGCCCAGGAGTAGTTACTGGAATGACCGGAAATATAGCTGGTGCCTATCTGGCCCGGCAAAGCAGTGCCCGGGTAATGAACCACACCGGCCTGCAAATCCTTGTCAAAATTTTTCGGATCTTTAGTCCAAATTAGAGGCACATTAATATTTAAGCTCGGAATTTCTAACCGTCCCGCAACCTCGGTGTTTGAGAAGGGATCAACACCATCAATATTTACGCCGGTTACAGGTGCTACTGCCGGTCTAGTGGCAACAATACTAGAGGGGGTGCCGGAATTAAGATTTGGGGCTGGGCTGGGATTTAAGGAAGGATTTGAATTATTGGCCATAGAAAGGTTTAAGCCTCGTAGATTAACGGCTTGAGGGTTAACTGCCTGAGGATTCTGGCTTATTGCAGGGTTATTTTGAGTCTGGGAACCGGAAAACTGACCATATCCCTGCCCAGAGGCACTAATACCCGCGCCAGCCACCGCTTCCGGGTGCTGCAACTTATTTAAAATCAACTTATTCATTAGAACTTCGATATCTATATATTTAGCCGTGATAGCTTTTTGCGCGTCGGTTAAAGCGCCTCCACTAAGCGGATTTACACCCATAGAAACAGCCTGACCGTCACCAATGCCGTTATCTAAAGTGCTAAACGCCTTTGGATTTAAATTTAATAAATACTTTTGGTAATTGGTCAAACCGTTGCCTGAATTATCAGCTTCAGGATCAATTAATTTTGGGTCATTAATCTCATAATAATAATCCTTAATCCAGGCATAATAGGCTGTTAAATCCTGGGTTTGAAGCTGGCTTACAGCGGTTTGTTTTGGGGTCTGGGCTTTAGGTTGGCTTTTAAAAAACGAAGTAAAATTTACACCGGTAAAAAAGAAATAATATAAGAGCAGACCGGTCGCAAAAACTACAATGTAAGGCAAAACTGCTTTGGCGGCTCTAATGTAAATTGGGCTTTGAGCCTGCTTTTCTCCAAGAGTTTCTAGTGAATCGTTGCCCTTTGTTGAATTAACCGGATGAATAGCAACTGTAGTATTAGTGTCATGACTGTCAACATTTTTTTTAACCATTGGCGCGGCAATTGGCAAATTCCCTACCGGTAAATCGTTGTTATGCTCAACAATTGTGCCCAAAGGTAAATCAGGCCCGGTTGAGTCAATACCCAGCATTTGTGCCACTTCCGCAGTGGTTACAGGAAATTTTTTTTGAATAACTTCTTGAGTCATGGTAATTGGCACTTAAATATTAGCAATCAATTTGCAACAGCATTAAATTAACTCCTAATATTAGCATAAAAGCACAAATTTGTCAAGTTATAGAAAAGATGTTACTATATAGGCGATTTATGGCAAATACCTCACAAAACCCAGACTCAAGGACAGAAAGACGTGGTTTTCATAAACCTAAAAAATTTGCGGTTTTACTAGCGGTGTTTCTCTTTATTAAACTGTCATTTGCACTGGCTCAGCCCAACCGTCAACTTATTCAAGCCTCGGACTTGACTATAGAAAATATTATGACTGCGGTCAATCAGCAGCGTTCTTTACGAAATTTGGTAACTCTGAATACTAACCTCAAATTAAGCGGCGCGGCACAAAGCAAAACTGACGATATGCAGGCGCGGCATTATTTTGCCCACGTTGACCCGGACGGCCACTACATTTGGGATAAAATTGTTGCCAGTGGTTACACCCCTTATTTACAACTAGGAGAAAATTTAGCTATAGAATTTTTTGATACCGACAGCTTAATCTCGGCCTGGATGAACAGCCCGACCCATCGCGCTAATGTTTTACAAGAAGGTTTTCGCGACCAAGGCATGGGCGTGACTTTCGGAGACGAAAACGCCAACCAATATCATTCAGCAATTGCCAATACTTTTGGCACATTGGTGGCTCCTCCTAAAGCCAAACCGGCCACACCAAAACAGGCCGTGAAGCCAACCACAAACATTCCAGCAAAAGCCAAGCCAGTAGCCATAAAACCTAAACCAGCTAGTAATGCGCCGTTGACCACTAAGCCTAAACCAGTTGTGACTAAAACGTCGGTTCACCCCATAGCGGCTATCCCCGCTCGCGCAACACCCCCTCTCTCCCCTGTCAAAATAGCAGAACAAACACAGTCGGCGCCCCCACCGACGCCAATTCATATCAGGGGGGCAAATTCGGAATCCACAAACCCGAACAGCAATTTTGCTCTGCCGCAAGCCCCAAACCAAGATATGCAACAAAACTCAACAGCAACTTCAAAGAAAATACAAAAAACTTCGACTCCGCTGGATTTACAGGAATCCGCAGCTCCCGGTGTTGTAGGCTCAAGCAAACAAAATAGTTTTGAAAATGTTCAATTTAACCGTTATCTGGCTTTAATTTGCGGCTTTACTTTGCTCATCTTTTTATTGATAGATATCAGATCCGCTTTTAACGCTAATGCCGTTTTAGTAGACAAAAAAACTAACAGCCTTGCTCTATTGATAATTTCAATTATTGTGGTGGCATTTATGTATTGGATGTAAGCTACAAATACTACAACAGGGGCACTACAAATGACTACGAATCAAACTTTTTACATTTGTAGTTATTTGTAGTTATTTGTAGTTTATATTGGCAACCGTCAAGCAGCTTGGCTTTAAAATTGGTTACGCTAAAAACCATTGAGGCAATTATCGCGCTGATAATGAGAATTTCCCAAAGTGCGCGCCAGCTTAAGGCCCGATCCAAATAATAATGAAAAATCGCCCACATTAAATTATAAGCCGCCGCCAAAGCTATGCCGGCGGTGAAATAATTATATCCCCAAAAAACTAGCACCAACCAACTCAAAATCGCCATAACCATAGAGATTAAAAGCGAGATGCACAAATTTTTAAAATTTACGAGTTTGTGTTGAAACAGTGCTTGCGAAATCATTAAAATTGTCAGAAAAAAACTGCCACTAATTAAATAAATTTCGCTTTGACAATCTCTTCTTATTAGCGCAACTGCCACTCCATAAGCCAAGGCGGAAGCATAAATTTTTACCACGGACATTACGGCAAAAATATCCGGGTCAACAATTTCTTTTTTTCTTGAAAATATTTCTTTTAAATAAATGTAATTAACAAATAACGCGGCACCGGAAAGCATGGCAAAAATCTGTTGTAGTTTAACATTGCCCAAATTAATGAAAAAAATGCTGACTGTTGACCAAAAAATTATTCCGGGTAAAATTAGATAATTTACCCAATATTTCCAAAATTTAATCTCCACGAAGTGGCACAAACGGCCATGCAGAGCAGAAAAAAATATTTTAAAAGCTTTTAAAAACCAGTGGGGAATATTTTGGTGCTTTAACACGGCCCGGTTAAAACTGCCGGGGATTTTAAAATGTAAATCATACAAAAAAACAATTTGCAACAAAAAAAATAGGCTAATGTAATATGCTGTACCAAAATAAATTTGTATTTGGTTCAGGTTGATAATTTTAATTAACGCTTCAAGAGCGCCAAGTAGAACTATCAAGTTCAACAGAGCAAAAATAATTTTGTGAGTTTTTTGAGTCATATTGCTATTGAAATTTGTAGAAATTGGGAAATTACTGCTTTGCTTATTGTTCCTAATTTCCTAATTTCCTAATTTCCTAATTTCCTAATTTCAATTAATTTCTTTCTCGCCAGCTCTCCTGCTTTAAATAAGCTTTCAAAGGTCCCTGCATCCAGCCACTCGCCTTTGACAATGTCGACTTTTAACTGATTTTGCTTCAAATACCAGTTGTGTAATTCGGTAATTTCCAGCTCTCCTCTGGCCGAAGGCTTAACCTGTTTGGCCGCGGCCACTACTCGGTTATCATATAAATATAGACCCGTGATGGCAAAATTTGATAAAAACTTTTTGGGCTTTTCCTCAATGGCCACGGCGTTCATTTTTTCATCAAACTTTACTACCCCAAAACGTTCCGGATCATGGACCTCTTTGGCAAACACCTGGCCACCGCTTTTAAAATGCTTAATAATTCCCGAAAAGTCATCCTCAAATATGTTATCGCCAAGGATCATGCAAACATCATCATTCCCAATAAAATTTTCGGCAATAATAAAAGCCTGGGCCAAGCCTTCGGGCTTGTCTTGAACTTCAAACGTAAAACGCGCACCAAATTCCGTTCCCGAGCCAAGAAGTTTTAAATAATCATCCGCGTGCTCGGGAGCGACAATTATCAAAATATCGTTTATTCCCGCTTTCAGCAAAGTTTCCAGCGGATAAAAAATCATCGGCTTATTATAAACTGGCAAAAGTTGTTTGGATGTAACCGTAGTCAGCGGCATTAGCCTGCTCCCGCTACCACCCGATAAAATTATGCCTTTCATATACAGTTTGTAGAGGTTAGTTTGTAGTTTGTAGACACAGATCCCATATAATGTCCTTATTTCTCCAATTGATCAATAAACTTATTCAGCATCCTCATGACTTCATTCAACAGAGATTTAACTTTTTCGTATTTATCAACCTTACCAAAAGATAGCCGTTTTGAAATTTCTACTTGTGTTTCCAACTCTGCCCCGGAGCCATAAGCGTGGTACAAAAAATTACAAAAATCTTTTCTTGAACTTCGTCTACTGCCCTCGGCAATATTAGAAGGGATTGAAACAGCAGATCTCTTCATTTGAGATGTTAGTCCATAAATTTCTTCTTTGGGAAACTCCTTAGTTAACTGGTAAACTTCGATAACCAAATCCATTGACTTTTGCCATACAACTAATTCTTTATACGATGATGTTATCATATGTTTGTATTTAATGATTGGTTTTTACCCTACAAACTAAAAACTACAACCTACAAACTTTCGCAGCTCTAACCTGATTTTATATTTCTCCACCAAGCCTCATTACTTTCATACCATTCTACCGTTTTTGCCAATGCTTCGTCTAATTTAACTTTTGGCATCCAGCCGAGATCTTTGGTTATTTTAGAATGATCAAGCGCGTATTTTTGGTCGTGGCCCGGGCGGTCGACAACAAATTCTATATTAGATTCATCACGGTCCATTATTTTTAAAAGCTTTTTAATAACTTCCAAATTGGTAAATTCGGAATTGTCGGGACCGATAAAATACGTTTCGCCGATTTTGCCTTTTTCTAAAATCGCTTCAATTCCACTGCAGTGGTCTTCAACGAACAACCATTCACGTACCTGATTACCGGGGGTATAAACGGGGATTTTTTTACCCTGCAAAAGATTAGTAATCGCCAATGGAATTAATTTTTCTGGGAACATAAACGGGCCAATGTTGTTAGCACAATTACTAATAGTTACCGGTAAATTGTAAGTATAAAAATAGACACGAACTAAATGGTCCGAAGCGGCCTTGCTTGCAGAGTACGGACTGCGTGGGTTATACGGCGAGGCTTCTGTCCACTTTTCTTTTGAGTCGAGCGGAATAGAGCCAAAAACTTCGTCTGTGGAAACGTGATGGAAGCGTTTAATTTGATGCTTTTTTGCAGTTTCCAATAAAACCTGCGTACCTAAAACGTTAGTCCTAACAAAATCATCAGCCTTCAAAATCGAACGGTCAACGTGGGTTTCGGCAGCAAAATGAACTACCACATCAACACCTTGCATTACTCGGTTCACTGCTGACGGATCGCAAATGTCGTCTTTAGCAAAGGTAATTTTATCTTTTACGACAGCCAAATTTTCAAGGTTACCGGCATAGGTGAGTTTATCCAAAATAATAACATTATCGCTCGGATGGTTTTTAACCCAATAATGCGCGAAGTTGGAGCCAATAAACCCTGCGCCGCCTGTTATTAAAATAGTATTTGCTAATGACATTATTTTAATTCGCCGACAATTAAATTTACATCCACAAACTGGCCTTTGCGCAAAACGCTTAACTTAACAGTGTCGCTCGGCGAATATTTTTGTAAATTTTCTTCCAGCGCGGAATTCTCATCCACCATACGACCGTCAACAGCGGTAATTAAATCACCTATTACCAGACCTGCTTTAGCAGCCGGCGAATTTGGAGTAATATCTTTAACTACTGCCCCACTATGAGAACCAGACAGAAGGGCTTCGTTCTGGCCAATTAAGGTGTAGCTAAAACCAAAGCTTGGCCGAATAATATTTTTTTGGTTTTTAAAGTATCTAGTCAAAGCATCGCTTAAAACATCGGCTGAAATAAGACTACTGCCATTCCACAAACCCACCACATCCCCTTTGGAATTGATTAAAGCTTCGCCCGTTTGCAAACTGCCGGTAGCGGTAACACCAAATGAACGTTTAGGATAATCCGTTAAAAACGGCTGACCAAGTTCATCGCTTTGAGCAAAATTTACTAAACCCTCACTAATTCTTACTGTATAATTTTCCAGAGAATTTACCGCAAATACCAATCTTTCGCCCACGGAAACGTCTTTTGATACACCTAAACTTGCAACAGGAACATTGTTAATATCAGCTTTAAAAAATATCAAACCGGTAGCCGGATCTGTAACTCTATCAGTCACTTTGCCAGTACTGCCATCGCTTAAAATTATGAAATAATTACCGGCCGACTTGCTAAAAGCTCCAACTCCGGTAACAAAACTGCCGTCGGAAGTTAAATTAACTGCCGCCCCTGCAATCTCCAGACCTCCCGGCGAGACAATAGCAAGCAAGCTAATTTTGGACTTTGTTTGTCCCGCTATCTGTCCTGCATTGCCCACGGCTTCAACTCTCACGGTCTCGCGATTGTTAATTACTATGGGCGCCTGCGGGCTTAAAATATGCAGGCGATTTAAAGCCGGCCAGGTAGAAATTTTAGCCGTAAAAAATCTACCCAGCAAAATGTTGAACAGCCAGCTAAAAAACACCGCGGCAATAATTAAATAGAATGTGTATTTTTTATTTGGCATATTATTGGATTACTGACCAAGGAGTAAAAATTAAAACGACCAGACTACAGCCGGCTATTAAAAACAAATGGAACTGCAGCTTTTTAAAATTTAAATGGTAAAAAAGATGGTAATAGTTAACTATCAAACAAAAATAAAACAAATTAAATAAAAATACTGCCAGTGTGCTGAAATGAAATTGTAAAAAATTTAGAACCCAAAATAATTCGCTACAAAATAAGCCAATAGCCAACGAGCCCAAAATTTTAGTTTTGCCGGATTGAGGAACAAACTCATAAAACGTCCGAGCAAGCAAGGCACTACCAACAAAAACTCCGGCTAAATAATATGTTTCGTAGGCGGGAGCATAATGAAAGGCTGCAAAAAAACTGAAAAATAAACCAAAAGCAATCATTAAAGTTTCGTTGAGTAGTAAATTTTCAGCGTAATTACCCAAAATAACTTCAAACAAGGCAATCACAAAGACTGTGACTATTAAAAACGTATTACGGAAAATTTCCGAAGGTAAAATTAAAAAAATTCCAAACGCGCTAAGCATTAATAAAATTGGCTTAAGCAATATCCAAAAATTATATTTTTGAATATGTTGTAAATACCAATAATTATAAAGCGTCACTGCAAAACCATAAACCAAGAATGCCGGCAATAAAAACCTAAAAATCGGCTCGGGGTTTGCAAACTTTTGTAGAACAATTAAAAATCCTAACCCAATACAAAAAGAGACTAATTTATGATGTTTGATCATGTTTGAGTAAGTATATTAGCGCGCCAATGCTAATTAAAATAATCAACAAACTTGTGATTGCGTTAAGCCGAGTACCCCCAATAAAAGTACTGTCCACCCTAAGGTATTCCAAGCCAAACCTCAAACTATTATACAATAAAAGATAAGAAAAGAAAAGCTTGCCCTGCGTAACTTTCTTGTGCAACGTAGCTTTAGTGAAGCTGGAAGCGAAGCAGGACAATCCGTTTCCCGACTTAACGGTTGTTGCTACAGTAATTTTGGATGTGTTAATCTTCATTAGCAAAAATAAAATCACCACATTCCCCAAAACCTCATACAAAAAAAATGGATGAAAAAAATTGAACTGCCGGTATTGGTCGGGGCGAAAGACAAGTGGAACGAACATCTTCCAAGGCAAATTAGTCGGATAGCCAAACGCTTCGTAATTAAACAGGTTGCCAAAACGCCCAATAATTTGACCGAGGATGATGCTCGGGGTTAGCCAATCAAGAATATTTAAGATTGAACCCCCGCGGGCGTCATCCTGAATCCCGAGTGCATCCGAGGGGTTAAGAATCTCTCTCTTGTTTTGAGATTCTTCACTCGGATGCACTCGTTCAGAATGACGCCGACCTAATTGCTGATGAGCAATCAAAACCAACAGACCGCCGATTAACGCTCCGTAAATAGACAATCCTCCATTCCAAACTTTTATCATATCTGCCGGGTGGACAGAATAATACCCGAGCGATGAGGCCACGTGATATAATCTAGCCCCAATAAAACCCCCTGTAATCAGCCAAAACAAAAGATCTTCTGCTAGTTTTACGTTTAGTCCATAAATTATTGCGCGTTTAGTTGCCAAAAAAAATGCCGCGGCAACCGCTAACGCCATAATAATTCCGTAGTAGTGGATAACAAGAGGGCCGAGGCTAAATGACTGAGGAAGAATAATTTGACCAGAAAAAACTTGGCTTAAAAAGAAAGCCAATCCAACAAAAAACAGTAACACAATAAAAAATTTTCTTTTCATATTTTTTGTTGACTTTTTGCGCAGCCACGAATTTTATCAACAAATTTTAAATAACAATAAAACTTCGTTTGGAAATTGGTAATTAGAAATTGGAAATTCTTTTTTAGCTTGCTAAAAAAGGGCTGCCTGATGCTGGACTCCTACCCTGGGCACGGCCTCGGCAATTTTTAGCGCAATTTCTTTGGTCTTAAAAAAGTCCTTGTACAAAACTTTTTGATTCTTCAGGATGTAATCGTAGACCTGCTTGGTAATTTTTACGTCATCCAAACAATATTTTTTTAGTAAGTCAAAACGCCCATTTTTGTAATACAAAATTGCTTCCAGACCATTACCTGACTTACCCGTGCCCAATGTCCCTTGAGCAACAATTTCCAGCTTTATTCGGTGATGCAAGATTTTTTCAATTTCTTCCAATAAATCCAAATACGGCACCGAAAAAATATCAAAATTCAAATAAGGCTTTAGAACTTCAAAGTCAAAATCTTTAATATTGTACCCTATAATTTGGTCGGCTGTTTGCAAAATTGGCGACAACTTGGATAGCTCGTGCTCCTCAAAAATTGAATATTTGTCAGTGGAATAGTCATAAATCCCGCAAACGCTAATTTTTAACAAATGGTTCTTCCCCCGCCCTCCCACCTCCTGAAAGGATTTCTGCGTTTCTAAATCTAATACTATCTTTTTAAGCATTTTGTTTCCATATTTTTATTCTTGCAATTCATTATATTCAAAAAATCTAAATTTGGCAAAAATTGAAATTTTTGTTAAGATGTATGTATAAATTTTAATAATCCTGCCGATTGTCTATCGGAATAGGATAACAGTATATGCTACGAATTCTCACTTCTGAAACACCGCAAATAATCGGTCAAAACGCCACTCTTTTCGGCTGGGTTAACTCCCGTCGTGATCACGGAGGCGTTATTTTTATTGACCTTCGCGACCATACCGGTCTGCTTCAGCTAACAATCCACCCGGAAAATAAAGAAGCATTTGAAGTTGCGGATAAATGCCGGGACGAATTTGTGATAAAAGTTTCCGGCAAAATTATTGAGCGTGGCGCAGACTTAACCAACAAAAACATTCCCACCGGCGGTATCGAGCTGGTTGTGGAAAGTCTGACAATTTTAAACACGGCTAAGGCTTTGCCGTTTGCGGTTGCCCACGGGCACGGCGAAGAAAATGTTTCCAACGAGGAAATTCGCTTAAAATATCGATTTTTAGATTTACGCCGTGAAAAAATGCAGAAAATGCTGGTCAAACGTCACAAAATGATTAAATTTATCCGTGATTGGATGGATGGGCAAGGCTTTATAGAAATTAATACACCCATACTAACTTCATCTTCGCCTGAAGGCGCACGCGACTATTTAGTTCCATCGCGATTACACCCAGGGAAATTTTATGCGCTTCCACAAGCTCCCCAGCAATTTAAACAACTCTTGATGGTCGGCGGTGTAGCCAAATATTTTCAAATAGCTCCCTGTTTTCGCGACGAAGATCCACGCGCAGATCGCAGCCCGGGTGAATTCTATCAACTCGACCTTGAAATAGCTTTTGCGGACAAAGATGAAACGGTCTTTAATGAAATGGAGCCGCTATTTATAAAGCTCACGGAAGAATGGGCGGGTAAAAAATGCGCGCAAAAACCATTTCCACGAATCCCCTATCTTACGGCTATGGAAGAATACGGCAGTGACCGTCCGGACTTACGCTATGAAATGAAACTGGTAGACTTATCGCTCGATTTAAAAAACACTGGCTTTAGTGTTTTTGGCAATGCCATAAAAAATGGGGGATCTGTTAAAGCTATTTGCTGCCAGGGTGGCAGCAAACTCACCCGCTCACAAATAGATGAGCTAACAGAGATGGTAAAAAAAGAAGGTGCCGGCGGGCTGGCTTATATAGTGGTTGATAAAGTTTCTGATACTGATGGAATCAAATCAGTTTCTTTTCATGGTGAAGATGTAAGTTTGAGATCCCCAATATTAAAATTTTTAGATCCTACTAAGGAAATTAAAGCCATCATCGACAAAACTCAAGCTGAAGCCGGTGACATAATCTTTTTTGGGGCAGACCAAAAGGACGTTGTTAACAAAGTTTTAGGCAAACTTCGCCACCAGCTTGGTGATGTCTTTGGCCTTAAAGACCCTAATATTGTTGCCTGGGCTTGGATTACCGATTTCCCTATGTACGAGCTGAATAAAGAAGGCAAGTTGGACTTTATGCACAACCCGTTTAGCATGCCCCAAGGCGGACTAGAAGCGTTAAACACGCAAGACCCACTGGATGTTCGTGCTTATCAATACGACATTATTGCCAATGGTCTTGAACTTTCCTCCGGAGCAATAAGAAACTACAAACCCGAAATAATGTACAAGGCTTTTGAACTGGTGGGATACAGTAAAGAAACTGTAAACGAAAAATTCGGCGGGATGATCCGCGCTTTTGAATATGGTGCTCCCCCACACGGCGGCTTTGCCCCGGGAATTGATCGTTTACTGATGTTACTTGAGAACGAACCCAACATTCGCGAAGTAATAGCCTTCCCCAAAAACGGCAGCGCCGAAGACGTAATGATGTCCGCCCCGGGAACTGTAGAAGAAAAGCAGTTAAAAGAGCTACATATAAAGTTAGATTTACCTAAATTAAAAGATAAATAAAAGATCAATCCCTAGACTTTGTTAGGGATTCCTTTATATTACCTAAAAAATAAACTCCGTAAATAAATGTCTGAAGTATTACCAGTCGACATTCAACCTAGCTTCCCAACTCCAGAAGGTTATGAGGGAGAAAAACTCAACGGGATACCCAATGATACTTTAACTGACTTTTTTGAAGGCAAGCTTTATAGTTGTGTTGTACCAAAACACGGCAATTTTAGAGAAGGTGAGGTCGTGGCTTTGGGAGACCAGAATACTTTTGCAAAAATTATTTCAATTAAACCCCACAACCCTCTATTTAATGTTATTAAAATAAAAAAATTAGGCGACTAAATATGCCAAAGAAAAAAACATCAAAAGCTAAAATCGTAAAACCCCTACAAAATCAAATTACTAAACTTTTGGACTCCTCCAACGTCAGGTATAAAGTTTTGGAGCATAGAAAAGTTTACACAGCATTTACCGAGGCAGAGACACAGCATATTGACCCTAAAACTGTGGTCAAGACGGTCTTTGTTAAGTTTTCAAAACCTTCTGTCCACTTGCTTGCTGATGGCAAAATTTCCGTAATTAAGGCTGTATTGGTGGCTGTTCCAGCCAAACACCGAGTAGATTTTAAAAAAATTGCCAAAGTTATAAACGAGCACGCAATAAAGAGTTACAAGCTCCTACTGAAAAAAGACCCCAAAACTAAAAAACCCACATCTATTTCTGTAAAAATAGCGGACGAAAAAGACATTTTAAAAACCTTAAAAACTAAAGTCGGATTACTCCATCCTTTTAGCCAACTCTTTGGCCTGCCTTTGCTTTTTGACAAAAAACTTTCAAAAAATAAAAAGCTAATCTTTCCTGCCGGCAGTTACACTCAAAGTTTGGAGATTACCACAAAAGATTTTTTAAAAATAATGACCGGCTTAGAAGGAAATTTCACTGAGTAATGCTTCACGCGAAAGTTAAACAATTCGAAGGTCCGCTAGATTTGCTGCTTTCTTTAATTGAACAGCGGCAGTTAGACATAACTACCATTGCCCTGGCCGAGGTAACTGAGCAGTTTTTACAGTATTTAAAACAACTCCAAACCATTGACCCAACCACTCTGGCGGATTATTTATCAATTGCGGCGAAACTGCTGGTTATAAAGTCAAAAGCTATTTTACCGACTTTGGAAATTGAAGCGGAGGAGGAAGACGCGGGGTTTGATTTGGAAGCTAAATTACTTTTATATAAACAATTTAAAGAGGTCACAAAATATTTAAAAACTTTAGATAATAAAAGAAGACAGGGGTTTTTACGAACTGTAAGCTTCGAACAAAAAATTACTTTTTATCCGGACCCGAACATTAGCACAAAGGAGTTACACGGCGCGATACTAACCGTATTAAGCGGACTTAAAGAACTTGACGCATTGCCCAAAGCCAAGCTCAAAGAGGCTATTTCTATTCAGGAAAAAATTGACCACTTAAGAATTAGCTTAGGAGATAAAATAGAAACCAAACTTAGCGAGCTGTTAAAAACCGCTAAAAATAAAGGTGAAATTATTATTACTTTCTTAGCTCTGCTAGAGCTAATTAAACAAAGAATTTTTGTGGCTGACCAGGAAGCTTTATTCGCGGATGTTGTAATTAAGAAATATAACCGATCCAAATACAATGCATTAAATCCCTCCGCCACTCAAGATATGGCGGACAAGCCGAATACTAATAACGCAACAACATCATCGACTTTGGATAATTCAGATGCGTTCGTAGATTAGGATCGCTATCATATGAATAAAACTTTAATTGGCTTAATATTTATTCTTCTTGGAGCTGCTTACGGCAGCCTGGCGGTTGACGATGTTTATGCCCGCACATTGGGCTGGCTGGTAGACCACGAATGGGTAAAGCCCCCGGTTCCGGAAAAAAACAGCCTTTCAACAATGCTCGGACGCAAGCCGACTATTTTACTTTATAGCGCGATTTTAATTATTATTGGTTTATTTATTTTATGGAACCGCAATAACTAATTCTATTAGATTCTTTTATTTAATAATTTTTTGATCAAATGGATTTACCAAACATGAATACTACGGACGAAGAAAAACAAATTACTAACAGTATGGTAAATACCTTAGAGGCAATTTTGTTTGTGGCGGGTAAACCCTTTCGGCCAAAAGAATTGGCAAAAATTTTAGAAGTCGATGAGACCACAATAATATCGGCTCTGGAAATGCTGCTTGCGGAAAAAAAGGATGCCGGGGTAGTACTGCTTAACAACAACGGCGAATACCAGCTTTCCACCAACAGCAAATATTCCCCTCAGGTCAAAAACTTCCTTAACGCGGAACTGCGAGAAAAGCTTACCGATGCAACTGTGGAAGTATTGGCAATAATTGCCTACCGACAACCCATTTCCAAAGCGGAAATTGAAGCCATTAGGGGTGTCAACTCCCAATATTCCTTACGCAATCTACTTATCCGAGGACTTATTGAAAAAGTCTCAAACCCTTCCGATGCTCGAAGTTTCCTTTACCAAACCACTACTGAATTTTTAATGCATCTTGGTCTTGGCGGCGTAAAAGATTTGCCTGAATTTGAAAAACTTATAGAAAAAATTAAACTTCCGGAGACTCCGGCTTTAAGTCAAGAAGCTCAACCCGAACCAGTCAATATTGCTCTGGAGGCAGTGGAAAATACTGACGCGCAATCCGAAGATCAGCCACCGTTAGAGTCAGCTCAAGAGCAAGCAGAAGCAGACAAAGCTGTTCCCCACGAATCCGATAAAAAATCTCCGGAAAACGAAGAGGATGACGGACTTGATGACGACGAGGAAGATGGCGACGAGGAATAAAAACTAGTCCTCCACGAACAACAACGCCGCGCCTACAGCGCCGGCGTTGTTAATTTTAGAGACTAAAATTTTTGGTACAAAGGTTTTATTAAATAAATACTTTTTCATTTCAAGATTTGCGATTGAAATAAAATGCCTGTTTTTGTCGACAGACACTCCCCCGCCTAAAATTATGGCTTCCGGGCTAAAAATATTTGTAAGCGTAGCGAAGGCCTGACCTAAGATTTTTCCTAAAGCTTGATTATTTTTATAGTCCCTAGCCTTCTTGAATACTGTTTCTAAAAACTCCTCGTTCACCAATATGTGCCCAAGTTCGCCACCGGCATTATTTTTACCTCTATAAAGATTACGATTGACCACAATCCCACCACCAATGCCGGTTCCCAAAGTTAACGCCAAAAAATTGTTTAATTTTTTCCCATGGCCTAAAATGAGTTCGGCTCGGGTAAAACAATTAGCGTCGTTGTCAATTTTAACTTTTTTGTACCCGTTTAATTTAAAAAATTCCGTTAGTTCAAATTTTTTTATAAATTTTATATTCGGCGAATACACTACCAACCCTTTTTGAGCATCCACCAGTCCGGCCATGCCTATTCCCACACCGTATGTTTTTTCGCCAACCGACAAAAAATCCACAAGTTTAATTAGGCCATGTTTAAAATCAGCAAAATTTTTTGGGGTCGCAATGGTTAATTCTTTTAACGGCTTGTGATTCAAAAATAATGCACCTGTAATTTTTGTCCCCCCAATGTCAACCCCAATTTTATACATTTTGATAAATTTTAAAATTAAATAAAATTAACAAAATCTCGTCAATTTTATTTAATTTGTTAATTCTTAATTTTCCTAATTATTGAACATTCCCTTCGCTCTTTCCCAAAACTCAGGATGGTCTTGAGTAGTCTTCATCCAATACCACCACTCCGCGCCCCATAAATACTGAGGGCTAAAACCTGTATCAGCCGCGAGCCCGGTAATCTCACTAAACTTGTCCATACCCATGGTTTTGAACTGCTCGTCTAAAGCAGTATTCACAATACCTCTGGGCGTCCAGGGCTCAGTCTCCAATTCCATTATAGCAATAGGCTTGCCGGGATGTAAAAGACGCAGGAGACCAGCTTTAAATCGATAATATAATACCGGAATATGGTTCGTCCAGTAGCGCTTAAACTTATCGGAATAAACGTAACGGTAAAAAGTTGTGCCAAAAATGTCGCCCCTGGCTCCGGAATGAATCCAAAAAGACAATTCTCCACTGTCAGTAATTATTATTGGCCTCACCGGATCTAACTTTTTTACCAAGGCAATTTCTGTGTCGTAAAAATTCAAATCTAACGGGGGGCAAATGCCGAAGCTTGAAAGAAAAGGTTCGTTTTCCACCTGCCAGGCTACAACCGTTTTGTTGTTTACATAGTGGTTAACTACTTGCTCAACATAAGAAAGCTGGCTGGTATTTAACACGTCTTTGGAAAGATCTTTTATCCAAACGGGATCATGACACTCAGGCCAGCGGGGAAGACGCCTACCAACGCCCAAAACCACTTTTACATTTCTTTTTTGCGCCTCATTAATTTGAAAGTCCAACTGACTAAAGTCGAATTTATTTCTTTCGCCTTCAACTTTATCCCAATAAGCCGAAAGACGAATTCGACCGGGTTTTAACTCATCCAAAATTGCCAAGTAAGTCTTTTGCCAGTCAAGTCCCAAGCTCTCGGCGTAAGGGTAGCTAAAGGTTACGCCATATTCTATACGATTACTTCTTGGCGCGAAAAGAGAAATCAACCACGCCAAAATAACTATAACTATGAAAATAAATATAACTTTCTTAATAGGTTTCATTTGTAATTTAAGTTTAAACGCTTAAATGCCTGAAGACCGTCTTCTGACATTAGCTTATTAAAGATGTATAATAAAATATCAAAATATTATTTTTAAGAATTTCATTTTATAAATAAAAGTATGACACCCACAAAAATCAAAGCCACACCAACATATTTTTGTCTAACGGTATGAAGATCTGATTGTTCAGCAATTAAATGACCGCGTTTGTGGGCAAGCAAAACACTTAAGAACAACAAAAATACATATCTAAAACCCTGCAGTCCGTTTATGATAGAAATCTTTGCTCCGGGCAAAGTAATTAAAACACTCAAAAAAATAAAATTCGCTCCGCCCAAGACCTGTTTGAATAAAAATAAAATGCTTGTTTGATTTTTTTGTTTAACTTTACGAACTCCCAAAATTTGTTTTTTTAGCGCAGGGAAAGCCAATAGCGCGACTAAGATGAGAGCCGCGCCGATTCGGTTCCAAATTAAATTATTAAGAGCTGAACCAACCTGGGCGCCGTACTGCCAAAATAAATAATATACACTAAATAAAAATGCGGAAAGGACCTTAAGTCCCGCGTGCTTAAGCCAGGCATCTTTCTTTTGATGCGATATAAGCATGGCTCCCGGCACAAGCAAACAAATGGCTGCAAATTCGTGAGCTGATAAAACATTCCGGCCCGTTAGCGCGGAAATTGCCACATCAAAAACCGGAACCAAAGCAAAAATAAATGGAATAACCCTCGACACTTCGCCCTCCGACAGGGCTTTAAAAAAAACATACATAGCTAAACTAAAAAATGCCCCGGAAAACAAATTAAGTAAAATAAATTTTAAAGGTAGTTGCTCGTAAGCCCAAGGCCAGGCCAAAATTAAAACCGCCCCGGTCACCACAGTAAAAAAAGTGTAGCTTAACGGCTGGATTTTCCTGGTAGAAATTAAAAACTTATCCATTAAGTCAACAACGGATTGAATGAAATATTGAAAAATAATTAGTAAAACCAGCATAAAAATTCCAAATTCAGCAATAAATAACAGGTGGCGAATGGCAAGTCTTAGATACTTGCCCTTTCGTGGCTGTCACTTATTACTCATTACTCGTTATTGACTTCGTACTCTATTGAGTTGCTCTTACATATTTCCGCATATTTTGTAGCGCTAAAGCGAACTTTACGCCTCAGCAAATCATCTCTGTCAACCTCAATTAAACCAAAACGCGGTCCAAACCCTTCGTGCCATTCAAAATTATCTATTAAGGACCAGTATAAATAACCTCTCACGTCAACCCCTTGCTTTATAGCTTTGTGTATGGAATGCAAATGTTCTTTAATGTATTTTTCTCTTCGGGTATCCCTAGCATCAGCTAAACCATTCTCCGTAATGTAAACCGGTTTATTGAATTTTTTTAACCTAAGAAGCACGCGCTCCATTCCAGCCGGAAACAAATGCCAGCCCAAATCTGATATTTCGTCGTCTTTATACTTTCCTTTTCGAATGCCAAACCATCCCACACGTTTCCTGACATAATAATTCACACCAATAAAATCGCAGGATTTTACGGTTCGCGCCAATATGTACTCCGATGCCAAATAACTGGCAATATGCCCAATAGGCTTGCTTACAAAACTGGCCTGTTCAATATCCGCCAGGTGATTAGCCATACTGACAGGTGTTTGACTAATTAAATGCAGTTGCTCATACGCACAATTGTGAGCAAAAATTAAATTTTGTATTACTTTATAAGTGGCTATTAAACTTTTTATATTGGGCGGAAATATCCCCAACAAATAAGCATGGGAAGAGTATATTTCCGGCTCATTAATAGTTATCCAAAAATCCACATATTGATGGAACCTTTGTGCTGCTTTTTTAACGTAATTTAAAAAAGTAGTAATATTTTCTTTTTTTTCAAAACCACCTTTTTTCATAAACCAAATGGGACATGTAAAGTGATGTAGGGTAACAAAGGTTGTTAGTCCGTGAACTTTTGCTGATTGAAGCACCTTTTCGTAGTGATCCAAAGCTTCCTCGCTAAACTTTCCCTCCTCCGGTTCTATTCGAGCCCATTCTATGCCAAAACGAGTAGAGTTTTGATTTAAGTGCTCCGCCAATGTAAAATCCTCGTCATACCTATTATAAGAGTCGCACGCAATGCTGCAAAAATAGTCGCTTGGGTTTTTCCCCAACAATTTCAGGTAATTTTCTCTGCGAATACTATGCTCCCAAACATACCAGTCCGTATTGTTATTATTTCCTTCAGTTTGATAGGCACTTGAGGCAGCGCCCCACAAAAAACCTTTAGGAAATTTTAGTTTTTCTTTAAGCATTGGTTTTTGTCTGTAATTTTACTCAAATTGCTTAAGTATTTGTTTCAAAAATATTACTTTTATTAATTAATTATAACACTCTTTCCATTTTTCTCAAAATTTGCTAAAATTCCAGAAGTTGGGTTAAATTTGATTTGACAGTTTAAATCTCAAATCATCAATCTCAAATCTTAAATCTTCTATGGCGCTATCGTCTAGTGGCTAGGACAGGTGGTTCTCATCCACCAAACCGGGGTTCGATCCCCCGTAGCGCTACCAAGTTAAAATTGCTAACAAAAACCGCCTTATCAAAGATGGTTTAGTAACAAAATTTAGTTTTGATGTCTAGCAATAGTAACTATTCATCTTTTCCCTATGGTTCCCTGTAGCGTGCCCATTTATGGGCGTTTCCTGGACGCCGATGAATCGGCACGCTACACAATATCGATACTTTTAGAGGAAGGTAAATACTTACTAGCAATAACGTTGCCCGAAGGTCTAAATCGGAGTAAAATATAAACAATTAAAGTTAGCCATAAATACCACTATGAAAAAATTATTATTAGCCCTACCCGTCATCTTACTGTTAGCAGCTGGATGTAATTCATCCCAGCCGACAACGGAACAAACCCAACCTGTACAGCAGACACAAACCACCCCAACTCAACAGCAACAAGTAGCGCAAAACCCTGCACCACAACCCACTCCTACTCTCGACCCAACTCAAAAATCTACACCAACTTCACCACCACAAGGCAAAACATATACTGATACTAGAATCCAAGGAGACTCAGGAACAATCGAAGGATCACTTTCATATCCAAGTGAATATATTCCAGATAATATGATGGTGTGCGCACAAAATCAAAGTTCTGGCGATCAATACTGCACTACAAAACACCTTTCTGGCGATAAGTACTTATATAAAGTTGGTTACAAAATTCAGGTTCTTCCCGGTCAATATTTAGTGTATGCGCAACTTCCGGATCGTAATAACTTAAGAGCTTATTACGATGAAGCAGTAACTTGTGGTCTTAATGCCCACTGCTCCTCAACTAAACCCATTATAATAGATGTAATGACAAATCAACCCCTGCAAGAAGTTGATCCAATTGATTGGTATAATACAAACCCAAAATAACAGGAGTTCAATAAAATTTAAAGTTTCAAAGCACCCCAACTTCTATATGGGTTCAAGAAAGGTTTTTAACTTATCTGGGTTAGGACTACCAAATATGCTCAATTTTTTAAAATCGGTTTTTAATTTTCGCGAGCAGAAGAAACAGCTTTTAAGTATTGTGCTGTTTACTTTTTTTGCTTCGTTTTTGGTTGCTCGTGGCTGGTCGGTGTTTGTCAGCAACGCCATTTATGTTAAAGGCTACCATATACACCATTTTTACTTTGGAACGCTAGCATTAGTGGCCGGCGGACTAATAGCCCTGCTTAGCGAAAGTACTAGAAAATTAAAGCTGGCTGCGGTGTTAATTGGCTCCGGCATGGGGTTATTTGCGGATGAAATGGGTTTACTTCTTAACTGCACCACCAGCTACCGTGAATGCGCCTACGCTTTCCCGGACTATTTAGACATTATTGGCAGTATTGGGCTGTGTATTTTCTTAATTATCGTTATTGTAGAAATTGCTGATAAGGCCAAGACCAAAAAACAGCCATGAGAAACGGAATTTTAGAATGGGAAATTACCCCAACGGAAGCCAGAACTCGCAAACTGGCAACATTGCCGGCTGTGGGCCAGGTAATTTTGGGTATTGCGGCAATAATTGCTCTCAAGGACAAATCATGGACAGCCTTGGCATACTGCCTGGGCGCGATACTGATTTACGCGCTTTACGCGGCATTTTTTAAAAACTTTAAAATCAGGGACTATAAAATCGTAGCTGATGGGATAACCATCTCCAAAGGCAAAAAGCTCAAAACCTACGCTTGGAGCGAATTTGAGTGCTTTTGAGATAATACTTAAAATTAGCGCTTAAATTTGTTAATTAGTGGCATACTTAAGGTAAATTATTAACATAAATTAACTATGCCATTTAAAAAAAGTGTAAATACTGCGGTTCCTATGAAGTTATTTGTAAGGGAAAGCA
>JBBREH010000018.1:0-26774 GCA_038203095.1 Candidatus Doudnaibacteriota bacterium | reverse complement strand
AGCCACCACGCACGCGGAGCGTGCGAAGCTAGGGGTTCTGCTCGAAATGGGTTCTGACTTTTTCAAACAAACACCACCACCCGACTTCGCTCGTGGCCTTTGGCCAATACAAAGAAGTCGAGTGTCCCGAGTGAGTGCATCCGAGTCGAGGGGCAAAAACCAAAAATATATGTTCTATTTTTATCTCTTTCGTTGCAATGACTTTACTCTATATGTTGGTTGCACCAGTCAACCTACTCAAAGAGAATTTCGACATAATTCAGGAAAAGGGGCTCAATGGACAAAACAACACGGTGGTGGCAAAATAGTTTACACTGAAGCTTACCCAACCTTACTAGAAGCTAGGAGACGGGAAATTCAAGTAAAAAAATGGTCAAGAATTAAAAAAGAAAATTTGATAAACATCTCAAAATAAAACTTTCTCAAAATAAAAAAACTAGCATCTTTAATTTTAGTAATATTCTTTAGTCTTAACCTCTAATCATAGCGGGGTTAGATAAGTTTTTTAATATATTCGACACCTAGGTTCTTCATTTAAACCCCAAACTACTACCATTTCCAATGGTGCCTAGTTTATTTATGAGACTTGCGGGCATATTTGAAGTTCTATTAAGAACTATAACCAATGCAAAAAATTATTTCACATCTTTGGTTTAATACAGAAGCCAAAGAAGCTACCACCTTTTACACAACACTTTTTGATAATTCCAAAGTAAAAAATATTACTACCATTACCAACACGCCTTCCGGGGATTGCGACATTGTGAATTTTGAGCTTGCGGGACAAGAATTTATGGCTATTAGCGCCGGGCCGTATTTTAAGCTTAACCCGTCAATATCCTTTTTTACGGTGTTTGATAGCGCCGAAGAAATTGAAGGTGTTTGGACTAGGCTTTTAGAAGGCGGCAAGGTGCTTATGCCTTTTAATACCTATCCTTGGGCAGAAAAATACGGCTGGCTACAGGACAGGTACGGTTTGTCTTGGCAGTTATCTATGAGCGAGCACCATAAAATGCAACAGAAAATTACACCCATGATTATGTTTACCGAAAATATGGCAGGCAAAGCAAAAGAAGCAATTGCAAATTATACAAGTATTTTCCCTAACTCAAAAACAGAAATGCTCGTGCCTTACACTAAAGATGATGGCGACAAAGAAGGTTTTATTAAGCACGCTCGTTTTACATTGAATGGACAGAATTTTATGGCTATGGACAGCTCGGCGCAGCATAATTTTATATTTAATGAGGCGATGTCATTTGTGGTAAACTGCGATACCCAGGAAGAAATAGATTACTACTGGAAAAAACTTTCTGCTGTGCCCGAATCCGAGCAATGCGGCTGGCTCAAAGATGAATATGGAGTCTCTTGGCAAATTATTCCAAGTGTAATGAATAAAATGATGACCAGCGGCAATAAAGAAAAAACTGCCAAGGTCACTCAAGCTTTTTTAAAAATGAAAAAGTTTGATATAAAAGCTTTAGAGGACGCATATAATAGCTAAAAATGTTTTATTTTTATATTTTTAAATGTAAAGACGACAGCCTTTACTGCGGTAGTTGTAAAAATTTAGCTAATCGTGAAAAAGTTCACAACTCCGGCAAGGGGTCGACTTATGTGAGAAGCCGGGGAGGCGGGAAAATTGTTTATAGTGAAAAGTTTAGGTCGTGGGGAAAAACTTTAAGTCGTGAAGCCGAAGTAAAAAAATGGCCCAGGCAAAAAAAGATTGATTTGATTTTAAAGGCAAAAAAGTTTGGGGATAAGTCGGGTTGTAACTATTCATCTTTTTCAGATGGTTTCCTGTAGCGTGCCCATTTATGGGCGATCCTAGGACGCCGATGAATCGGCACGCTACACCACGTCGATGCTATTGGAAAAAGGTGAATAGTTACGTCGGGTTAACATATAGTGGACGATTGTATACTATATAAATATATTTGGTTATAGTTTATTAGGCTTGACAAACATATCTTATATGATATACAATAATAACTATGAGTATAGAATCATATTTTTTGAAGACCCCTATACTAAAAGAAACCCGGTGCAGGAGTATTTAGATGTTTTAAATGAAAAGGATCGATTAAAAATTTTCAAATATATTGATTATTTACAACAAAATAAAGGAGTCTTGGACGAACCTTATGCTAGGCACATACACGATAAAATAAGGGAATTGCGCGTAGACTTTGCCAAAAACAGGCATAGAATTTTCTTTTTTACTTTTGTAGGCAAGAAAATTATTTTACTCCATGCTTTTCTCAAACGGACGGCTCAGACCCCGGAATCTGAAATTACCAAAGCTTTAAATAATTACTATAAAATTATAAATAATTCGCATTTGTATGAATAAAAAAACTTTGAGAAAACCAACCAATTACGAAGTGTATAGAGATAAATTTCTTGAAGATCCACAGAATAAAAAGCTCTACGATGAATACGGCAGGCAATTAGAAATTGCTTACCAAATTTTACAAATGCGTAAAAAAGCCGGAATTTCTCAAAAAGAGCTGGCAAAAAAAATTGGCACCACACAAAGTAATGTAGCCAGAATTGAAGCAGGTAACCAAAATTTTACAACCAGCTATTTAGATAAAATTGCTAAAGTTTTCAACCGAGATTTGCGCATTGAGTTTGTATAATTTTAAAAAACCTTCAAAGCCTCTTAACAGGGGCTTTTTTGTAAGCTGTAACATTTTGGGTGGCTGATGTATTATCTTTATGTAATAGTTACTGTTACTAGAACCTATCTTATATATGAATTCAGACCAAGAGCTATTGTTAGTCAAAAAGGCTAAAGCCGGTGACCGGCAGGCTTTGGGCGAGTTGTGGGACGCCATAACGCCTAAGCTGTTTGGTTACTTAATAAATACCCTTAAAGACAAAACTTTGGCCGAGGATTTGTTGCAGACAACGTGGCTTAAGGCAATTTCGGCTTTGGGGAGCTTCCAGCCTCGGGGGATTGGCATAAGCGCCTGGCTGTTTGCCATTGCGCGCAACGAATGTAAGCAGTATTGGCGCAAAGCCCAAAATGAAACGGAAATGATTCCCGATTTGCACGACGTTGCCGGCTCCAATCAGAATTTGTCCGATAATAAAATTTTGGTTGAGCAGATGCTTGCCAAACTATCTAAAGAAGATCAAGAGCTTATTCGCCTCCGCTATATTGCGGACTTGTCACCGAGCGATATTGCTAAAGTGTTAAATATTAATTTTGTGGCTGTGCGCGTGCGCCTACATCGCGCCTTGGCGCGGGCTAAAGCGGCCGTTAAGCGAGATTGAAGATGTGTGGTATGGTTCAAGCTTGTCGAGAGCCTGTTGTGACATTGAAGATAAAATTTTAGCTTCTCCACAAGGTCGAAGACTAAAATTTATTCCTGATAATTCAAACCTATTAACTCTTAAATTTATGATCAATAATAATTCTACAATCCAAAACATCTTAACTGACTGGGGCAGAACGCAAAAGCAGGTGCCTCAGAATAACCTTGCATTAAAAAGTGTGGTAATGAATCGGTTTATTGAAATCGGAATAAAGCCAGACAAGGCGTCTGCGAGCTTTAATATGCCCTGGTTATCATTTGCATTTGCCAGCTTAGCCATTGTCCTCTTTGTCGTCAATCAGAGCTGGCAGTTTGGCGCCACGGTTTTGACCAATTCTAAGACCCAAGTGGGTAGTGGGTTGTCCAGTGTTCAGACTTTGCAGATGCCGACAGAAGAAAAGCTTAAACAAGATATTAGTTCGCCGCAAGTTTTAACTCCTCCTAATTCGGCAAAGAATTTTCAGCGTCAATCCGATTTATCGCAAAATCAGGCCTTGGGGGATTTTAAATCCATAAATGGGCAGGCACCTGCTGTAGGCTACGCACAAAATCAGAATGATAGCTTAATTTATCCACAACCCAGCCCGGAGATTCCGGTTGCTGATAGTCGGGAGTTTTTAAAGACGGCTTATTCCGCCAATGTTTTAACCCGGCATATTCAGGAATCAGTTCAGCATATTCAAACTCTGGTGCGCGGTTTTGGCGGCAGAATTGACGCGCAAAATAATTCGGAAAGTTTTGGTAATCTTGTCTTTGTTATCCCGGCAGACCATTTTGAAGGGTTTCGCCAGGAGTTAAAGAGTTTGTTCGGAGAGCGTTTTATTAAAGAAAATGTTAGCGCTGAAAACCTGTTGCCCCAAAAGCAGGAAGTGGAAACTCGGACTCAAAACGTTCAAAATGCCCTGGGACAATTGAACGTCACCCAAACACAAATTATTAACGATCACAACAGCGCCTTGACCGCGCTTAATTCGCAACTATACGCAGCCAATAAAGAACTGGCCATTTTGACTGCGGAAGTACCACAAAATATTTGGCGGGAAAATGAAATTTATTTGCGCAAACAGGAGCTGCAAAATCAAAAAAAGAATTTGCAGGCGCAAATTGCCAATGAGAATACAAAATACACGGAAAATATTAATTCAATTAACGCCCAGATTCAAAACCAATCTGCCAATTTGAACCAGCTGGCTACACAGGACCAAAATTTGGTTAGTACTGTGGCCACGGTGCGAGGCTCCATTACTTTGGACTTTGTGAGCTTTTGGGAATTAGCTACTTTGTACATTCCGGGTTACTGGATTTCCATTTTGCTGATTATTGCGGCAGTAATTACCTATCTTGTCAGGCGTCGCCCGATTGTTGTAATACCAAACTAATGGTTCCAGATAATCCAAATAACAGCATTCGACCTTGTGGAGAATCTATTATTTGGCGGCATGGAGGAAAAATATCTTTTCCATTAAGATCGAAGAATATTTTTCTCTAGCTATTGTCATCAAGTTTTTTGATGGCTTAAGTATTAACAAAAAATTGACTTCTGACTTTATGTACTTCTTCTATAAAACTGTGAGCTTGTTCACGGCGAGGATAGGGGAGTTTGATTTCGAATATTTTTTCTATTTTTCCGGCTTTCATCAACATAATTTTGTCGGCCAAGCTTACCGCCTCCTCAATGGAATGTGAAACCATAACAATGGTTTTTTTGGTGGCTTTCCAAATTTTATGTAAATCTTTATGAAGCTCTTCCGTAGTTACTGTGTCCAGAGCGGAAAAAGGCTCGTCGAGCAGTAACACTTTTGGGTTGACCGCCAAAGCGCGGGCCAAGCCCACCCGCTGGCGCTGGCCACCGGAAAGGTCGCGCGGATATTTTTGCCCAAATTCTAAAAGACCTGTCATTTCTATGTATTTATGACATTCTTCGGAAATTTTTTTATTGCCCGAATTTTTAGCCTTAAGCCCCAAAGCAACATTATCGTAAACCGTCAGCCAAGGGAGCAGAGCGCCACTTTGAAAGACCATCGCGACTTCGGTTGGTTTTTTTACCTCGCCCGATGTGGTCACTTCCAGCCCCGCGACAACTTTTAATACTGTGGACTTACCGCAACCACTTGGCCCGACAATGCAAAAAAATTCGCCTTCTCGAACTTCAAAAGTTAAATGATCAAGACTCGGCAAAGGGTTGCCGGGATAGGTTTTGGAAATGTTGGTAAAGTTGATGATGGCTTCCATAAAGAGTCTTTAGTTCTGGATCTAGGACATTTTTTACTTTGCCGATGATGTCCAAAGAGTAAAAAATTTTGGGATGATGTACGGAGTTTTTGTAGTCATTTGTAGTGTCTCTTTTCTGTAGTTTTGTAGATTACTCAAATTTATATTTCTCCGCGTACTTTAATAGTCTTTGCCAAACAAAAAAGTTTAGCAAGCCGACAAAAATAATCAACACAATCAACGCCATAAAAAAATTATGCTGTTGGTTGGAGGCGGAAGTTGCCACCAGCACACTGCCAATGCCAAATAAATCCATGCTGGCGTTGCCGCCCGGAATGTAGGTATGCAAAACCTCAGCCACAATAATTATGTTCCAACCCCCGGCCCAGGCCAAAAGTGAACCGGTTACCAAATAGGGCACAATTGCCGGCAGTAAAATTCTATCTATGTATTTTAAGCCGGTCAGCCCAAAGACTTTAGCCGCAGCCTTTACGTCGCCAGGAATAACCCGCAAACCCCCGACCGCGCTGAATACTATACTCCAGGCCATAGTGATGAGCAAAACAAAAATCGCGGCGCCGTTATAAAAGTTGTAGTGAATGAAAAATAAAATTACCACCGGGAAAAAAGCCAAGACCGGCACAGACTGGATAATATCAAACAGCGGAAATAAAATTCGTTCGGCCTTGGGGCTGTGGTTAATTAATAGTGCCAATGGTATGGCCAAAGCCACCGCCAGTACATAGGCCAAAAGTAAACGGGCAAAGCTTACCGAGAGCGCGGAAATAAGGTAACCCCATGTAATGGTTTGTTCGAGCGGTAAATTTTTTACTCCCAAACGAGAAATGACAAAAAATACCGCAAGTAGTAAAGCCACCGGCACTACCACAAAAGAGTACACCCGCTGGCTCCGCGAAACCGGATAGCTAATGCTCATATGGCGATGGTAGTGCTGGATGTGTTTGGGTTGATACATGGTTTAATGAAAATCTTCCGGGATATTAAATTTTTTTTCGTAACGATCTAAGATAGGAATTAAGGGTTTATCTTGCTGAGTCTTCATCTCGCTAATCATATTATTAATTAAATCTTTACGGCGCTCTTTTTCCGTCTCATCATCGTCTTCCAAACCAGCGGAATAAAACCTGGCTATCCGGCGTAAACGGTTAGCTTCTAACTGAAAGTTAGCCCCAGCAAATTGCCGTGACCACTGATCCAAAGGAATTTGCGCGCCCACCCAAACCATCAGTTCGGCCCTTTCTCCTAAGCCTAAAGCATAGTAACCTTTAACAACATCACTAAATTGCTCGGCCGCAGATTCTAGCGTCTGTAGGTACTCTTGCCTTAAAGCTTTATGCAAATTTGATTTAGGATTGATACCTAAAGCTTTAAAATAATCATAGGCATTGTACTGTAAGCTATTCATAGAACTTGCATCTAACAAGTTTCCTTGTCCAGCCGCTGCATCAGCAAAAAATTCCCGTTTAGCGCAGGCTGTAGCCTTTTGTTGAATTTGTATCCAGTAAATGGAATTTCTGGCTTTGCTTTCATCTTCGTTCCATAGCTTTTCTAATTTAGCATTACTAACTCCTCCATCCCACTCCGGCTCACCCCAAATAAACTTTTTTCCTTTTGCTTCCAACACCTTTTCAAAAATCGTATGTTGCGAATGTCCTTGTTCGTGCCTGCGAGTAATCCTATCGCCTGGCTCAGTTCTTCCTGGGCACACTACAATAACGGGAAAGTCAACATTATTTCCGGCCAACTCTCGGAACATCTCGGCCAAAGAATCTTTTTTAGGAGACTGCTTATTAAATCCGCGCGCCTGTTTTATGTCTGCCGGTTTGGTAACACGAACAACCCTTTCTTCTGTTAAAGCTTGGTAGTCAGCATCGTCAATAACATCCAGCTGCACAGCTAAAGGATAAGTGCCGCCTAGCCTCACTTCGCCTTTAGGCAAAGACATCTCGCCTTTATTAGGTTTTCTTAACCCTTCGATCAGCAGACGGTGATATAAAAGCATGGCCATACCCTGACGTTTTTTACTTGACTCGATTTTTAATTCTGCGATAGTTTCTTGCACTCGCTGGCTGGTAGTAACTAATTCTGCAGCAAAGGTTGCGGCCACCTCTGGGTGGATAACCTCAACTTGTTGAGCCAACAAATTTTGTAGATCCTCAACTGAAATTTTGGGATTTTCTTCCAATGCCAAAACCATAACACGAGCGCATTTGGCGTTATCTAGTAAAACTTCCATACGTAAAATTCTCGCGGCATCGCGTTTTTCAGTGGATCGTCGTTCGCGTTTAAATTTATCGTCTTGCGATTCTTCAGACGTGCCAAATTCCTGAGGCATAGAACGAACTTGGGCAAGTTTTTGTATAAATTCTGATGGCTGTTCTCGAAGCATAATCTAATTATATCACTTTTTTGAGAAATACGTCTTTGTAAATTAACCCTTGTATGCTAAACTTAATTTATAATTTTAAGTAACAAAAATGAATAAATTTAAAGATCGGTTATCTCATCCTTTAATCATGTGGCTGGTAGTGCTTGTAGGGGCGCTGGTTCTTTGGCAAATTGTACCAATGGGTTATTTGTTTGATAAAAGCAGTTTTGGTATAGTGGTTTTGATTTTGGCGAGTATAAACTGGCTGTATGTTAAGGGCATGGCTTTAAAAGTTCATCGTAAGGCTTCCACATCAATCCATAATATTGACGAATTGGTTACTGAAGGCCAGTACGCGGTAGTGAGGCACCCAATGTATTTGGCAGATATAATTTTAGGCTGGTCAATTTTAATTTTTTACCCAACTTTTCAAATTTTGGCCGTGGTGATTTGGTTAATGGCAGTATTAATTTTCTGGGCCAACCTGGAAGAGCGGCTTTTGGAAGAGAAATTTTTACAGGACTACCGTGACTACAAACAGCGCGTACCAATGTTTGTTCCGCGGCTATTGAGAAGAAAAGTGAAATAATTTAAAACCGCTCAGATTGAGCGGTTTTTTTTGAGTGGAGGCTTTGAGCGAAGGTTAAACAGGCAATAAATCGGCTAACTATTAATGTTGTTAGCAAAGATTCTTATTGGGAAAATCAAAAACTGTGTATTATTTCTATCTTGGCGCCTAAGGCTTGCAGGCGCTGAACCAGGTTTTCGTAACCGCGGTTAATAGAGTAGACGTTGCGAAGGACGGAGGTGCCTTTGGCGGCTAGCATTGCAATTAAGATAATTGCGGCAGGGCGCAGGGCAGGCGGACAAATAATTTCTTCGCCTTTAAGTTCGGTTGGGCCTTTTACAAACACGCGGTGCGGGTCAGCCAAAATTATATTAGCACGCAATTTGTTTAGCTCCATATAATAAATTGCGCGATTTTCGTAAACCCAGTCGTGAATAAGCGTGGTGCCCTCGGCCCGGGTGGCAATGGGCACAAAGAATGGAAGGTTGTCTATGTTAATTCCCGCGGCCGAAGTTTGCGGGTGGATTTTTTCTTCCAGCGCGGTTAATTTAGAAGATAAAGTTTTAATATCAACCAAATTAGTTATTCCATTAAGGCTTTTGTATTTTTTTATGATTTGATATTTAAAACCCATCTTTTCCAGTTTAAGCAGTTCTAATTCTAAAAAATCAATTGGACAGCGTTCAATCGTAATTGATGAATTTGTCGTGGCAGACAAAGACAAAAATAACATAGCTTCTATGGGGTCTTCGCTTAAATAAAAAACCGTTCTTTGATTAATATTAGCCTTGCCATGAACAACTAGAGTGCTGGTGCCCATACCATCTATTTTTATACCCAGAGAAATTAGGAAATGACATAAATCTCGTACCATATAATTGGCAGAAGCCAATTTAATGGTCGTGGTGCCGTTGATTTTGGCCGCGGTCATAAGCGCATTTTCCGTGACTGTGTCGCCCATTTCGTACAGCACAACATTGCTAGCGTGTAATTTCTGAGCGGTGACGGAGTAATGGTCATGATGAGTCTTAATATCCACCCCAAGTTTTTCCAAAGCAAATAAATGAGGCCTAACCGTGCGTTCGCCTAATTTACAGCCGCCAGCTAAAGGCAGGTTAAAATGTGGTAATAAATGAGAAAGGGGTCCAAGTAGCATTAACACACTCCGGGTTTTAACCGCTGCTTCTTTGTCTATCTTATTCAGGTTAATTTTTCCAGGTTGGATTTCTATATCCGCACCCTGCCATTTAATATAAACTCCGATGCTGATTAAAACTTCTATGACCCGATAAACTTCCTCAATTTTTGGCACATTTTTTAAAATCGTCTTTCCTTGGTTAAGCAGAGATGCGCATAAAAGCGCCACCGCGGCATTTTTGGAAGTGTTTACGGAAACCGTGCCCGCGAGTTTGTGCCCGCCCTGAATTTGAAAACTCACAGACCTGTCGGCCAAAGTAATAATTTCGTGGTTAAGCGCCCCGCTAATTTTTGCTAACATTTCCGTGGTTAGATTTTGCTGGCCGTTTTCCATTCTGGCCACAGCCGACTGGCTGGTTTTAAGCGCTTTGGCAAAGGCCCCTTGTGTAAAGCCTTTTAGCTGCCTAATTTCGGCAATGAACCTGCCGATGCGTTGTTGGTCATTAAAAGTAGATTTAACCATATATAGTATATGATATCAGCTTTTTGGTTTGCGGTCAAACTATATATCCACTTTTTATATCATATATGACAAAACCCGCCTTAAATGAGGCGGGCGGAAAATACGAGAGCAAATTTATGGGCGTTGGGGGAATTATTGCATGTCTGATGTAGCGCAGGCCATTGGCCTGCCTGTAAAATGGAGGCCCATGGCCTCCGCTACAATTGACCACAATCTCTCTGTCGTCGAAAGCTGATGATGTGCTGGTTGCTTCCGTTGACATATTTACTCAACCCCGACAAACGTCAGGGCAAGAGGAGAGAACTTTGTGGTTCCGCGTTTATATCAGCGTCGCTATCTGCGTAAAGATTATAGTTTAAAAATGTAGCATCTTTGCGAACCAGGTATCTAAAATATGCGATTTTTGGTTGGCAAGGTATAAAAATATAATCGCACCTAAATAGACCAAATTTAAAACGAGTACTTTTATTAAATCAAATTTAATAATACTGTATTCCTCTTGATGAGACATAGTCGTTGTTTGTGGCGACGTTTGATTAAAACCCTGGGTTCGGTGCTTTTTTGACATAATATTAAATTGAGTTTACTAATAATTTCATCAACATTATAACATTTACGGCTATTTGAAAGCAACCCTTAAGTAGTGCTACAATGCTTTAGCTACTTGCACCGTTAGACACTATGGTTAATCAGAATTATTTATAACCATAGGGGAAATTGTCTATTATTATTTTAATATTTCAAAAATTGTATGCCTAATGGGGTGAGCATTTTTTTGCCTAATCTAGCCTTAATTTTAAGCCTTTTGGCTATTTTGGGCTTAGGTTATTGTGTCTGGCAAATTGTTTCTTTGAACAAACTGCGCAAAACATTTTTTTCCGGCAACAGCGCTGCAAATTTAGAAGATGTCATTTGTTCCCTGCAAAATGAGCTCAAAGAGATCCGGGAAAATCAGGCCGCGCTGGAAAATACTTTAGCTCGACTTGTGCACGATTTTGGTTTTGCCGTGCAAAAGGTCGGAGTAGTGCGGTTTAATCCTTTCAATGATGGCGGCGGAAACTTTAGCTTTGTGTTAGCGATTCTAGACCGGCAGAATAACGGTTTAGTTCTAACTTCAATGCACGGGCGACAGCAAAATCGAATTTATACAAAAAAAATAGACAACGGCAAAAGCGAAACCCAGTTAACAGAGGAAGAATTGCAGGCAGTCAGGGAGGCGGATAGTAAATATCAACTTTCTAAAGCAAATTAATTTTAAATTAAATATGGTATTTAACCATCAGAAAGGAAAATTTATGGATAAAATGCAGGACACTGACATAAGCGGTCCAGCCGAAACGGTTGTGGGACCCAGCGTTAAAATTCAGGGAGATTTAAACAGTGAAGGAAATATTAAAATAGAAGGCCAGGTTTCAGGAAAAGTTCAAACCAGCCAAAGCGTATTTGTGGTACCGGGAGCGAAAATTATGGCCGATGTGTTGGCCGGTAATGCTATTATTGGCGGGGAAGTTCAGGGCAATATTAAAATTACCGGGCATTTGGTCCTACAAAGTACGGCCAAAATAAACGGCGATATTTCTTGTGCCGTGTTAAGGGTTGAGGATGGCGCCCAGTTTACAGGTAAATGCGCAATGGGTGCTAACGGGCCTGTTGTCAACGGCGGTACTAACGGAAACGGAAAAAAGAAAATTGAGTCCGAGATTGAAGCTGAAGAATAAATCTTTACGGAGTACGGATGGCGCATACGGATATACGGAAGGCGCAGGGCGCACGAGTCTGTCCGTATATCCGTAATAATCCGTAATCCGTAAAGTTATGTATTACTATATTGTCGACCAGGGCGTTTTGCCCATTGAAAAGTTTGAAAAATTCCAAACCGAGCTTTCGGGACTTTTGGCGGAATTCAAGGTATCCGGCGAAATTGCGAGGGTGAGTCCGTTAAGATCGGTGCAGGAATTGGTGGACACGGCCAGCCAGCGAGGGGCTAAAACTTTGGTGGCTTGTGGTAGTGATGATACTTTTAATTTGATGCTGGCTTCACTTAAAGGGCGCGATTTTACACTTGGCTTCATTCCTTTAGATGGAAATTCTACATTGTCTAAAATTTTAGGCATCAATAATATTTTTGTGGGCGTGAAAACTATTGCCGGCAGAAGGATAGAAAAAATTGATTTGGCTAAAATTGCCGGCAACTATTTTATTTCCTTTTTGGAATTTGGCGTAATGTCCCACAACATTAAAGCTGCAGGGCTTTGGCAGGGTTTAAAACTCTTGTCTTCAGAAGCCAAGACATTTACTATTAGAGTGGACGACTCTTATAATGTTACTATAAACGGTTTAGGCGGGCTCGTGGCTAATATACGTTCCACTTCCTCGTTCGGGGAAAAAATTGCCAATCCAACCGACGGCAATTTGGATTTGTTAATTTTAGAGCGCCTGGGCAAAATGCAGGTTTTAGCCCACCGTCAAAATATTGCCGAAGGGATATTGGAAAAAGTGCCGAACACTACGGTAATTAAATGTAAAAAAATTGAATTCCTGGAGCCACGCGGACTTTCCCTAACTATGCTCGGCCGCGTCGTGGCCAAATTCCCGGCCGTGGTAGAAATTATTCCCCAGCGCTTGAGGATGATTGTGGGCAAGGACAGGACGTTTTAATTTAAAATATCAAAATTATGGAAACCAAAGAGATTGTTTATTGCAGTCTGGACATTGAGACTTCGGGCTTTGACCCGCTAAATAACGAAGTTTTGGAAGTGGGCTTTGTTTTTTTTACGGTTGAAAAAAAAGATTTAAAAATTACGCAAGAATGGACGCAGGTCTTTAAGCCCGCAAAGCCGGTACCACCGCAAATTTTTGGGTTAACCGGCATTAGCCAAAAAGAGTTGGATGCAGCGCCGGAGTTTAGTGAGTATAAAAAATTTTTGCAGGATAAATTAGGTCAAGCGGTTATTGTCGGACATAATATTGGCTTTGATATAAAATTTTTAGAGGGTTCAGGCATAAAATTTTTCGGAAAAGTTATTGATACTTTGGACTTGGTGCAGTTTTTACTCCCAACCCACCATAGTTACAACCTGGAAAATTTAATGCATACTTTTCAGATTAGCCATAAAGAGGCGCACCGTGCGCTGGCCGATAGCAAAGCAACCCTAAAGCTTTTGGAAAAGCTTTTGCAGGTTTATAGTGGGTTACCCAAAGAGGTAAAGGCACAAATAAAAAAATTAACAGAGCCTTATAATTTTGGTTGGGCAGAATTATTAGAAAAGGATTTTTTACCGCTAACCTTTTTGGATGTAGTCAAAACCCCAAAACTCGTAAAATTAAGCAGGGCTAAAAATCAAAAAAAATTAAAGCCCAACACCTATTATAATTTTAAAATTGGTGTTGACTATATTTCTGTTTTGGCCAGGGAAAATATTGCCTCCAACCTGCTTTTAGTTCTGCCCAAAGCTCAAGCCGTGCTTGAGTTGTACCGGCAGGGCAAAGTTGCGGGTATGGTTTTTTTACCCGAGCAGTTATTTTCAGAAAAGAAATTCAGTGCGCTGTTAAAGAAAAAAAACCTGTCGCCTGAGGAGGTAAAATTTGCTCTAAAAATTTTGGTTTGGCAAAAGACCAATTGGCAGACAGAGACTTTGCTTGATTTAAATTTGTCTTTTTTTGGTGGCCAGTACAAAAATTTGGTATCCGGGCCGCCGCAAAAATCCAAAGCTTTCGCCAAAGGCGTTTTGGCTACGGATTTGGCGGGGTTTTTGCATTTGGCGGAAAATAATTTATGCCGGAATTTTTCAGCGGTGGTTTGCGGGCTGAGCGAATTTGAAGCTGCAGTCAGCAGTAATATTGGCACCAAAACCAGCTGGGGATATATAAATTATTTATTTAAGTCGTTTTATAATCCCGAGCTAAATACCGGCAGGGGGGAGTTAAAGGTGAGTGTTGAGCAAGGGCTTTTGGCAGGCGACTTGTTTTTTGGCCTGGTTAATGCGTTGCTCCAAACCGATCCGCCCGGCTTTGTAAATTTTAAAATTTCAGATCAGGCGGAATACGACGAGCGCTATCAAAAAATTAAAACCGCGGCAGTAAGCTATTTGGAAAAGCTAAATTCCGTGAATTTGGTTTTGGACTCGGGGGAAATTGGAAAATTTACTCGCGATTTAAATAGTTTTTTTGAGTCTCAAGAAAACCGTGTAAAGTGGATAGAGCTTTCCCAGCACGTTTGTGCCTTTTTAAGCATGCCGCTTAAAATTGATAAGTTGGTCGGAGAAATTGTTAAAAATTTCAGCGCAGTGAGTTTTGCCGACACTTTAGATAAAAAAATTCTTCCCAAATTTTTTTTGGAGCGCTTGGGTTTTAGCAACGCTGAAATTGAACAAAGAATTGAACCTGTAAGCAAAGCGGATAAAGCCGCGTTCGGACAAGCGGATTTATTTTCCGCCCTAAATACCGTTTTTGGCATCAAGGCCCAAAAAATTAACTACACTTGCCGCGCCGAGGTGGCTAAGCCGGAGGATTTACTAGTTATCTCCGGTGACCAGAAGGCTTTGCCCGCCACCGTATTGTTTGCCTCCGCGGCACAGGTTAGAGAGTTTTACGAGCAAAACTACCTTCAGCTTAAGGAAAATGCGGCCGTTCTTGCCCAAAGCAGCTCCGGAGGCACCAACAAAATTTTTAGGAATTTCGGGATTCGCAAAAACAGCGTTCTTTTGGCAACGGATAAGTTGGTATTAAAGCACTTGAATTCCCAAAATGCTCTGGAGGCAGTTACCCAGCTAAGGGTTAAGACCTTGGTTTTATGCCGTTTGCCATTTGAGCAATTTACCCATCCCTACCAGGAAGCCTTAAGCGCGTCAGTTAAAAACGCTTTTGAAGACTACGCCCTACCGCGCGCCTTGTATAATTTTCATGCGCTTCTGAAGTTTTTTTATACCTCTGAGCTAATGGATATTTATATTATTGACGCTAAATTAAGTAAGCCTTACGCTAAGATTTTTAAGGATTATTGGCAGTCATTGCCCGGAGCTGTGTATAAGTCCTAGCCGTTTAGGAACTTATCCACAGGTAATACAAAATTAATAAACAGCCCTTTTTTAATAATTTTTGGCTCTGCTAAATTAGAAACCCTTATAAATAAAAGGAATATTGTCTTTAAAAGTCTTGTTTCTTGACAAAGCCAGAAAAGCTTGATATGATGAATGTACAATAAGTTTGTAGAAAATTCCTAGAAACAAACGCACTTTAAAAATTTAAAGAATTTCATCCACCTACACATAATTTGGTGGATTCAAACTCGCTGAAGGAAATCGGCGCTTAAAAGGTTTAAACGCGGTTTTCCTTCTAACTTCTCGTCATAGCCTGTCCAATCCAGGCTGATTGCAAAACAAAAATAAAAATGAAGGATTATGCCAAAAAAGTATAATCAAATTGTTAGGTGTTAAATCACCATAAGAGAAGTTTGAAGTGTAGTTTGAAAATATGATTGGAATTCAGACGCTTTCTTCCCAATCGCAAGATAGGGAAAGGCTTGAATTGCAGAGTGTTAATCACTGCAGTACGTTTAGGGTTTAATAAGTAGTTTTAAACCTTGTATGTACTGCGGCGTTTAACCAGAGCAATTCGGGTTACAAAGCGCCCTTACGGCCCTTTAAATTATTTACTTGGCCCAGTACGGGCGCTTTTTCAATTGTATAAATTTTTTAAGTAGTATATAATTAAATTAGTATAAAATAAATTATTTATTATGCATTCACAAGAATTTGTTGATGAAATGAAAATTAAGTTGGAAGCCCAGAAAAAAAAGCTTGAAGAGGATTTATCCGGTTTTAAAGCTCACGAAGAGCTGGGTGACGATATAGATTCAAATGTTCAGGAAGTGGAAGACGATGAGGTAAGTCGTGGTGTAATTGCGCATATTACCCTTGACCTTGAAAAGATCAACAAAGCTTTGGAAAAAATTACCACTGGTGCTTACGGCACCGATGACCAAGGAAAAGACATTCCGGAAGATCGTCTAAGAGTGTTGCCATGGGCAGACAAGTCAATATAATTTTATATTTTTAGAATAGAATGCAGATTTTAGATTTAAAAAACGTTCAAAGGTTTTTCTCCTGGGGCGTTTTTTTGTTGGTGCTGGTCGGTCTAGACCAATTGGTTAAGACCTACGCTCACAATGTTTTCAAAAATAATTTTTTTGCTTTTAGCCTGCCATTGCCGGTGTGGCTAATGTATTTGGTATACGCTACGGTTTTAGCCGGGATGGTTTATTATTGCGTGAAAAATTATCGCGTCTTTTCTTTATTACAAACTCTGGCCTGGACCTTAATTTTTGCCGGCGCAGTTTCCAACATTGGCGAAAGAATAACCTTAGGCTACGTGCGCGACTTTATTTACATTCTAAACGGTGTTTTTAATTTAGCGGATGGGTATATTATAGCCGGAGTACTGATGTTATTGCTGAGTAAAAACTCCCAAGCAAGCAAATTATAATTTAAACATTATGATCTCAAAAATTTTTAGCGCCGCGGTTTTGGGGCTGGATGCGGAACTTATAGAAGTTGAGGCAGATGTTACTAATGGCTTGCCAGCGACAATAGTAGTGGGACTGCCGGATACAGCTGTTCAGGAGAGTCGCGAACGGGTAAAGACCGCGATTAAAAACTCGGGCGCGAGTTATCCGCAAACCCGGGTGAGCGTGAATTTGGCGCCGGCTGACGTACCTAAATTGGGCACGCATTTTGATTTACCAATCGCGTTAGCAATACTATCAGCCTACGACCAAGTCAGTTTTGATCCTAAAGGTAAAATGTTTTTGGGGGAGCTGTCGTTAGACGGTCAGTTGCGCGCTGTGCCTGGCATTTTGGCAGCAGCAATAAAGGCAAAGGCTTTTGGAGTTAATGAGCTGTATGTGCCAAAGGCCAATGCGAAAGAAGCGGCACTTGTGGGAGAAGTCGCTGTTTATCCGGTAAACGATTTAAAACAACTGCTCGGGCATTTGCAAAAAATAAAACCTATTACTGTAGAGCCGCCGGTAAACTCACGGGAGATTTTAAAAAATTTTGGCGCGGCGCTCGATATGAAAGACGTAGCCGGTCAGGAGCAGGCTAAGCGCGCTCTGGAAATTGCCGCGGCCGGCTCACATAATATTTTAATGTCCGGACCGCCCGGCTCGGGCAAGACGTTGCTGGCCCGCGCCATGGCCGGGGTTTTACCGGATTTAAGCTTAGAGGAAGCATTGGAGCTGACCAAAATTTACAGCATTGCCGGCAAGCTTAAGGGGAACTTTATTGTTAGCCGGCCGGTGAGAAGTCCACATCATACGACATCCAATGTCGCGTTAGTTGGCGGGGGAGCCAGTCCAAAGCCCGGGGAAATAACCTTGTCTCACCGCGGCATTTTATTTTTGGACGAATTTCCGGAATTTCCGCGAAACGTTTTGGAAGCTTTGCGCCAGCCGCTGGAAGACGGCATAGTGACTGTGTCGCGCGCCAGCGGAACGTTTACTTTTCCGGCCAAGTTCACCTTGGTTGCCGCGCAGAACCCATGCCCTTGTGGCTATATGGGAGACAACACCAAAAATTGTGTTTGCAGCCAAGGGCAAATTTTTAAATATCAAAAAAAAATTTCCGGGCCACTTTTAGACAGGATAGATTTACATGTAGAAGTACCGCGCCTGCCGTACGAAAAAATGGTTTCAGGTATATCATCGGAAACATCGGATACAATAAAACAGCGAGTGCAAAAAGCCCGCGCCGTGCAAGCCACCAGATTCGGCAGCAGTAAAACCAACAGCGAAATGTCAATTATTGAACTTAAGGAATTTTGCCGCCTGGGTGAAAAAGAACAGCTGGTGCTTAAGCAGGCAATGAAGAGTTATAATTTTTCCGGTCGCAGTCTCCACCGCATTTTAAAAGTTTCCCGCACTATTGCCGATTTGGCCGGGATGGAAAACATTACCACCGAACATTTGGGAGAGGCAATAATGTATAGGCCGAAAGCTGAATGAAGTAGTAAGCAGTGCCGATTGATAACGCTCAATCGGCAAGGCGGGTTTCAGAACACAAAAGTTCTTTTCGCCAGTTCGCGTATGATCATGTTTAACAGAAAGACGACATCGTTTAGTGGTAGTCGACTGTCATCAATTGCTTTTTTGATTGTCGCTGTCAATTCTTCCATAAAATCCTCCTTCCTTAGAATTTAACCTAAGAGCATTTGTTTTAATGAGCAAAGTAAAAATTTTTTTATATTTTGACAAAATTTAACATTAATGTTAAATTTTTAACATGATAACTATAGCAAAAGCTTTGGAGGGAATAATAATAAAAACGCCGTATTTAGAAGAAGCTGTTTCTAAAGGCTTGATTAATATTTCAGCGCTAGCCAGGTTTTTAAAACCGGAATTAAAAAAGCAGCTCTTTAAGAAAGACGTCTCTCAAGGGGCTCTGGTGATGGCGTTAAAAAGGCTGCAGCCAAAAATTAAAAAAAGAGCAATTAGCTCAAAATTTGCTTTGCATTTGGACAACATTACCGTAAGATCAAGTATTGTAGAAATTATCTTGCTTAATTCTCCTCAAGTCGAAAAGATTAGAAAAGAGTTGGCCAGGTTTTCCTTTTCCGACAGCGAAGCCTTTTTTAGTTTAATTCAGGGCGTGAGGGAATCCACTTTTATTGTTAGTAAAAATTTGGAAAAGATTGTAACCAGAGATTTGAAAAAAAATATTTTGTTAAAAATAGACGGGCTGTCATCCATTAGCATTGCCTTGCCGCCGGAGAATAGGCACATGCCAGGGGTGTACTACGGTTTGCTAAAAACTTTGGCTTGGAACAATATAAATTTAGTAGAGGTGATTTCTAATTATAATCAACTGAATTTAATTTTTAGGGATTCTGATGTCGGCAGGGCATTTCCTTTAGTTAAATCAATAGCTGCTTAACTTTTTCCCTTATGGCATTTGGGTTTTGAATATTGTATAATACAAATATGCAAAAGATTAGAAAAGCAATTATTCCGGCGGCCGGGTTTGGGACGAGGTTTTTGCCGGCGACTAAGGCAATGCCTAAGGAAATGTTGCCCATTGTAGATAAGCCGATTATCCAGTATGTAGTGGAAGAGGCTGTGGCCAGCGGCATTGAAGATATTGTTATAGTAACCGGCTGGCACAAGCGGACTATAGAAGACCATTTTGATTATCCTTTTGAATTGGAAAAAAGGCTTTTAGAGGCCGGTAAAGATCAGCAGGCTGAAGAAGTGCGAAAGATTGCCGAGATGGCTAATTTCATTTATGTACGTCAAAAAGGCCCGTATGGAAATGGCACGCCGATTTTAAATGCTCGCAGGGTTATTGGTAATGAGTCTTTCGCAGTTTTGTGGGGAGATGAATTTATATATTCCGAACCGCCTAGACTAAGGCAAATGGTGGAAGTTTACGAGAAATATGGTTGCGCAAATATTTCTGCGGTACGCGTTCAGGATCAAATGGTTAATAAATACGGTATTGCGGATATTAGTGATGTGGCTCCCGGTGTATTTAAAATTAACCAAATTGTAGAAAAACCGGAGATTGGTAAAGCGCCTTCCAATCTGGCCACTCACGGCGCCTACATTATGCCACCTAGATTGTTTGAAATTTTAGAAAACACTAAAATCGGCAAACACGGTGAACTTTGGCTGTCCGACGCAATTTCCCGGCTGGCCAAGGAGCAGGATGTTTACGCAGTGGAAATAAAAAATGGCAAATATTACGATACCGGTAACAAGCTGGAATATTTAAAAGCGGTGGTGGAGTTTGGGCTTAGGCACGAGGAGTTAAAATATGATTTTGGGGAATATTTGAAAAATTTGAAAAATTAATTTTGACCGGTGTCATTCTGAGGTCAAGCGTGCCTGAGGTCGAAGAATCTCTTTTTTGAGATCCTTCCTCTTTGGATGCTACTGCCGGGTTAGTGTGGCATCAAAAAAGATATGAAACCCCGTTAGGCATAATCTGTTTGTAAATAGAACGAAGGCTAATTTTTTTTATAACTTATTGTTAATTTATTAAAATAATAAATATGTCTAACGGGGTGAAACCAAAAAAACAAATTAAATTCAAAAAAATCTTCGGAATTATTATCGCTCTTTCTTTGCTTGCCGCCGGCTGTGGGGGAGGAGCGTCTACATCAAGTAAAAAAGTCGTTTTAAACGTTTGGGACCCTTTTGAAAATACTGAAAATTTTCAGGAGTTGTTTAGTGCATACCAGCAAAAACATCCTAACGTGCAGATTGTTTACACTAAAAAAGATATTACAACCTACAGTATGGATTTGCTGAATGCTTTGGCTGCCGGAACAGGTCCAGATGTATTTTCCATCAATAATTCCTGGCTACCGGAGTATATGGATAAAGTTACCCCGGCACCCGAAAAGCAGTGGACGTTTAAAGACTATAAAGACGCCTTTGTGGACGTGGCTGTAAATGATTTTACGGTGAAGCAAAAAATTTATGGCGCGCCGCTTTCGGTTGATTCTTTGGCTCTTTACTATAATAAGGATATTTTGGGTACTGTCGGGATTGCGACGCCGCCTAAAACCTGGTCTGAGCTCGTTGCGGATGTGCAAAAAATTAAACGTGCTGATAGTCGAGGCTATTTTACGCGCAGCGGTCTGGCTGCCGGCACAAGCTCCAACATTAACCGCGCCGTGGATATTTTGTATTTAATGATGCTGCAAAAAGGCACCAAGCCTTTCAGTGAAGACACTACCAGGCCTACTTTTGCTGACCAGGGTTTTGACAGTGGTAATGCAGTAAGCCCCGGGCTTGAAGGTTTGAATTTTTACACTTCTTTTGCCAATCCCGCCACCACTAACTACAACTGGAATGCTCGCAGTGACTATTCCATAGACGCTTTTGCCAATGGTAGGGCAGCATTTTTGTACAGCTATTCTTATACTGCGGCGACCTTAAAACAGAAAAATCCTAATTTAAATTTTGACGTGGCTGAAACTCCACAGCCGAATTTAGACAATCCGAACGTAAATTTTGCCAACTATTGGGGTGAGGTTGTGAGCAAACAAAGTAAGAATCCCGATTACGCCTGGGACTTCATTAAATTTATGTCTTCCAAAGATTCGTTGGATAAATATTATGCCAAGCATAAACAACCCTCTTCCAGAAAAGATTTAATTTCTTTACAAATTCAGGATCCGGAAATTGGTGTTTTTGCCGACGCCAACCTTACCGCCAAGTCCTTTTATAAACCTAACCAGCCTAAAATGGATGGTATTTTTGCTCAGGTTATAGATAACGTAATTTTAAACGGGATTAAACCGGAAGAAGCTTTGTCCAGGGCGACTCAGGAAGCAGCAGCGTTGATTCGGGAATAAACAAAGATAAATTTCCAATTACCAATTGCCAATTACCTATGTATGGCTGATAAACCGAAATACGACTTGTAAGAAAGAACTGCTAAGTTTGGGGAGGCCATTATAGATTTTGCAAAGGTGGTGCCAAAAAATATTATTACTTTGCCATTAATCCATGAGTTTATTAAGTCCGGCACAGCAGTTGGCGCAAGTTATTGTGAAGCTAACTGTGCGGAATCTAGAAAAGACTTTGAACACAAGCTTGGAATTTGTAAAAAAGAAGCCAAGGAAACAAAATACTGGATGAGAATGATTGCGAGAGCAGAGCCGGATTTGGCTGATAAGGCAAGAGTACTTTGGAAAGAAGCAGATGAATTGCAAAAGATTTTTATCAAAATAATTATCAATTCTAAAAAGAATGCAAAAGATCAGTAATTTAAGTATTTGACACTCATTGGAAATTGGCAATTGAATATTGGAAATTTTTCTAAAAGTGGTATAATAATAAAAATGCTTTTAAAGAAACAAATATTTATTGTATTACTGGCAAGTGTAATGTTGGCAACGCCATTTTTTGTCCACGCCCGCGGTTTGGTACCGTGTGGCGGCTACAAAACCGACGGTACTCGTGAATTGCCGTGTAATGTAGAGTTTGCCTTTATTATGGTGGCAAAGGTTACCAATTGGCTTATAGCCGCGGCCGGAGTTTTTGCGGTTTATGAACTGATTGGCGCAGGGTTTTGGATGATTATTTCTTTGGGCAATGAGGAAGCCATTACTACCAGAAAAAATCAGGCAGAGCAGGCAGTAATTGGTTTTGTTTTGGTAATGATGGCGTTTATGTTTGTGAACACGGTTGCTAATTTTATGCTTTCTCGAATGCTCATAACCCAGGTCAATCCGGAATGCCGGCTAAATTTATCCGACCCGCTGACTTATTTAACTATTGACACCAATAAATGCAACGGCCTGCAGGACAAAGTACTACACACCCCGCCGGCAAATTATTAATAAAAAAATAAAAATATGTCAAAAAATTTAAAACTAAAAAATATTGCCCAAACCGTTAAAGCCTTTTTTTTAATTGGTTTTTTAGTGGTGGAGTTTTTGGGGTTTGGAATAACAAATCAAGCCTTGGCAGCCAACTGTACCGCGACAATTGATTTTATTCCTACGCTTACATATGACAGCAGTGGAAGCAGTATACAACTAAAAGGTGCGGTAACGTTATATAATTTATATCAATCAACAAGTAATAATAAATGGTATTGTAACCCGGGTACGTCTACTAATAATCTAGGTCAACCGGGAGTAAGCATAGGATTTAATAAAGACGGGAATATTAATAATGGTATTACAGACAATTATTTTATTTACATTAGTACTGCTGGCCAGGCTTCAAAAGCATTCCAATTTTCAACCACCATAAGCGCAGAAAGCGCGGGCGCATCGCTGGGGCAGACAGTAAATTTGCAGGCCTGTGTCTTTCCAACATCTACAAGCGGGGATACGGCCAAACTTGTTTGTTCCCAAATCATTCCTATCACCAATCGGGCTCCGGACGTGGTGCCTGGTGGAAATGGATCGGGCAATTTTACCATTGCGCCTACCTCGGGTTCAGTGGCTTCCGGGGGTAATGTTATAGTGGGCTGGTCGGGTTTTACAGGCTTGCCCATCGGTGCGCAAATTAGCGTAAGTGTTAACGGTCAAAAACTTAATCCTTACCCAGTAAACCAACCTTTTGCTACCATTGCGGCAACCGCGGCCAACGGCTTTAAGTTGGACGGTTCAGCGGAATCCATACATGCCATTGTGGTTACCTCAGGCGGGGATCAAATCCCCAATATGCCAGATCTAAGCACTATAGTTAAGGCGGCAGGCGCAAATGGTTCTGGCGGAGCAACCATGTATGGCTGTGAAGCAATTACAAATAAAATTTTTACCTGCGCTACTGATCCTAAAAGCGCCACTATCAAGGATTGTCCGGACCCTTCGCAAATTGTCACTCCAGCGGATAAATGTGGCTGTACGCAGGTAGATTATGATGCCAAAAGATGCCCAGGCGGGCGAGGATCAACACCTCCGGCAACCGACAAGCTCTACAACCCTCTGCCGGAAGAAGAATTGACGCATGCATTTTTGGTAATCGCCCAGGGATTTTTGTCTATTACCGGAATTTGGGCGGTAATATTTATAATTATTGGCGGGTTTCAAATGGTAACGGCCGCGGGCAACGAAGAAATGTATTTAAAAGCCAAAAAAACCATTATTTGGGCGGTGTTGGGCGTGGCATTGTCGGCTATGTCCTTTAGCATTATCGCCATTACACAAAGGATCCTTAGAACAAACATAGATACCGCGCCTCTTAATCAAACCTCAAAATAAGTATAAACTTCTGTGTAGAAGTCTGCCTTCTGTCAAAAATTTTATGACTATAAAACCTTCAATTCAACAATTTTTAAAAATCGCGGCCCTTACGATGGTTTTGAGTTTTAACCTTTTAGCGGTTTTGCCCGCGGCCGCGGCTCCGACAGACAACAACAAAGCTAAGCCGCAAACTGACGAGGATCGTTGTAAAAAATTTAGAGACCAGTTTAACATTGGTTCCGGCTCCGACACTGTCAATATAGCTGAAGGTATACCGATCTACTGCACTCCGAATAACTTAATAATTAACATCACCAATTATTTGCTAATGTTCTCCGGAACTATTACCGTTTTGTTTGTCGTGATTGGTGGATTTTGGTATTTAACATCCGCAGGCAATGAAGAGCAGGCGGAAAAGGGCAAGAAAACTTTAATAAATTCAGTTATCGGACTGGTCGTAATTATCCTCTCTGCCGCGATTGTTAGAATTGTTGCCGGGACTTTGAGCTTAGGGAAATAGGGGGGAGTAGAAATTTGTCTTATTTACATACACGACAGTCTGCCATCTCGTAATTTCGCAGCAGCAATATTATTAGCGAAATATGCGGGATCCGGAACCCAGCAGAATTTAGTGTTCGACTTTATGGAGAACCTAAATTCTGTTTCGATGATTGCAAAATATATTCTCCATAAAGTCGAATAATATTTTGTGCCTGATTTCTCCGACCTCCGATTTTCTGATTCCTTCAGACTTATGCTATAATTAATTTAATAATTCAGCCCTTGCCCTACCCTCTCCAAGAGGGAGGGGGTAGGGAGAAGGAGAGGGGGTGAAAAGATTGAAACAAATAACTAAATCAAAAGTAATTGAAGTTATAAAGATAGCAGGTATAGTAGCCTTAATGACGGTTCCTATGGCAGCTTTGGCGCAGTTTGACGCTGGTAAAAACAGTGCGCTTTGTACTGGTAGCGGTTTAAACTGTACAGCCGGCGCCAATGGCCTTAATGGTTTAATTAAAGTCGTCATTAACTGGTTGTTGGGCATTGCTTTTGGTGTCGCGGTACTTTTTCTGATTATTGGTGGATTCTGGTATATTACCTCCGCCGGTAACGAAGAAACAGCGGAAAAAGGTAAAGGCACAGCTATTAATGCCATTATTGGTATTGTAATTATCATCCTTTCCTACGTTATTATTAATGTAATTTCCGGTTTGGTATCCAGCGCAGGCACAGGAGCAGGTCCGTAATTTTTTTTTCCATTTAACCCTTTTCCGCCTTAGGCGGAAAAGGGTTAAGATGGGTGCAAGCCTAAACACAAAACATTTTTTGTTTTTAGGTTTGATTAGCAAAAAATATTAAATAAAACTTATGACGACAATCGCGAAACAAAAAATTCATCCAAGCACCTTTTATGGCACCTCACAGTCTATTAAGGGGATAAATAGCAATGGTAGTATTCTTGTTGGGTTTAATACCAGGCAGAAAGGTGCCTGGATAAAAACTATTGCTAAGTTTCTTTCTCCGGCCGCTTTATTAACTGCGCCGTTTTTGGCTTTGGCTAACGGTGTGCAGGACGGCCTGCAAACCGGAGCGTTGTCCAGCCTATTTGGCACTACCGGAGGGAGTCTTAGCAGTTCCGGCAGTCTTAAGGAGTTAATTTTTTACGCTATTAATTTAATGTTAATGTTTGCCGCGGCCATTGCGGTAGTCTTTGTTATCATTGGCGGGTACTACTACATAACTTCCGGTGGCAACGAAGAGCAGTCAGAAAAGGGTAAGAAGACTTTAATTAATGCGGTTATTGGCATTATTGTTATAGTTCTTTCCTACGCGATTATTAATGTTATTGTTAGTTTGGTTAGCACGGAAAATAGATTTTAAGTTAAAAAATAACGGGGTGTTGTAAGTGGGTGTTGTTAAAGAAAAGACCACATGAAAGAAATAAAAAATAAAAAACAATCACATTTTTTTTCTTTTGGCGTTGCCGGATTATTGTTATCCGGGGTTTTAAGCCTGTCAGTTTTGGCTTTACCCAGGAATGTATTTGCTTCTGGGCAAGGCGAGATATGTTCTACTGACAATGATTGTGATGTTCATTTATTTTGTGATAAAAAGAATACCAGCACCTGCCTGCCGGGAGTTGCAGGCACAGACTGTAGTGTTGATAATCAAGTCTGCCAAGTAGGGACAGATTGTTCTAATGGAAAAACTTGCCAGGCGCCTCCGGCGGTGGGTGCGCTAGGGAGTCCTTGCACGCTTAATACTGACTGCAATAGTCAGTATTGTGATTTGACCAAAGGTGTTAATAACGGTGTTTGCGGGACCAAGCCATCTTCCGGGGATGTTACTCCTCCAGCAAGCGGCGGCCAAGGTAATTGTCCAGACGGTTTAACTTCTGTTAACGGCTTATGTTTGGCGCCGAACCAGTTTAAGACTGGGATTGCGGGCAGTACAACTTTGGTGGGCCTCCTTACAAAGATTATTGAATTTTTACTGACATTTTCGGGTATTATTGCCGTAGTTATGCTGGTTATAGGCGGCTACTGGTATATGGCTTCCGGCGGTAACGAAGAGCAGGCAGAAAAAGGCAAAAAGACTATTATAAATTTTGTTCTAGGCCTGGTAGTAATAATTATGGCCTATTCTTTGGTAACCATAATTTCCAATACTTTGCAGGCTAATACTTTTACTAAATAAAAAAGACATAAAATTTTTTTAAAACATTCAAAAACCCTGTTCCTTAATTGGAAATGGGGTTTTTTAAAAACAATTTTTTGCTATTGGCAGATGGCCTTAGGTCTAGTATTATAAGGAAGATGTTTGTAAATCCGTTTAAGCCGGGGTGGCGAAACGGCAGACGCGCCAGCCTTAGGAGCTGGTGGGAGCAATCCCGTGGAGGTTCGATTCCTCTCCCCGGCACCA
>JBBREH010000017.1:0-28404 GCA_038203095.1 Candidatus Doudnaibacteriota bacterium | reverse complement strand
CCCATTTGTTTGCGGTGTGCGCCTTGAAGGAGGCCATTTGAAATTTGGATATAAAACATAATGGTTTGAAGCTTAGAATAAAGCTGGCTGGCGTCTTTGCGCCTCGGCGATTTTCTGTTTCTCAAGTTCCTTAATATGCTTGCATTTTGATTTCCGATATTTAAAGTCTGGACAAGTGCATTGAGAAATCCCACAAAGGTAAGTGACCTCATATTGTTTTTTTGGAATGGAAAAACTAGGAATACTATAAGACCTCGGAGCGAATTCAACTTCTATCTGCGGCTGTTTAATCAACGGCTCCTGCAAAATATAGACCTGGCTGTCGGCATTGATTTTGTCCCTGTAGCCGTCCTTTAAAAACACGCCGCCAATTTCAGTGCCAATACCTGATTTAATTACTGGCTCCCACCATTTGTAGTTCCTATATGAGGGAACAAGGTCCGTTGCCGCCCAGCTGCCATCCTCCAGCTCAAAATACAGCCTCCGGAAACAGACTTTGCCGTTTCTGGAATACTTGGGCGTATCCATTTTTTTAAGCTTTGCCGTCATTGGAGTTGTGTATTGCCAAGGGGAGCAAGCTCAAGGGTTGATCAGCTTGCTGATATTGGCAGTTTAAAACTTAAGATTTTATTTAATCTTCGGTTTCAGAGTCGTCCGGCTTCTCAAAGTTTTCCGGATGATACATTTTCTCGATTTGCTGGTCGTAGTCCATACAATTAGATCTCCATCGCGCTGCCCTTGCGCTCTCGCGACAAAGGAAGCGGGTCGAGAGCCAATAAACTTATTTCTTACCTTTTGTTTTTTCCATGCCAGCCTTCATTTTTTTGGCTGCTTCGCCTTCTTCCTTTTCTGCTGGCTTATCTTCCTGGGCTTTGTTCAAAGCATCCTGCTGTTCGGCAATATGCTTTTGAGTAAACTCCTGTATTTTCCCAAAACCGATCTCCAGCTTATCGGGGGACATACTTTCAATAGCAGTCCAGCTTCGGGTCCCAAAGGCGTATTCAATAGCGTCGACTTTAAACTTTTTAGAAACAGCGTCCTGTCCAGGTTTAACCTGAACAAGATAGCCTTCTATTTCCTCAAGCCAACGCTTCTTGCCCTGCACCCAGCTGCGCTTATCCTCTTCAGTGGTTATTAAGCTGGCGGCATCGTTTTCACCCTGATCGAATCTGGCTGCGGCCGGATCCTTTAAGACTGCTTCAATAGCCGGAGCAAAATTCTCGTAGCTTGGATTTTTAAACACCGCGCCATCAAGCAATCCGCCTCTGCCTTTCAGCACAACAGCCTGTCTCCAGACCTCGCGCTTTTTCTTTTGGATTATTTCGTGGCGTTCCATAAGAACGAGCATGTCGAACTCATAGGCCGCATTCTTTTCAGCCTGCATCTTTACGCCGGTCTTGGTGAATTCTTTTCTGCCGTCCTCATCAACTTCCTGCTCCATGCGATCGGAAATTCTGCCAGTGGCAAGAATATGCACGGGGGAATGGACTATAAGATTGGAAAAGTTTTTATTCCAATCCGACTTAATAGTCATCCAGTCCTGAATCTGGAAAGTCTGCCTATTTAATTTTCTTTTATAGGCTTCTTGGAAATTCATCCAAAGGTGGGTAATGCTGTCGACAATAAGAATGTCGGAAAAGCCTTTGGAGCAAAGATCAATGGCTTTAACAAAGTCTGCCAATGATTGGCTTTCGCGAACCATAGCCTTAATGCCATGCTCGGCAAAAAGTTCAACTAAGAACTTTGAAGCCTTTTCCGTATCGAGAATGACTATCGGCTTGGTGCTTTTAATTTGTTTGTGAATGCCAATTGCCACTAAAGCCGTTGTCCAGCTTTTCCCAGTGCCGGGATCTCCTTCGAACGCGCCTTTAAAGAATGGTTTGGTGTTGCCGATTTCCGTAAAGAAGGAATCGACTAAAGGATCTTGAGCTGTTTGTATAGCCGGACTCACGGCTGTTTGAACTTGGTTCATAAGTTTGCCTCTTGTGTCCGAAAGGGAAATATGTTAAACTATGGGTAATGAATCGATAGTTTAGTAACTCCCTTCGGGGAGTTATTTTGTTAAGTTGTCCAAGGCACCGGCAATACTTTGCTCGGTAGCCTTGTTTTTTAAATCTCCAGTGTTGAAGCTGGAAAGGATTTGCTGCCTTCTATTTGCCGGAAGTTTATAAACGTCCACAAAATAGAATTTTGGCAATTCAAGCCTGCAAGCTGAGTTTTGTTGAATATTCATATATTTGTATTTTGATAAGTTAAGGCATCGACCTGTGCCTGCCATTCTTTTGAACAGCTAACTACGGACTTTTTCAACAGCCCTAAAGGGTTGAGTTCGGCTGAAGTCCGCAAATAGTTATTCAGAAAAATAAAAAAACAGCGTGATTTCACGCTGTTTTTTAACAGTTTATTTGGTGGGATGGGAGGGGATCGAACCCTCGACAAACGGCTTAAAAGGCCGCTGCTCTACCGACTGAGCTACCATCCCAGAATGTATTAAATTTTCAAAGGCTAACGGCTTAAATTTCTTTAAGGGTTATGTCCTGTGTAGGGATCGAACCCACGACAAACGGCTTAAAAGGCCGCTGCTCTACCAACTGAGCTACAGACCCAGGCAACACAATTAACCTTTAACAATTGACAATTAACGTTTAAAAACACTAGAGACACAAAACTTAAAAGTTAATAGCAACTAGCTAATCGTTTACTATCCTCGATATTCTACAGCATTTCAGCTTTTTTTTCAAGCCCTTTTATGCTAAAATTGCTTTATGCAAATGGAGTATTTCAAAAAATTTTCTGATTTTGAACTTTTAGACAGTGGGTGTGGTTTTAGGCTGGAACGCTGGGGCCAAGTTATTTTGCAGAGGCCTGACCCGCAAATCATTTGGCAACCATCTTTGCCTCAAACCGAATGGCTTAAAGCTTGGGCGGTATATAAATCCGCATCCGAGGAAAGCCGGGGACAATGGCAAATCAAGCAAACGTTACCCAAACCGTGGCAAATTAAATTTAATGGTGTTAAATTTTTGCTTAAACTCTCGCCTTTCAAACACACCGGCTTGTTTGCTGAGCAGTCGGCCCAGTGGGAATGGATGACAGATAGATTAAAGATGGAAGATGGGAGATCAAGGGACAAGAAAAACTTTCCGCCAAAGGCGGATACGCCTCCGGCGGAAAATCCTAAATCTAAAATCTTAAATCTCTTTGCCTACACTGGCGGCGCGACAATGGTACTGGCCAAAGTCGGCGCCTCTGTGACTCACGTTGACGCCTCAAAGCCTGCCATTACCTGGGCGAATGAAAATTTTAAACTTAATAATTTACCAAAAGATTCCGTCCGCTGGATTTTGGATGACTGCGTTAAATTTGTTAAAAGAGAACTTAAACGCGGTGCCAAATACGACGGAATAATTATGGACCCCCCGGCTTTTGGCCACTCACCCACCGGCAAAACCTGGAAGTTTAATAACGACCTGCCGGGCTTGCTTAATGATTGCGTTAAATTATTATCCGATGACGCGAAATTTTTAGTCATTAACGGCTACGCTACCAACTCCTCTGCTATAGCGCTTAATAATTTACTGGAAGACGCTATGCGATCCAAGAAGGCCTCCGCCAGCTCACGGATTGAATTTGGGGAGCTTTGCCTAAAGCAAAAATCCGATCGGTTAATTTCGACCGGAATATTTGCCCGTTGGACCATTTAATCACTGCGTGCCATCTACAGAAGGAGACAGATACCCCAGAACCTTAGAGTATAAATCATCCAAGGTCATACTGCCTTTTATTAAGTACTCTTTCACTCCTTGGCTAAGCAACATCTGCTTGAGCTCGGGCTTATCTAAATTAGTCAAAACCAATACAGGAATGTGCTGTAGGCGTTCCTGGCTCTTTAAATAATCGATAATTCCTGATGAGCCATCATCTTTAGTTAACAGTAAATCCAAAACGACTACTTCGGGAGTAATATTTTCCAAAATTTCTTTGGCTGCTTCCGGCGTGCTGGCGGCATAAACTTCAGTTTCCCAAGTAGCAAAACGCTTTTTTAGCGTATTTAAAATCAACAAATCGTCGTCGACCATTAAAATTGTATGTTTGATCATGGCTGTTAAACACTAAATTATAAGCTTTTTGGCTTTAATTTTATAATTTTTACAAAAATAATTTTCTAAACCATTTAGCATTTTGATAGACTACTAAACCCTATCCTTCCATAGTCTTTCGCTTTATTACTGCACATCATTTATCTGCCACCTATATTTCAGACGGGTCAGCCACTGACCTGCCTAATATAATCAGAAATATTAATGGGGCAATTAGCCAAATGAATCCTGAAGCGTTAGACAAGAAAATAAAAGTTACCAGGTCCGAAAAACTTTTTCCGGAAACCGCCAAGTAGCTTAAAATGGTATTAATTAACAGCCCAATCTGTAAAAAAGAAAAAATCAACGTAAAGGCAATGGAGCCAAAATGCCTCCCGTCGGCCGAGGTTCTAAATGCATAGCGACCCAACAAAATAAAAATAACAACAAAAATAACTAAAAAACTAATAAGTTGCTGCAGACTAGCCAAATTACTGGGTAGTTTTTGATTAATGGCATTAGTCAGCCACGGCGCCTGTAGCACCAACAATTTAGCGATATACAAACTAAAGAGCATACTAATACTCCGGCCGCGCCCGGCCGCAAAAGCGTAAAACACACTCGCCACCGCCCAAAACAAAAAAATAAACAAATCCCAACTTGGAGTATGCCAGTTAAAACCGTTAATTAAATTACTAGCGTCGGCAACCGACATTATAGAGAGCATTTTTGTTTCTTATTTTTATCACATTTCTTATATTATAACATAGAATATCGAATATTTCTATGTTATAATATAATCATTATGGATATTATCTTTAAAAGTTTGGCTTCGGCTGTTGTTACAGCGATTATTTTGATGATTTCTAAATTTTTTGGCTCCAAAATTGCCGGCGCGATTGGCGGATTGCCCGTTGTGTTTGTAGTATCTTATATTTTTATAACCATGAACAACAAATCGCTATCCAGAGACTTTTTGCTTGGGGGCATCTATGGCGCTATTGCCGCAATATTCTTTAGCGCCGTTTTAATTTGGATAAACATTCAGTTTGTAAAAAGCTATTGGGTAAATTTAATTGTGGCTTATATTTTATGTTTTCTGCTTTCGCTACTACTGGTTTATTTAACATCTAATAAATAAAAAAGATCTCGCTTAGCGAGATCTTTTTTAAAAATGCAAACTTAATTGAATGTGTCCTTAATGCTATCCCATAAACTATCGTCGACAACGACGGTTTCACCCCGCTCTTGGGCAAGCTGTTTTAGTAAATCTTTTTCCTTTTTAGAAAGCTTGGCCGGAACTACGACGCGAGCGGTAATTATTAAGTCACCGCGGCTTTTAGGATTTTTTATATGGGGCACGCCTTTGTCTTTTACCCGAAATTGACTGCCGCTTTGCGTACCGGCCGGAATCTTAAGCTCAATATCACCGTCTAAAGTTTTAACCAACGGGCGGGCGCCTAAGCTGGCCTGGGTAAAGCTAATAGGCAACTCTTTAAATAAATCAAAGCCGTCCCGGGTAAAATCTTTATTCTGGTTTACCCTAATTACTAAATATAAATCTCCGGAGCTTGAGCCACGATAACCGGCCTCACCCTCACCCTGCACCCGAATTCTTTGGCCGTTATCTATACCGGCGGGAATTTTTACAGAAATGGTTTTTTCTTGCCTTAGCACCCCTCTGCCCTTGCAGTTTTTGCAGGGAACCTCGGGAATCTTACCCATACCGTCACAGCGGTCGCAAGTGGCTGATGAGGCAATATTGCCAAAGATGGTCCGGCGAGTGGTGCGGATTTGTCCCTGTCCGTGACATTTAGGACAGGTAATAATTTTACTGCCTTTTTCAGCTCCATTACCTCCGCATACTTTACAAGCATCCTGTTTTTCCAAAGTAATATTTTTTTCTACCCCAAAAACCGCTTCATCAAAGTTTATAGTAATACCCATCTCCAAATCTATGCCCCGGTTTCTGCGCGTTTCTCTTTGCTGTTGTCCGCCAAAAATGTCGCCAAAAATATCTCCTAGGTCAAAATCCACTCCGCCATTTTGACCAAAGCCAAAATCGCTAAAAGGACTAGAACCTCCGGGATAAGGATTGCCTCCCTGGTTGTCCCAGGCAGAGCCTGGTCCGGCACCGCCGGAAAAAGTTTGGCCATACTGGTCGTACTGTCCACGTTTTTGCTTGTCAGACAGAACTTGATATGCCTCGTTAGCTTCCTTAAATTTTTCCGCGCTGCCACCGCCCTTATCCGGATGATGTTCGTGAGCTTTTTTGCGAAAAGCTTTTTTAATTTCGTCGTCCGAGGCAGACTTGGAAACACCTAAAATGTCGTAATAGTTGTTGGGCATAGGGGGTGAGGGGTGAGGGGTGAGGGGTGAGGGGTGAGGGGTGAGGGGTGAGATCTTATCAACTCTATACCCTGTGCTCTCTACCTTATTTACTCGGTCTTAAACCCGATGTTTCTGTCCGGTACGACTGCCAGACTAATGGTACCAAATTGCTCTTCGTAGCGCTTAATATTTTCATTCATAGCTCCGGCCAAACGCTTGGCGTGGGAAGGCGAAATGATTACCCGACTCACCAGTTGTCCGGTGGGTGGCAGCGCATTCATAAAATCCAGTACAAACTCTTCGCCAGTATGACCGACCTGTAGCATATTGGCATACACGCCTTTTAAGACTTCATCGCTGGCTTTCACCTGCATTTGTTGCTCGTTTTTTTGTTCAGACATATAGTTATCCCAATCTCCGAATGCGTCCCAATTCTCCAAATTAGATTCTACTCCCGCAGAGAACGTTTTAAACCGTTGCCTACATAAGTAGCCTTCAAATATAACTCTTTATATTCGGATCGATTAATTATTTATCCTTGGGCACTTCTTTAAACTCAGCGTCTACCGGCCCTTTATCACCTGCTGATGTATTAGCATCGGTCGATGATGGAGCGGTATCCGGCTTCTGATCTTCTGGTTTATCCGATTTTGTCGATTCATACATTGCTGCTCCCACCTTTTGCACCGCTTCACTCAAAGCATCAACCGCTTTTTTAATCGCATCCACATCGTCTTTGTCTTTTATGGCTTTCAGCTCAGCCATTTTATCTTCCACGGCTTTTTTGTCCTCGGCCTTGGCCTTATCCCCGGCGTCTTTTAAAGTTTTTTCGCTCACGGCAATTAAAGTGTCGGCGTGGTTTCTCATATCCACCGTATCTTTACGCTTTCGGTCTTCCTCAGCGTGACTTTCGGCTTCTTTTTTCATTCTTTCCACGTCATCTTTGGAAAGATTGGATGAGCCCTGAATGGTAATATGTTGTTCTTTGCCCGTGGCTTTATCTTTAGCTCTTACGGTTAAAATACCGTTGGCGTCTATGTCTAAAGTCACTTCAACTTGCGGAATACCACGCGGCGCCGGCGGGATACCATCCAAAATAAAGTTGCCCAAAGATTTGTTATCTTTGGCAAACTCGCGCTCGCCCTGTAAAATATGAATTTCTACCGATGTTTGGTTGTCAGCCGCGGTGCTAAAAATTTGTGACTTAGATGTAGGAATTGTAGTATTACGATCTATCAGTGGAGTGCGTATACCTCCCAAAGTTTCAAGCCCCAAAGTCAGCGGAGTTACATCAAGCAGCAAAATTTCCTTGCCCTGCACGTCGCCGCCCAAAACTCCGGCCTGCACGGCCGCGCCCTTGGCCACGGCTTCCATTGGGTCAATGCCACCTTCCACCTGCTTGCCCACGTAAGTTTCTACAAAAGTTTTTACCGCGGGCATTCTGGTGGGTCCGCCAATTAAAATAATTTTGTTAATTGTGGCCGGGGTCAACTTGGCGTCGTTAAGTGCCTGCTCCACAGGCTTTCGCATGCGTTCAATTAGCGGTTTAATTAGTTCTTCCATTTTAGCCCGGGTAATTTTCATGGCAAAATGCTTGGGCCCGTTTGCGTCCGCAGTAATAAAGGGAAGATTGATATCGGTTTCCAAAGTAGTAGAAAGTTCAATCTTGGCTTTTTCCGCGGCTTCTCTTACCCGGTTCATAGCCATTTTGTCGGCGCTAACATCCACGCCGCTTTCTTTTTTAAAGCTGTCTACTAAATAATCAATTAATGCCTTGTCCATATCCTTGCCACCCAAAGCTGTGTCACCACTGGTAGATAGCACTTCAAAAGTCGCCTGGCCATCTACTTCACCAAAATCCATTATGGTTACGTCCAGAGTACCACCGCCCAAATCAAACACCAAAATCTTTTGGTCTTTGGCGCCGCTCTTGTCTATGCCATACGCGAATGCCGCGGCTGTAGGTTCGTTAATTACGCGCACAACTTCCAAACCGGCAATTTCACCTGCGTTTTTTGTAGCCTGACGCTGGCTATCATCAAAGTATGCCGGAACTGTAATAACTGCCTTTGTAACCGGCGCGCCCAAAAACGTCTCGGCGTCTTTTTTTATTTTTTGCAAGATGAAGGCCGAAATTTGCTCCGGTGTATAATCTTTGCCGTTAATTGTATATTTAAAATTTGTGCCCATTTTCCGCTTGGCTTCAAAAACTGTACCCTCCGGATTCGTCACCGCCTGCCTTCTGGCCGGTTCCCCAACCAAAAGCTGACCTTCCTTGGTAAAAGCTACATAAGACGGAAAAGCTTTCCCGCCTAAACTCGCCCCTTCCGCCGCCGGAATAATTACCGCCTTCCCCGCCTCCATAACAGAAGCGGCGCTGTTAGATGTTCCTAAATCGATACCTATTATTTTTGACATATGTTGTTCTCCTTGTTCCCTGCAGTCCTCCTCTCCCTCTGGGAGAGGATTAAGGTGAGGGTGATAGTAATTGATAATATTTTTGATAACTAAATTTGAAACAAATTCTAATATTTAAAAATTATTTAATAAAACCTAATCTTCTTAAAGCATCTGTCCCCGCTGTCTTAATGGCTTATTCATTTCCATTAAACCAGACACTGTATGTCATACCAGGATGTTGTTTTAAATCATTGGCAGTCAAAACAATTATTCTGGTCCTGTCGCCCGAAGTAATAGCATGCTTGGGATTTAGCGGATCAAGCATACCCGATCTTAAACCCCTAACTGTCATTTCGGATCCTGCTCTTGTGTTCCAAAAATCTACGATGGCTTGCCCTGCCTCGGCTTCTGTTGAAAAATAAACCTTATAACTCGGCCCATCAGCGTGATTAATTACCTCCGTTTCAAATTTTTTTCTGGATTTACTTCCGGCGCTTCTTGTTCTGGCATATATGTTACGCTTTAATTTTTTAATCTTTTTCCTTCCCTCATCTTCGCTAAAAAATTCCTTCCACTCACCACTTTTTTTCCGGTTTGTTTTTCCAGAGTTTTTCTGGCGTTACCGATAATTTGAGTTGTACGATTTCGCCGTACAACTGGTTTTCAACTGTACGATTTTCTCGTACAGTTCAGTTGTCCGCAATATTAGGACAACTGGTTACAGTTTGTAACCGTTTCAGTTGGTGTCAATTTGTCACCGACTGATTTCCCTCATTTCTGAATCCTGTCTGCCCGTCTCTTGCGGGGATATTTTTGGCTGATGGTATCCTTGGACAAAAATTCCGGGGTAGTAATCTCACGGAGTTTCCGCGTGTGATCCGCGTCGCTATCGGCGTTTAGGTCCGCGACCTACAGCTCTTCTACATTAAACTTCTTAAATTGATTTAATGTTAATCCCAAAACTTTTTTACTGGCCAATAATTTTTTGGAAGTCTGGAATTCGCTTTTTTTGTCATCCATTAGCCTAACAAATACGTTGCCGGTGGAGGAGTCGTCCACGCGTTTCATTTGCAGAATAATTTTGTTCTTGTTAAGCAGTTTGCCTACCACTACGCAATTGTCCGCGTCTAAAACCACAATTTTTTTGCTCTTGTCTTCGTCCTCCATTATTTCACCAACTTCAAACAAATCCTTGATTGTCATATACGCCTACGCCTTTCTACTTATTAATGCTTACTTGAAAGCCGATAAATCGGCACGCTACACTTTAGACTTTTTACTAATAACAACTTGGCTTGGCCTTATAACTTTCCCATTTAACTCAAAGCCGGTTTGAAACTCTTCAATAACTATTCCGTCGTCTTTTTCACTTTCCACTTCGCGAACTGCCTCGTGAAAATGCGGGTCAAACTTTTTTCCCAAAGCTTCAATTTTTTTTACACCCAATTCACCTAAAGTTTTATCCAGTTGAATGACAATTCCATTTACTCCGGTCTGCCAATTCTGATAATCTTTTGAGAACTTTTCACTTTCAATTTTTAACTTTTCACTTATTTCCGGCATATGCTTTAGCGCTTGCTCCAAACTGTCCAGCGCCGGCAAAAGCTTAGCCACAGTGACCTTGCGCGCAAATTCCACCAGTTCTTTACTCTCTGTTTCCTTGCGGCGCTTGTAGTTTTCAAAATCTGCGGCCGCGCGCTTCCAGCCATTCATAGCATTGTCGAGATCGGTTTGAAGCTGTTCCGAAGTAACTTCCAATACCTGCTGATTGTTGTGCTGTATATCTTCGTCCATATTTAAAGTAAAAATAATTTTTTTAATTCTTCATCTACTTCCCAACCTTTAGCGCTTCCTTCTAGAAAATAATTCTCCGCCGCCAATCTCACTTCTGCATCGTTGACTAAGCTATTATCAATAGACAAAATTCTATAAACCGCCTCTTTATGCTGGTGTGCAAAGGCATTAATTATGCCTGTCCTTGATTCCGCATAAAAATCTTTCGGCTCAATATGTTTTTGCCACTCTGCAATTGTGTGCATAGAAACCGGATCTCCAAATGCATTGGACTCACCTCCGGCTAAGTCTTGCAAGCACTGTGATAATGGGATTAATTTCTCCATAGCGCCTCTTTAAAATAATAAATGAGTATAATACCAATCATAGCTTTCTCTGTTTCACATTTAGCACATTTTGTACTAGTTAGCACTTAGTAGAAACAGCCATAAGGATAAACACTGCCGCTCCCCCGCCCAACAACTTGGTAATATATTCCATCAAACTTAAATTCTTTTCGTACTTCATGCTCTTGGGGCCAATAAGTCCAATTACGCCTTTTTTGCCCGATGGCAGGGACAGACCACTAACTATCATTGAGTAATCGGATTTTTTTGAAAGCTGAATCTCCTTACCTATAAAAGTTTTGGCCTGGCCGTGGACGGGATAATCTTTCATCATTTTTTCCGCGTGCTCATCTAAATGGTCAAAAAACTGGGCAATTTCACGCGCATCCTCTGCCGGCAAAGCGGGATTATTTAAAATGTTAGATAGTCCCACAGTGGAAACTTCTTCCGGAAATAAAGTAAAGCTGGCTGCGCCGGAATGTTCCGATATAACCTTGGCCAAACGTCTACCCATTTCCATATGGACTAACTGGAGTTTGTAAATCTCCGATTTCAAGCTTTCCTGCTCTTTCATAGTAAGCTTAACCCGGTCCATCAACTGGTTCACAAAATACCTAAAGCCCTTGTCCGTGGGCACACGCCCGGCTGAAGTGTGCGGCTGCTTAATGTAACCGTTCTTTTCCAAGGCCTGCATTTCATTCCTAATTGTGGGGCTAGAAACACCAAAAGCATACTTTTCCACAATATCGGCGCTGGCCACCGGCTGGCCGCTGTCACAATTCTCTTTAACAATCGCGGCTAAAATTTTGGCTTGTCTTTGGGTAATTTCGTGATTTTCCATACAAAGTGATTACTATCACTTAAACTTGTATGTTAATAATAGCATTATCACTCTATGGCGTCAAGTGATAATTCTGCTATAAATAACCCACTATTAAGTCCCTAAAATAATGCGCTTGTTACGTGGCAGATTGCCTCTAACGGAATACTTTTTCCTAATGTGTATAACTCCCGTTGACAATAGGTGAACGTTCGTTTAATATATATTTAAAGATTGAAATAATTATGAAATTAAAAATCAAACTATGACAAATAAATTAATTACGCTGGTTTTGACTCTTGGTTTATTTACACCAACACTATCAGACGCGCAAACTTTACATCATTCCCGCGTTTGTAGCCTTGCCAAAAAGGCTGGCTTAGCTAGCTGTAATGCCTATGTTGCAACCGATAACAGCGGCAAACCGCTGGTTAGTCAACAGCCGCAAGGTTTTAACCCGAACGATATTCGGGGCGCTTACAACTTATCCGGCCGCGCGCCTCGGAATTTTATTGTGGCGATTGTCGACGCATATAATGACCCGACAATTAATGCGGACTTAGATTTTTACAGCCGGCAGTTTAATTTACCAATATTGCCTGATTGCCAAGGCGCGATAAATAAATCACCGGTTCCCTGTTTTACCAAAGTTAACCAGCGGGGCTCATCCGCCTTACCCAAGCCCAACAGCGGCTGGGCAATGGAGATTGCACTGGATGTGGAAACTGTTCACGCGCTGTGCGAAAACTGCTCTATATTATTAGTTGAAGCCAGCTCGCCCAATTTAAAAAATTTAATGGCCGCGGTAGATACCGCGGTGAGCCAAGGTGCTAATGCCATCTCTAATTCTTACGGCGGACCGGAATTTGCCGATGAAAAATTATCTGATAGTCATTTTAAACATCCCGGCGTGGCTATTACGGTTTCTTCCGGTGACAGCGGCTACGGCGTCCAGTATCCGGCGGCCTCCCCATACGTGACCGCTGTTGGGGGAACTTCTTTATATTTGTCCGCTGACGGAAAATACCACGATGAAAATGCCTGGAGCGACGCGGGCAGCGGTTGCAGTAAATTTGAACTCAAGCCTAATTGGCAAACTGACGCTAAGTGCGCCGGCAGGACCGTGGCCGATGTTTCCGCCGTGGCGGATCCCCAAACTGGCATGGCAATTTATTCCACGACCAGTGCCAAAGGCCAAAAAGGCTGGTTTAAAGTGGGCGGCACTTCTTTAGCCGCACCGATAATTGCCGCAGTGTACGCGCTGTCCGGAAATATTCCAACAAATCGGCAGGCTAATAGTCTTCCCTACGGCCTCGGCTCAAAATCCAATTTGCACGATGTCGTGGGCGGGTCAAATGGTGACTGCGGAGCGGATTATTTATGCGTTGGCAAAACCAAATACGATGGCCCCACCGGCCTTGGCAGTCCCAAAGGCGTTGGAGCCTTTTAAAGGTATTAATAATAACAAAACCCGCGCTTTTAAGCAGTGCGGGTTTTGATTTTTACTCTTGGATATTTAGCTCCTGGGAAAGATTGGATTGTCGTTATTCTGTCGACATAATTTGGTAAGCCCTGTTGTCTTATTATGCCGATTAAATATCTGAAAGCCATTACTCAACTAAAGCTTCAACTGAAGCTGCAAGCTCTGTAAGTTTGTCTGAAAATCCAGATTTAAAATTATTTTCTTTAATTTTTTCTTTAATTTTCTGCGGGCTACTCATTGCAAGACTGTCACCAGAATCAATTTGCCTATGTTGAGCTGTTTCCTTCGACAGCTGAATAATAAGAGCTTTTAAATAACCTTTGTTCTCATCTTTTTTTTCTAATAGCTTGGAATAATGTTCCAACATGTCTCTCAAAGAGTTAAAATCGCTATGTTCTGGGCATAATGTGTGCAAATCTGACAAACTTGTCCTAATTTGTTCATTGACCTGCTTTAAAGTATGCGGCTTACTATCCGGCGCACCCTCTCTTAAAACGCCTGGCATTCCTTGTACAAACTCAGGGGGGGTAACACCTGTTCCTATTGTCATATATTTGATTTAATTTAATTTATTAATGTTTATAAAAAAATTATTACTACCTAACCATATACAGCAAGGCCGCAAAAATCACCACAAAACTGCTATTGGCAATTAGTGAAACATGCTGGATATGGCGTTTAATAGAAACAGCCAAAATCAAACCAGACAATAAAGTAGCCATAACATACAAATAAAAACGTGCTTCAAAAGTTTTAGGACTAAAAATCTTACCAAAAAAATTAACTTTAGGGTCCGTTGCTACCTGAGCCGGGTAATAATTTTGCACCGTGTCTACGGCAAAGTCCGCAAGACTTATTTGATTCATTTGACCATCGGAACCGAAAGCTTTAATCTTTACCGCCGCGCTACCTCTGGCCAAAGAGGCGATAGGCAATTGCCCACTCCAGGTATTTTGGTTTATAGGCTTTAGCATGACCGCCTCTTGTCCAAAATATGCGATTACCTTAACCGCGGGCCCATCCACCTGTGTGTTAATTACAACGTTGTCCATGTCCAGCTTGACCTCGCCATGAACAATGGCCACCTCGGTCGGAGGTAATGGGGCTTCGGGGGAAGCCTGGACAACCGGGGACTCCTTGACTGCCACTAATACTGGCGCAGTGTCGGGCGCTACCGCCGGCTTATATTGTTTGTCGCCCAAAGTTTGACCAACGACTTTAGCTGGGGCAACAAACGGAATTTTGGGTGCCGGAACGTCGGCTGTTTGAACAGGAGTAGGTTCCTCTGTTAAAGCAACTTTTTGTGCCGCGGGCGTACCAAATTCTTGAACTACAAAAATCGCGGTATGCCCCTGATACTCGCCTTGGGCAATGCCAATACCAATTTCCTCAAAATTCTTATTTAAAATATTTGCCTTATGCCCCGGGCTGTTCATCCAGGCTGTTTCCACGTTTTCGGCTTCGGTAAAATTAACCGCTAAATTTTCCCCCGCCATTAAATAAGTATAGCCTTCGGCTACAATAAAATCCCAGGGCGTATGGCCGTCGGGAGTATTGTGAGCGAAGTAGCTTTTAGCCAACATGTCGTTTGCCTTGGCCTGAGCGGCCTTATCCAACATGGAATTTTCAACCAACCCTTGCAATTTATATTCTTGTCGTGACTGGTTGGTTAGGTTAATAATATTTTCGGCTGTAATGGCCGAAGAAAAAGCTGGCGCAACCGGGCCTATGGCAATAACTGCCAGGCCAAAAATTTTCACAGCTACTAACAAACTCGAAATTAGCCCTAGGCTACGGTGACTAAGTAAGTGAGGATGATAATTATTCCGCGCGTGCGGAATAAAATGGTCGTAAATGTGCAGGACAAAATGGCCTAAAGGAGCAAAAGCCCTTTTTAAACTAGTTTCTGGGAAACCTATTATGCTTAAAATATATTCCATTGTTGGCTCACAAATCACCAATCGTACATATAAAACCAAATAAAAAACCGATTTACCGATTTGTAGTATTTGCTCTCATTTGTAATTAGTGAATATTTTTATTTTTGTTTCAGAAATCGATACTACACCCACACACCAACTTAAATATCAATTTGTTGGCGAAATTCCTAAATTTTGTAGGGATTCGTGTGCGAGTAAATTATTTGGCACCGATTTGAGTAAAATGACTATTCATATTATAGCACATCCATTGATTTTTGTCCAGAAAAAATGGTAATGTGTGCACACATATGGCGGTTTTAAGAAAGATACCCTAAATTGAGGGTTTGTTACAATTATACAGCACGACCCTAATCGAAATACCAGAAAAGCCCATAAATGCATGAGCCATCAGATGGTAATAGATAAAGGAGCATACCAACACCCCTTATTAAGCATTAACAAAAAGCCAACCAAAAAGTATGAATCCTTAATGACTGGCCTTGTTAAAATGAGTGATCTAATTTTCCACCAACATCTAATGTCTCAAATTTACTATTTTAGCGCTTTATGTTCAGAGGCTTTAGTTTTTACAACTCCTGAAATATCGCTATTGCCGCTGTCGCTTAAGGCAATGTAACTGACCAGGGATATCCCCGTAACGACCAAAAAAACTATAGTCCAGACAAACCATCTGGCATCATAATTCACATTGGTTGGCTCGTTGTTCATTTTTGGCATAAGTTTATTATTTTTATTTATTTTTTAAATTTAAATTAGACTATTTACCCATTAATTTTGTGACTTCTTGTTTAGCACCACGGACCGCAAAAATCGCAAACACCAGGCTTAATATCCACAGTCCCACAATAGGCAAAAGCACGACCACCCCTTTGGGGTAAAAAAACATAAAGGCAAAAGTAACAATACCCAAAGAATAAAGTTCGATTAAAAAGACCACTACAAGGGCTTTAACTAATTTACCGACAATCGATTCGGCAAACAAAACCTGAACCTTGTATCCTTCAACTATCAAATAAACACTGCCAATTACCAAAATCCCTAGTGCAATCCACAAATAATCGTTCAGATTGGAAAAATTCATATTATTGTATAATTTGTATTTATTTCAAGAAAACTCATACTTAAGTTACCCTAGTATAGCATACTTTTAATAAATTTCAAAATTTTCAACTCCTGGGTTCAATGTTAATATCCAGAACAAATAACAAAATACTAAGCAAATCAGTGCTTAAACAATACTGACAAACCCTTTTAATCACAAAAAATTGTAAAGACAAAAAAATAAGCGCAGCCACACCCCCTAAAGCCAAAATAGCAGTTAAAACCTTTTGCCATTTTAAATAATGATTAGACATTAAGGCGCTAACCACAACAGCCAAAAAATATGCCACACCCCAAACAGAAAGCGGCAGACCAAACAACATGGAATATTTACTATTTAAAACTGATTCGCAACCATGAGTTAAATTACAGGGGACAACAAAGCCTAAATAATGAGTTACTGCCAAATAAAGGCTTATACCCGCTCCAAGAACGGCTAAAATTACAATAATATCATATTTATGTCTTCTGTGCATAACTAAATAATATCATAAATTTTGCCAATATAAAAATCCCTCCCAGCTTTGGGAGGGATTCAAAATCAAATTTAGATTTTATTAGTAACTATCGCGTCGGCCGTAGCCGCCACCGCCGGAGTTGCCCCCGCCGTAGCCGCCACCCTGGCCGCCGCCGTAACCACCGCGTCCACCACCGCTGTGTCCGCCACCACCAAAGCTGCGTTTTGGTCTATCTTCCAAAGGACGAGCTTCTTTAACTACCAAAGTTCTGCCCTGGTAATCGGTGTTGTTTAAAGCTGCAGCCGCTGCATCGGCTTCTGCGTCGTTTTCGAATTCCACGAATCCAAAACCTCTGCTTCGGCCAGTCATTTTATCGCTGATCACTGTTGCGGATGCAACTGTGCCGTGCTGGCTGAATAATGTTTGCAGGTCGTCTGAAGTGGTTGCCCAAGGGATACCACCGACGAAAAGTTTCTTAGCCATTTATTTTTTTAGAATCTACTTTCAAAATATCTTTTTGTCTGCTCCGCCCAAGGCGGACCGATTAAAATCTATTTTTCAACCAGATTCCGGCTTTCTATTGAAGAGCTCACCTGACACTCTTACTGACTATTTAAAAACTTTAAATGCTACTCTTGAGCGCTCTTTAACAGATACCTTGCGAGGTTCTTCAGTCTATTTTGTAGATAGAAGTCCGCCAAAGTTTTACGCGCAGGCGGAACACTTAAACGAGATGATACAAATATTATAGCTTATTTAGCTTAAAATAGCAAATTTATCTGGGGCGACTTCAAACCACTCGTGTAATTGCAAAGATTAACGAGGCGCCAAAAACAGTTAAAAAAACAGTCAGCCAAGAGCTTTGCTTGCTGTGGGCTTCCGGTAAAATGTCGCTGGCGCCGATATATAATAAAAAACCGGCAAAAAAACCTAAATATAAAACTAAATACTGTGAAGGAATATGGAACAGCAGTGTTAATACGGCTCCTAACACGGGAGCAAAAGCGTCAAGAAACAAAAACATTTTGGCTTTAGATTCGGTATTTTTATTGACTAGCATTAAACTTACGGTGTTCATACCATCGGTAAAATCATGAGAAATAACCGCAATGGCAACTAAAATACCCACGGCCGGACTAACCTGGAACCCCAGCCCAATGCCCATCCCATCCATAAAACTGTGCCCAATTAACGCCAGTGCGCTGGCAACACCAATATATGGATGCCTGTGTTCAACATATTCACCTTCGTGACCGTGATGAATAGCAATACTCTTTTCCAAAATATGAAAAATTAAAAACCCGGAAACGAGTGCTACCATCACACCAGTCATACCAAAGCCATTCTCCTGGATTAAATTAACAATTTCAGGCAAAATATCAAAACTTACCACACCAAGCAAAACACCGGCTGTGAACCCCATTATTAAATGGAGTTTATCCTTAAACTTAATGGCAAATAGACCGCCTAAAAAGGTGGAAAAAAATGCGCCTACAGATAAGATAATTGCAATCATACTGTGTATTATAAAACAGATAGAATAATTTTAAAAGCGTAAAAAACTGCTCCATAGGAGCAGTTTTTTACGCTTTTGGGGCCGAAAATACGTTATTTTTTGCTTTGATAATAAAAATACAAAGCTAAAGGCGCAGCCCAGTTGGTAAAACGCTCAATAAAATCTAGCCAACCCATACCGACAAGCGGCCTGACTAAGGCTGTCCAAAAACCCCAAAAAGCGGCCCAAAGCAAAACCGGCTTTATCGGCTTTATTAATACGATGGCTGCAACTACTAAATCAAAACAGCCTATTAATACAATTAGGGTTGTCGCGGTGACCTGATCTACATGAGCCAGCTGACTGACCCACTTAATCCAGTCCGCTTTTTTGCCAATGGCCAACAGGCCATGACCCAAAAACTCACCGGCTACCCCCACTCTAAGTAGCAATTCAAACTTTTTTTCGTTTGACATATATTTGTTTATTTAATATTAATATTACAAAAAAATAAAACTCGCCATTATGGCGAGCTTCAAGAGCTTCTCTTTTTATTGTTTGGGCTTTAAACTGCGTCTGTGTCCGGAATTAGCCCCTGTCTTATTAAAACCGAACGATGCCTGACGATTTGAGCGTCTTCTCCTGTAAACTGGCAAATTTTACCACAGCCGCGGCACTTAACTTCCAAAATATTTTCCTGTCCGTTCAAAATACCCTTGCAAAGCAATTTGTTGCAATTTTGGCAACGATATTCCGTAAGAATTTTTGCTGACATTACAATGCTCATATATGCAGTAAAAATTATTCATACTTTAATTAGTATAACACTTTAAAATAATTTGTAAATCGTAATTTTCCGATGATATCTTAACCAATAGAAACTCCCTGAAAGTATTTAAGATCCATACTCATTACGATTTGTTTTTCCCCTCTGTTGTGACCGTAGGTTTTATAATTTAACAATATCCGTTCGTAGAGAACGTCAGTATTGCTAACTGATCATTCTTTGCGAGTTATTCGGAAGCTGGTGTAAGACAAAAAGCCGGATACCACCGCGGCAACACCGGATACCCAATAAGGAGTATGCCACGAAAGCAGGTCAATAGGCAGGCTAAATACTAGCCGCAAAAGATGAGCCAAAGCCACCAGGCCAAAAATGGTTCCCGCTACCCGGTGAAACATACGCTCGCCTGAGCTATGACCAGTCTCTTTTATTTGCCAGCCATAATGAACTAAAAAGATAAATAAGATGATGTCAAAAATCATCCCTACCATAATTCCTTGGGCCGAAAACTGAAAACCTAAAATTGAAACTGGCACCATGCCTTTGGCATACAACCACCAAGCGGCCAAAAAGTCACCGGCCACCAAACCGGATAAAAACTTGGATACTTCGCGCAATGTATTTTTGTGCATAAATTTGTCTGCTTTGCTAAATAATTTTACTTTTTTATAGATATATTATACACCCTCCTTAATAAACTGTTTTTGCAAGTGTTTGACTAGCTCGCTTACTTGCATCCATAAAAACGCCCAAATCCAAATAAGTACAACCCAAACTAACGGCGCTTTTGGCATAAACCAGCCGCTTAGAGAAATAGTCGTGGCAAGTATTTGCGTAATTGAAGTAGCCAAAATTACCGGGCGACTAGGCAAGAACTTGTCCCAACGCTCCTTGGTATGCGCCACGTATATAAGCATGTGCCCGCCCACAGTTAACTTCAAAAAAAATAAAGTTTCTATTACCGGCAGGCTTAAGTGAAAAACATTTAAGGTCAAATAAAACATCAGCAGGCTGTTAATAACACCGGTTAGGCCAAACAGACCGCTTAGCCAAAACCGCTGTTTTACTTTAATTTCAGAAGGACGGCTGGAAGCGGCCACACGGTTAAAGGCCAAAGAAATTATGGGCAGATCGTTTAAGAAAGCCAGCAAAATCAACTGCACCGGCGTCAACGGATAAGTTTTATAAATAACGCCCAGAACGGCAATGGTTACAATTAAGCGCAAACTTTCGGACAGACGATAAACCGAGTAGCTGTAAAGGCGGGCAAAAATTTTTCTTGCCTCTGTTACAGCCGTTTTAATTACGGCAATACCGGGAACAAGCAAAACAATGTCAGCCGCACTTTTTAGCGCGTCCGCAGCTCCGGCTACGGCAATCCCTACGTCCGCTGCCTTAATCGCCGGCAGATCGTTGACCCCGTCACCGGTTACAGCCACTCGGAAAAATTTCTTAGCGGCCTGGGTGATTTTAAGTTTATCTTCGGGTAAAATTTCTGCAAACACCACCTTGTTTTGCCACCAGGGCTTACCCATATCAAAAAGCTCAACCTGAGACAAAGCCTGTCTGTCCACTACCGTTTTATCGGCTCCGTCAAGCATCAGCTCCTGCGCCACACGGCGACTAATAGCCGCATTATCGCCGGTTAACATCTTAACCGCAATGCCGTTGATCTTTAAAAAATTGATTGCTTCTTTGGCATCGGCAAAAATTGTATCTGACAAAAGCAATAATCCGGCAAGCTTCATATGTTCTTCTTTTTCGCCGTTCATATTAATTGCCACAGCCAGGCTACGATAACCTAAAGAGGCAAACCCACTAATATCCTTTTTAAATTTTCCTGCCAATTCGCCTTCTAAATCGCAAAGAGTTTCCACTACTTGAGTGGCGCCTACGGTCACGCACATCTGACGGCTGTCGGAACTTTTAATTATGGCCGTGCTCCGTTTGCGCAAAGAATCGCCGGGGATAATTTTTATTATTTGATAGTCATTTTTTAAACCAAGCTCTCTAAATTTGCCCATTATGGCTTGGTTGATAGGATTTTTATCCTGACTCGAGGTCGCAATAGCAAATTTAATTAAATCGCTTTCCAAAAATTGGCTGTTATAGCTAATGATTTTTTCTACGCTAATTTTATTTTGGGTTAGCGTTCCGGTCTTGTCGGACAAAAGCAAATCCACGTTGGCAAAATCTTCGAGCGCATTAAGTTTTCGGACAATAGCTTGCTCTTTAGCCAGCTCTAAAACACCAAAGCCAATAATTAAGCTCATTACTGTTGGAAGGCTAATGGGAATACCCGCAATAATTAAACTCAAATCCAAAAGAATAATTTCCAGCCACGATGTATGTGCGGCCGCCAAGACTGCCGTCAAAATAACTACGGCAATTAAACTCAAAATGGAAAGAAACTTGGAGATGCGCAATATGTCTTGCTCAAGTAAACTGCGCTTTTTGGTATTTTGCGCCAATGTAAGGGTTTTGCCAAAACCAGTATTTTTGCCGGTGGCAGTAACTTGGGCGATGACTAGGCCGGTGGTAATAAACGAGCCGGAAATCAGGAAATCGCCTGTGTTTTTTTCCTTAGGCAGGCTTTCACCGGTTGACTGGGCTTCGTTGGCGGTTAAATTGTCAGCATGTAGGATTTTAGCATCGGCTGGAATAACGTCGCCAACACCAAGTTTAACTACGTCGCCTGGGACAAGATATTTAGCCGTCAATGGTTGCCATTTTCCATCGCGTAGAGCTGGAATTTCAACAGAAAGCTTTTCCTGTAATTTTTTTACCGCGCGGTCGGCTTTATTTTCCTGCCAAAAACTAATAAAAAAATTAAGTAACATTAAAACCAGAATAAACCAAAAATCAAAAGTATTTTTTGCCAAGAGCGAAAGCAACGCAGCCGTTAAAAGCATTAATGCAATAGGCGAAACAAGCCATTTAGCAAATTTTAAAAACGCTCCCGACTTTTTCTCCGTGATTTCGTTAAGTCCGTAAATTTCAAGTTGTTTTTGAGCCTCTTGCCCGCTTAGTCCTTCCATTTGGTTTCTAACTTACTTTAGCTTTAACTTAATTATACCAAAAGAATGCTTTTTGAGCGATTTTTATAATCTCTCAAAGTGTGGGGAGATCATCTTAAAAGACTATTTTTATTCCGTAAAAGCTGAGTTGTAATTAAAAGCGATTTAACATCATTATCTGTATTATTGATTTTTGATATCATCATTTTTTTATTTTGGCATTTGCAAGGAAACAAAAAAAATAATACTACCTAAGACAATAAAGGTATTTAAGCAAAAAAAATTGTAAAAATATGTTTGGCAGAATATTATTTTTTTAGCTTTGGTTGAAGCATTCTAACCAAAGCCTTTCTTATGCAGCACTTAATCCTAGCAATGCTTATTCAACCCTGTGATTATTTTAATCTTTGGATAAATAAGTTTACCTTTTTTTATTTTTGCAAATGGAGTTAGTTTATGTTTGTAAGCTGAGGTTTTAGACATAATATGATTAACTTCCCATTTCTGCTTAACCATAGCGTCTGCGATCATAGATCGGTGACAGCGCCAAGGAAGCGCCTCAGCACACATAATAACAGTTGTTTTCTTCAACGCTTTAGTTTTTAGTTTCTCTAGGGCATTGCTGAATTCGTCTGTCTGCATGTAATCGGCATAACCGCGAAAGGAGGCATTTCTCCATCCCATATTAATAGAATCTTTTTTGACGTGTCTTAAACCACCTAAGTTTTTGTTGTGTGAATATTGAATTTCTGATTTTTTCAATTGCAAAGCCAATATTTTCTCATTAAATTGGGGATTATGGCGTGATTTCGGGATAGTCCGGACATCAACTAATTGCCTAATATTATAAACTTTCAGCAAACCCACAAATTCGTTAATCGGATGAGTTGAATGCCCTATAGTAAAAAGAATTGGTTTTCCTGTCATTATGATTTCGGTTTAACCTTAAATTAAATTTTTCTTTTGCAGTTTATCTAGCAACAAATGGAAATAAACTAAGCCGGAGTATGGTTGCCATTCTGCTGTTAGTTTTTTTATTTGGTCATAATTTGGCCGCTCTTTAAGATTCATAAGTAACATTAAATTTTTTTGCGCGCCAACATCATCGCCCGGAAAAGTACCAGTCTTCCCTAAACCCCGAAGTAGCACATATTCCGCAGACCATCGTCCAATTCCATGTATCTTTAACAGATGCTCAACGGCTTGCTCGCTAGTCATTTCTTCCAGCTCTTTAAGTAACGGTATTTCTTTATTTATAATAGCGTTGCTTAGCACTTTTATGGCCTTAACCTTTTGACGGCTAAATCCGAGTTTTTTTATATCCTCTGCCGGAATGTCGGCCAAATCTTCCGGACTCGGAAAAGCATATATTACAGTTTGTCCGTCTATAAGCTTTGCTCCAAATGTAACAGCTAACCGGTTTAACAACAATATTCCCAAAGTTAAGGTTACTTGCTGACAGGCTATGCTATTAAGCAAGGCTTCAAACAACGTGGGAAAGCGTGGTGGTTTTACGCCTATAAAGACTTTTGCCAGAGGCTTAAGGATTTTGTCAGCCTTCGCAAGTTTGTAAAACAACTTTAGGTCAGTTTTTAACCCCAGCATCTTTTCCAGCAGTTCCCGAGCTTCCTTAATTATCTCCACAGTTAATTCTTTTTCACTTTTTAAAACGACTGAAAGTTTGGGAATACCCTTGGTATTCAGCTGCTGTACTGTTATTTTAACAGACCGGTCGGCAACAATAAGCAGCCGATTATAAAACTTCCCGTCCCACTGATCAACAGCATTAGAAGGCCTTCTTCTTAAAGCCCATACAGTAAAATCTAGCCTGAAAGGGGCGGCTGGTAAAAATTCAAAAACTATTTCTTTCAATAAATGATTTTTCACAAGAGATATTCTTTAATAACAACCGCATCATTATGAAGCTCGTCTTTCGCTCCATAGACTAGAGTCAGAGGCATTTTTTTAATTTGCGCTTTTAATACATTTACCCATTCAGCATTGGCTTTTAGTTCTTTACGATATTGTTTTTTAAATTCATCCCATTTATTTGGGTCGTGGCCAAACCATTTGCGAAGTTCTGTGCTTGGCGCAATATTTTTAAGCCATAAATTAATTTTTGCCTTTTCTTTAGTGAGTCCGCGCGGCCACAGCCTGTCTATAAGTACGCGAAATCCGTCCGAACTTTTAGGCCTTTCGTAGACTCGCTTAATGTTAACTTCCATAAACTAACCTTCCTTTTAATAGCCCGCGAATTCTTCGGTCTTAATGTCATCGTCATTAACCCCTGTATCGGCCAAAGCTTTGCGTATACTAGCAACCATTTTTTGCGGGTCGGTTAAGTAATATAACGGATTAGTAATTTCTCCTAAATGTCTTTTTAGCATCTCCGCATTAATGTAACCGGTTTCCCCGGTCCAGACTAGCTTGGACTTATCCATTTGTGTCATCGTACCTATAAATTTAAAATTGGGGTTTTGTTTCTCTGAATCCTCAAGCTCCCGCAGAAAAGCTGCGTCTTCCGGTCGTCTATTAGAATAAAATAGGAAAATTTTATGAGGTAATTTCTTTTTAGCCGCGTCCAGAATTATGCTGCGAACAGGAGTAATACCAATACCACCCGTTAAGAATACTGCGGGTCGGGATGTGTTGCTTTGTAGTCGCAAATCGCCGTAAGGAGCATCCATAACTATTTCATCGCCGGGATTAAATGTTTTTAACACGCGTTTAAAAGCAGTGTCTCGCATACGCGTGGCAAAGCCCAAACGGTTTTCGTCAGGGGCGGTAATAAAAGAAAAACCTCTCATATTACCTTCAGCATCTGTTTCTTTAGGGTTAATTAAAGTGTAGTCCCCAAATTGTCCGGCCACAAAATTAAAACCTTCCGGTTTTTTCCAATAAAAGGCCATAGTGCCTTCGGCCACTTCCTCACTACTTAATAAGCTAATAGTATTATTTGGCATATGTTTTAAAAATATTTAATTATAGCTTTTGTTATTGCCGCAACCAGCGGAGCCCCGGTTTGAGGTTTGAAATGAACTTTTTGACCCCTCCTTTCTTTTGTAATGATATTGGTCATTTCCAGCTGTTTTAAGTGCTGGGAAGCGGCGGAAGATGAAATTCTTAATATTTTGGCAAAATCACTGACACACAAGTCCGCTTTGTTATTCTGCACAAGTAAACGAAAAATTTTACAGCGATTAGGTTCACTTAACACACCAAAAACTATTCCCAATCTTGGATTTTGTGTATCCGTAAATTTTTGAAAGGCAGTCAACTCTTGTATTGTAAGCATTTAAGTAATTACTTAATAGTATAAGTAAATAATACGCCATTAAAAAGGGTTTGTCAAGAACTTTTGATTTAACTATTCACCATTTCTCTACGGCTTACTGAGTTGTGCCCATTTATGGACGATCCCAGACGCCGATTACGGCCGCGCTACACCATATTTGTACTTTTGGAAAAGGGTGAATAGTTACCTTTTAATTCAAAATACAGGTTGCCCGCCGCAAGCCCAAGAACCAAAATCGGTGCGTGGGCAAGTAGCGGGGTATTACTGCAAAAAAGAAACGACAAACTATCGCGGCAAGCCGCGAGGTATAGAACCTTTCTTAGCTCCTCGGCTCGCTTGTTCTTTGCAAGTAAGAGACAGACTCGCCTACGTCGCGAATAAGCTACGACTGTGCAATAAGCTTTAAAATCAAAGCCAATATACATGACAATACCGTCCCCGAACAAAAGACTGAGGCGTCCTTCCACTGCACGTTCATGATGGTTATACAAAGATTACTGATAATTCTTCGGCGGGCGAAAAATGCTTTTCAAAACGACGATGTTTTGGAAAGAACAGAGTCATTAATCCTGGAACTTCGGCGATGTTTTAAAAGTGTGCCCTTAGATCTTAATTAGACTTTTCCATACATAACTAAAAACCCGACCTTTCGGTCGGGTTTTCAACATGCAAATTTATAACCTTTAACGGCTAAATAGTGATTAGAAATAGTTAAACATTACTGTTTAACTGTACAACACCGATGTTTGTCATCAAGTCAGTAGAGTATGTGTACCATTTATTCGAAAATAAATGATAACGACCTATGGAATGTATGACAACAGGTAAAATCGAAATTCTACCAGGCCACATATTTTATTCCTTAGAAAGGAGGTGATCCATCGACAGCTTCCGCTACCGATGCCTTGTTACGACTTAGCCCCAGTTATGAGCTTCGGCTTGGAATCCAATAAAGGACGCTTTAGCCGCTTCCCACTTCCATGGCTTGACGGGCGGTGTGTACAAAACCTGAGAACGTATTCACCGTGGCGAGGCTGATCCACGGTTACTAGCGATTCCGGCTTCATGAGGGCGAGTTGCAGCCCTCAATCCGAACTGGGGGAAATATTGATAGGATTTGCTCCGGATTACTCCTTGGCGTCCCTTTGTTTTTCCCATTGTAGCACGTGTGTCGCCCAAGTCGTAAGAGACACGCTGATTTGACGTCATCCCCACCTTCCTCCGGCTTAAACGCCGGCAGTTTCGTGAGACACTTGTAACTCACGATAGGGGTTGCGCTCGTTTTCACACTTAAGTGAACACCTCACGGCACGAGCTGACGACAACCGTGCATCACCTGTGCAGCACCCTCGAAGGCTACCCTGTTTCCAGAGTATGCAGCTGCATGTCAAGACTTGGTAAGGTTCCTCGCTTACCGTCGAATTAAACCACATGCTCCACCGCTTGTGCAGGTCCCCGTCAATTCCTTTGAGTTTTAGCCTTGCGGCCGTACTCCCCAGGCGGCACATTTAACGCGTTAGCTATGGCACTAAAAAGGGTCGATACTCTCTAGCGCCTAATGTGCATCGTTTACAGCGTGGACTACTGGGGTCAAATTATGCTTTATATTTCTACAAAGATTGGACTATATCATTCTCTGAAACGGCGTAAGCTTTCCAGCTTTTGCGTTTTTGCTCATACACATCTTGTATTTTCTTTAAAGGAAAATTTGATGCTTGAACGATTTCAGAGATCCAGCGTTGTTGAAGTTTAGGGTCTTTATACAAAAGTATGCATTTTTTCAGCATATCTTCTGTCTTTACAAAAGGTAAAATAATTCTTAAAAAAGATTTTAGTTCGTCAGTAGAACGAAACCATAACCTGTATTGATTAGGATTATTTTTACTCTTTGGCGATGCAACAGCATTAATGTGCCATACTTTTTTCAAGTACTGCTCAAGTAGTTTTACTTCCTCGGGCTTAAAGCCATCGGTACATAAAACTCCTTTCCTGCCGTTTGCAATTATGGATCCGTCATCTTGCCACCAAACGGCAAGAGATAACGGTGTCAGCAAATTCAACCATTTACGGCGAATTTGAAACTTACCCTGATGCGGATGAGTTAAAAGATAAAGCTCGGTCAAAGCAGGCAAAGCCAGACTTTGAAAACGAATTTTTTCTCCTCCCCAACCATCGCTACCATCTTTTCCCTGGTGCCAAAAGTACTTATTGCCTGCGATTTCCTTTTTTAACATATTCGCCTTCCAAAAAAAATAATCTTTTTGTTTAGCGCTATGTCTAAATGAAAACCGGGCGTTAGAATACTTTAAATTCAGTTTAAGCGAACCGTCGCCTAACAAAGAACCAAGAATGATGGACTTAATGTCATTAGACAAGGATGTGTATTTGTTCATAGAAATTTCTTTCTACATTTCACCCTCTGTCACACTAAAACTTCATAGTCTCTACGGGGTCTTTTCGATATTTATCTGGAAGACTTCCCTCGGGATTGTCCACAAAAGGCCAGTAACCTATATATTGTGGAGTTTCCCCGATACAGCTAGATACTCATCCGAGCATTGCTGCTCGGAGGGACACCCTTTGTCCTATATTTTACGAGCGGGACGGGATTTATCTAATCCCATTCGCTACCCACGCTTTCGTCCTAGCAGTGTCAGGTAGCACCCAGAAGCCTGCCTTCGCTATTGGTATTCCGAACGATATCAACGCATTTCACTACTACACCGTTCGTTCCAGCTTCCTCTTTGCCCCTCTAGTTAAGAAGTTTCAAAAGACAGTCTCAAAGTTGAGCCTTGAGATTTCACTTCTGACTTTCTTAACCACCTATCGGTACGCTTTACGCCCAATGATTCCGGATAACGCTTGAGGTCTCTGTATTACCGCTGCTGCTGGCACAGAGTTAGCAACCTCTTATTCTCTTGGTACGCTCAAAAATTGTTCCCAAGCAAAAGGACTTTACAACCCGAAGGCCTTCATCGTCCACGCGGCGTCGCTGGATCAGGCTTTCGCCCATTGTCCAAAATTCCAAACTGCTGCCTCCCGTAGGAGTCTGGACCGTGTCGCAGTTCCAGTGTGGGG
>JBBREH010000016.1:0-30290 GCA_038203095.1 Candidatus Doudnaibacteriota bacterium | reverse complement strand
GTTTAGTAAAATTTCTAGCTTTGAGCAGAAATTTTCAAACAAAATTTTTAGCTTAATAGCTTAATTAAGGTAAAAAGTTTTTTGGAAATTTATGCCAAAGATGGGAATTTTAATGAATAAATGAGTTTCGTAATTCAAGGTCACTAACAAGTGATTTAAGCAGAGAAAGAGTTGTCAATACAAAATACAAAAGCTCCCTTATATAAGGGAGCTTTTATATTTAGATAAAGTCGATAAATCGGTCTTTGACTCTGAAGGGCGAGCCCTAGGCTCAGACTCAAACGAGCACGCTACCAACAATACAAACTACTCACTTCCGACATTCATATTATGGAGGCCGATGGCCTCCGCTACATCCTAATACGCAATTGTATGCTTGGTATATCCCGGCTTATGCTCGTGCAGTTCTTCGGGAGCAAACCAGACTGACACTTCGGAGACAGCTTCTTCCGGGCTACCGGAGGCGTGGACTAAATTAAATACACCCATTTTTTTGGCATCGGCGTGTTTAAAAGAAACGTGAGAATAATCGCCACGAATAGTCCCCGGTAATGCGGTTTTTGGTTCGGTGGCGCCGACAATTTTCCTAACCACTTCCACGGCTTCCACGCCTTCTAAAGCAATGGCAACAATGGGCCCGGAGGTAAGCATTTCTATCATTAAGTCGCGCACATGCTGACCGCGACGCTGTGCTAAGTCATCTGTGTAGTGTTTAGCCGCGTGTTCTTTTTTTGGCCAAACCAATTTTAGACCGGCAATTTTTAATCCAACTTTTTCAAACCGAGTAATTATTTCACCAACTAAGCCCCGGTCAACGGCGTCTGGCTTAAGTAAAACTAAAGATTTTTCCATATATTTTAGGGATTGGGCAATAGTCAATAGCGATTAGTAAATATTCCTATTGCCTATTCGCTAATACCTATTTTCTATTTAATAATTTTAACACTCTCCATTACCACAGGCTGTTTAGGCGCACCGTCAGTTGGACCCATTTGCGGGATTATATCAACTTGGCCGATTTTATCTACCACATCAAGACCGGATACGGTTTTGCCAAAAATTGTGTAAGCGTGGGGCAACTGGTTATCGGCTAGCATAATAAAGAATTGGCTACCGTTAGTGTTAGGCCCACTATTGGCCATAGCAAGTACACCTTTAACATAACCAGCTTTATAAGAAGCTGACGCCGAATTTAGTTCGTCTGCAAAAGGTGTTCCAAATGCCGATTCTCCCCCACTGCCGTTGCCACTCGGATCACCACCCTGAATAACAAAACCTTTAGCCACGCGGTGAAAAGTTAAACAATTATAGTAGCCGGAATTGACCAAGCGTAAAAAACTTTCCACTGCCTTGGGCGCGTCTTTGTCGTACAGTTCTAAAGTAATTTTACCAAAACCTTTTACATCAATTTCTACCTGATGACCGGAAATTGAAACTTTGTCGGTTTTCAATTTATTTGCGTCAAAGTTTCTTTGACAAACATTTGGATCTTTGGCAACGGGCGGGATTGTGTCAATTGTCGAGGAGGCAGAAGCAGGTTGAGCCGGTTGCTGCTTATTTAAGTCGGGAGAGGTTTGCGCGGCTTGTTGATTTTCCTGCGCAGACTTAATTTGGTCGTCGCTAACTACTAACGGCTTAGTTTGCTGCCAATAAGCGTATCCCGCTACCGCGCCGCAAACTACGACTATTGCAACTATAATATAAATGAGCATTTTGTTTGTCATAATTCTCTTTCAATTTAATAATATAAATAATACTATCATAAGTCCGCTGATAGTTCAACTACTTTAACTTCTAACCCTATAATTGCGAGTGGAAATTTGTCAGGATAAATGCGAAGCAATCTAATTGCAGAAAAGATTGCTTCGTCGACCCATAAAAATGGTTTACAAAGAGCCTCCTCGCAATGACAATGCCTTTTTTTTATTAATAAGTCTTAGCGAAAAATACAGGCCGACAACAACAAGACAAAGTAGCCAAAATAGCCAAAGCGGGGTTTGAATTTGGGCTACGCTATATGGCAGATGCGCAAAAAAATGGGTGACAATAAGCATATATGCCAGAAGCAAATTTGTGATAAAAGCAAAACCCGCGCCCACAAACGGCAATACACATAAAAAGCCAAACAGCATAGTTGCAGGAACCAGCGGCAGTACCAAGACATTAACAATTGGCGCGCTTAAACTAAGAGTTCCAAAATCAATTAGGATTATTGGCAAGGTAGCCAAAATTGCGGACAGGGTGCCTAAAATAGCAACTTTTACTCCAAACCCGTCGGGTAGTTTTTGGCACAAAGTTTCCAATTGGGGCAAAAAATAAATAATCCCCAAGGTGGCGGCAAAAGACAGCTGAAAACCCACATCCCAAAATAAAATTTTTGGATTAATAAACAGCATAATTACACCTGCAAAAAATATAGAAGGTATTACGCTATACTGACGGTCAATGTTAAAAGACAGTAGCAGCAAAAAACCCATAATTGCGGCACGCACCACCGAAGCCGAAGCGCCGGCCATAATTACAAAACCCACGATAGTAATTAACGACAGCCAAAAACTTACTCGGCGACCAAATAAATAAGCCAAACCGGCCAACGCGCTAATTAAAATAGTAATATTGAACCCGGAAATAGCAATAATATGCGAGGTGCCAGTATTATTAAAGTCGCTAATCACATCGGCAGGCAAAGTTTTTTTGGCGCCAATGATAATGCCAAGGAGTAAACTGCCCTGAGGCTCATAAAATAATTGGGACACGCGGGCGACAAAAGCCGCTTTAATCCTTAGCAACTGCTCTTTGATCGGATTTTGTTGATGACTTTTTAAAATTAGAATTTTTGGATATCTAATTACCGCGTAAGTGTTGTAGCGCTGCAAATATTTTTGATAATCAAAATCTTCAAAATTTTTGGCCTCCTCCGCCTTGCCCTCCACATACAGCCAATCGCCGTAAAAAAATTCCTGGCTCAAAGGCGTGCTAATTAAAATGTTTTGATTAAAGCCCTTTGGTTTAAAAGTTAGATACTGTAAATTACTTCTTAAGTCAACATCCTCCACCACATAACCTTCAAAGGACTGCTTTTGCCCCAGCAGGTTTTGATACTCATTAGCAACCATTGTTGCCTGTAGCCTCAGGGCTCCTAAACACGCAGAGCATAAAAAAAGCGCGGACAATGCCGCGGTTTTATGATGGCTGATAAAACTAAGAGAGAAAACAATGGCACACATTGCAATTAGCACATAAACTACGATAGTGGGTAAATTAAAACAGGAGGCCATAAAGACGCCAAGGGAAAAACTGACAGCAATCCAAATAAAAATTTTTGATTTGGTCACAAAAATAAAGCGTTTAATCAATATTAGTCAAGTAAAAAGTACTAACGTTGATTCCCTCCCCTTGCTTGTCCACCATAGTCCGCCTAAGGCGCGGACGAAGGAGGGGTGACTTATTGCAATAGATTAACAATACCCACACAAAACATTTTTATATATTAACCTCAAAAACTTTTTGTTTGGCCTTCTCGCCTCGTATCAACAATACCCGTATCTTACTGACTTTAAAATATTCTGCTAACGCCTCCCCCACGGCTTTATTTGCCTTGCCTTCAAGTGGCGGTTGATTTACATAAATATGGAGTCCGCCAAATAAATCTTTTTCAATGCGAGGCTTTTTGGAATTAGGATGCGCAATTATGGTCAGCTGCATTTTATATCTTGATTTTTACCGGGCTTAACTTAAATCTTAAATCCGAAATCTTAAACCTCTTTGCCAACTCATAAATTCCAAATAATCCGATAGTATATGATAAGTCCCCAAACAGCGTGCCTCTCAAAAACGGCAGACCATTAGCATAAGCCAGAAGAATGCCGCTAATGTTGTGCTGATAATCAGCATAAAGAAAGGCGAAGTTGGTCACCAGGAAAAAGATGATGGAAGCGGCGATGGGAGAAAAAATAACTTTGAGCCATCGACTCATACCACCTCCCCCTCGCCAAGGCGAGGGTACTCCTCCTATATTAGGAGGAGATGACTGCAGCTCCGCGGAGCTCCCAAGAACCACTGCGGAGCTTCCCCTCCTGCCAAGGAGGGGTGCCTCGCGAAGCGAGGCGGGGTGGTTGGGCTTCTTATTTTTAATCCAGACCCCAAACAGCACTCCTACCAAATGCGCGGCATAAACCGCCAGCATTAAAGGCCAGGCAAAAAAACCCAAAAAATAATCGCTAATAAAACGGACGGCCAAAGTTAAGCCTACCGATTTCTTCCATCCCAAATTCGCCCCGGCAAAAATCGCCAACGCCGTTATGGGCGAAAAGTTGGACATGTGGGGAATGAAACGAGTGATAATTGCCAAAACGATAATTAAATATATAATCATAATATTGCTTTTAGAATAATTTATTTTAACGTGCTTAATTTCCATTCAATTTTATCGCCATCTTTTAATATATAAGCCGATGCGCCGACGTTAGAGGATTTACCATTTACAAATAATTCCCAAAAATGTTTGCTGTCCGCACTTTTGCCACTTATACCAATTACCATATCGCCAAAGGAATAACTTTTTACCTCTACCATAGAAGTAGACTTTAATAAATCCAAAGCGGTTTCGCCTACACCCACTTGGTAATCCGCATCCGGCCCCGTCTGCTCAATATACTGGCGAACTGCGATTTGCGTGGCAGGACTCTTTTGCCCGTTTGGAAAATAATCTGGCTGGTCGGCATTCTGTTTGGTTTGTGTCTGCCCACCCGGCTTAACATCGGGAGCGTTCTGCGGCGTCTGATTTGCCGGCTTGTTCATGGGCTGACTGGCCGGTAGCTGTACTACGGCTTTCTGATTACACCCCGCTGCCAAAAGCACAAAAACTGATACTATTAAAATAGCTTTTGCAATTTTTTTCATACTCACTAATTTTAATTTGTTAGCGCTCATTCGTCAAATCTCTCGAGTAAGCATTTTTTTCCGGTGTCCCCATGTAGTTAGCCCATTTATGGGCTGTTAATCAATAACGGCAGCCGATGAATCGGCTAACTACACTTGCGTTATTCAGGGTTTTGGAAAAAGCCTGCTATAGATACTCGCGGAACTTCCGCGGATCCTCCCCTCCTTAACGAGGAGGAGTACCCAGCCCCATCTATTCCTTATTCCCTATTTCAACTTGATGAACTTTCTACTTACCCCCCTAATAATCTATCCCCTTTTGTGCCAAAATCCCTTTATAATACGGATGCTGAATCATTTTCATTTCTGTTACCAAATCGCACTGCTTTAAAATTGCCGGATATTTATTATGTCCGGTTATTACCAAATACATTAATTCCGGTTTGATTTTTATTAAATCTAAAATGTCCCGTTCTTCAAGCAGTCCAACTTCCAAAGCTGAAATTATTTCATCAAGGATAACCAACTCGTATTTACCCGATGTAATAATCTCGCGCGCGCGTTCCACGCCTTTTAGCGCCGCGCGAATGTGAATATCTTTTTCTTTTTTGTCACCTAAAATACCTACAAATCCAATGCCAACTTGTTCATTTTCTATTTTGCCAATTTCTGATGATGAACTGATATTATCAAAAAACGTAATTTCACTACTCACAGGCCACTCACCTTCTTTTATATCCGCTGATGATTTTCCCGCCGCTTTCACGAACTGCAAAATATAAACGTCCTTGCCGTCTCCCGCCGCTCTCACCGCCATGCCCATTGCCGCCGTAGTCTTCCCTTTCCCCGCCCCAATATAACAAATCACCAAGCCTTTGGGCTGGTCGGAAAAAGTAGTGGGAATTTTAAGTTTAGATTTTTTTGATTTCATATTTTATTCGATCGTAAATCTTCAATCATTTTTATAATTGAACAGCCCTCTGGAAAATCAAAATATGGCGCCTCTTGATATCCGCCGCCACCAATTAAGACATGATACAATCTGTATTTAGGTCTTTCTTTTGGATCAGGATAAGTTCTTGAAATCATTTCAATACATGATTCCTTCCAAGTTTGAAATTTCCTTGCGCCGCATTTATTGATGCAAAATAAAAATTTAGCTTCAATGGTGGCTATCAACTCTCCCTCTCTTTGTCTTTCAGGGTCTTTTGGCTTTTCTGGATTCATAAAATTTTCAGCCCCGCCTCTTTGCCAAGACTGAATTTTTAATTTCTCCGCCAACTGGCAGATAATTTCCTAACTCTGATCAATTGTTCTGGATCCCGGACATTTCTTACTTTGCTGATGATATTCTGGCAGTAAAAAATTCCGGGATGGCATTTCTAATTTCTTAATTTCTATCAATATCACTTAACGCCGATAAATCGGCACGCTACAAACTACAAACTACCCCTAGCCACACTTCGAATACCCGCAATGTTCACACTTCATACAGCCCTCGGCCATGAGCATCATATTGGCACAGGAAGGGCAGACCGGGGCATTGCCTAGGTTCGCGATGCTAACTTTTTGTGTCTTCTTGTAAGTTAACGTGCCGTTAGTCTTTATTTTGTCCTCAGAAATTGTTTCTACAACCCGCTCTTCCAAAATTGTGTCGGTTTCCAATTTTAAAGATGGCGATAAATTGCTGGCCGGCAAATCCAACAACATCTGTTTGTCTCCCCTTTTAATGTGCTTTTCCAAAACTTTGGAAATCGCGTCGGGCAAACTAAACACTACACCGTCGGAAGAAAAACTTACGTCCGGCCCGCGAATGCCTTTAAGCTGTTCAATAATTTCTTCCACCGCCACGTTAGATCGCAATGAAAGACTAATTAGTCTGGTAATAGCTTCGGTCTGAGCGCTAAAGAAACCGCCAGCTTTGCCCATAGCCGCAAAAACCTCAAACGGACCCTGGCCGTCTTCGTTAATTGTCACGTACAAATTTCCGTAGGCCGTATTCATTTTATAGGTAATGCCCTGCATAATGTCCGGACGCGTTCTTGGAGCAAGCTTGATCTGAACATTATCACCGCTCATGGACATAACTGATTTCGGTTCAGATTCCACACTAACCTTATCTGCCAGCTTGTCCAATACTGCTTTGTCCGCGGAAGCTTTGGCTTCCACTTGATCCGATGCATCCTTGCCTAATTTCTTATGATCGGTCGCGAGTATTTGTTCGTCGCGACTGCCATCACGATAAATAGTGCCTCCCTTACAGCCCAAGTCATACATTAAAGTGTAAAGCTGTTTGGTTTGCTCAATGGTGTAATTGGATGGCGCGTTGCAGGTTTTAGAAATAGCCGAGTCTGTCCAGCGCTGAACTGCGGCCTGCACCCTTACGTGGTCTTCCGGAGCCAACTCCATTGCCGTGGTAAAATATTGCGGTAAATCCTGACCCGGATGTTTTTCCAACCAGTCCGATGCCAATTTAATTTTTTCTTCATGCACGCCCAAACGACTCTTTCTAAAATACGTCCAGGAAAAGAACGGTTCAATACCTGTGGAAGTGCCAACCATGGTTCCCACGGTGCCGGTAGGCGCCTGGGTCATTATGGTCACGTTACGCACGCCATACTGCTTAACTAAGTTCCGTATGTATTCCGGCATATTCTTCATAAACCCGCTTTGTAAAAACTTGTCCGCGTCAAAAAATTTAAACGCGCCTTTTTCGCGAGCCAACTCAACCGACGTTTCATAAGCCGTAACCGCAATAAACTGATAGAGCTTATCTATAAATTCCACACCTTCGGGACTACCATAGCGCAGGCCTTTGTGGATCATCATTTCCGCCAAACCAATACTACCCATACCCACGCGACGCTCGGACATTTGTTGTTCTTTATTTTCGTCAAAAAAATACGGAGTGGCGTCTATAACATTGTCCTGAAAACGCACCGCGTACTGAACTGTGCCCTTGAGCTCGTTCCACATAACTTCGCCGGTCTCGTGGTTAATATGCTTGGCCAAATTCACATGGCCTAAATTGCATACGCCCCAAGCGGGAAGAGGCTGTTCTCCGCAGGGGTTGGTACAGGGAAGGTCCGCAAAATACCAAGAGTTACTATAATAATTGGCGCGGTCAATAAAATACATACCCGGCTCGGCCGAGCTCCAGGCGGAAGAAATTATATTGTCCCAAATATCAGCCGCGCGCACGGTTTTATGCTTAATCACCTTGCCGCCAAATTCCTGCCAGCGCTTAATGTTGCCGTCCCACTTGGTGGCATAGAGCGCGTCGGAAGTGTCGGGAAAAATTAAATCCCAGGGCTTGTCATTTTTTACCGCTTCCATAAAATCGTCGGTAATGCCTACGGAAATATTGGCGTTGGTAATTTTACCCGCTTCTTTTTTAGCGTTGATAAAATCCAGCACGTCCGGATGCCAGCAATTCAAAATTAACATTAAAGCGCCCCTCCGGCTGCCGCCCTGCTCAATAAGTCCTGTGACAAAACTATAAAGCGAGGCCCAAGAGACCGCGCCGCTACTGCGGCCGTTAACACCTTTAACATAAGCATAGCGCGGACGCAAAGAAGAAACATTAATGCCTACGCCGCCGCCGCGACTCATTATTTCCGCCATTTGCGACAAGGTCTCAAAAATTCCGGCGCGGGAATCTTTGGGATGCGGAATAACGTAGCAATTATAAAAAGTTAAGTTCTGACCCGTACCCGCGCCGGTAAAAATCCGGCCGGCCGGCACGTATTTCCAGTCGTCCATTAGCCTTCGGAATTTTTCTTCCCACTCAACTCTTTTTTCCGCCGTCTTTTCTACGCTGGCAATATGTTTGGCAATCCGGTCAAACATTTGCTCAGGCACAAGTTCCAAAGGCTTGTCTAGGTGTTCAATAGTGCGCATTTCCAAATCGCCGTTGCGCATTCTCACGTTAACTTCCTTGGTGGCAAAATCTATATTTTCAATTATACCAATCTCCCGCTGACCAGTTTTAGGATTAACCAAAACCACAACAGTGTCATTCACCGCCAGCGTTTCGCGTTTCATATCTTTCACCGCATAACGGTCAAGAAAAATTTTTTCACCGAGTTCAGATAAAGCATTTTTGGTTCTCTCTTGGAGATTGACTTTAGATTGCATAATAGTTTTGATAATTTTAATTGATTGATTTTAAAGTCTTTACGGAATACGGAACCTATACGGGTATACGGAGGGAAGACCAGGATGTGATTAGTCCCTATATCCGTATGCCCCCTCCGTAATCCGTAAAGCTCATAACTTTTTTAGTTCTTCCTTAAACTCATCTACATCCTCAAACTGTCTATATACTGCCGCAAAACGTATATAGGCTACCTTATCTGTTTTTTTTAACTTCTTCATCACAATGTCACCAATCTCACTGCTAGAAATTTGCCCCTCTTTAGCCTTACGCTGAATTTCTATTTCAATTGTGGAAAGCAGCTTTCTAAGTGTTTCGTCCGTATGCGGCCGTTTGTCCAGTGGCAGCTTAATTGCCCGCTCTAGCTTCTCTTTAGAGAATGCCTGTTTACTGCCGTCTTTTTTTACTACCGATAAATCCAAAATTTCAATTTCTTCATAGGTGCTAAACCGAAACTCGCATTTCTCACATTCCCGCCGCCTTCTTATGGCTGTGCCTTCGTCTACCGGCCGACTGTCTAAAACCTTGGTGTCTTCATGTTCGCAATTGGGACAACGCATACTTTTTAAAGTAAATGATAATTTTCAATTTAAAGTTAATTTTAACTATTTTTTAGGTTCCAACCAGTCATTTAATTAGCCCATTACTTTTTTCTATAAATGGGTCGGAAAGTTATAATAAATCCATGCGCCTTCCTAGATGGTATTAAACTCAGTAGAAAGACTATCAATTCCATTCACCCCCAGAGCAGAGATACGGGGCATTCTGAAATATGCTGAATAAATTAGTGTTTGTTTAGATTTCTTAAAATGTCCTAATAATACTATATGTAGTGCCTGACTTTATTATTATAATACTACATATAGTTTTTTTCAAGTTTAATTTTCTTTAGGAAAATTGAAGAATTCGCTCCTTAAAAATAAGATATCCACAAAAAAATAAATCCAGGTACCTTCCTGCGGGGCATTACACCCCGCAGGAAGGCTATAAAATCCATTCATCCCTGGTAGCTAAGCCCTGGCACCATTTATGGTGCTTGGGCAAGCTACGGGGTATCCTGGAAGGCGCCTGGACAAAATAAAACCCCCGAGGAGCACATCTCGGGGGTAATAAATCTTATTTTTTATTTCCTTATTTCCTATTGCGTACTACTATGAGCAAAGAAGAGACCAAACGCGCCACCTTCGCTGGGATAGTATTTGCTTACCACCCGCTCGGTGGATGCGCCCGCGACTTGTTCGCCACGTCCGTAATTAGAAATTCCTTCCAGCCCGGCGTAATGTAAAATTTGCGGGGCGGAGTTTTCTGCAATGAAAGACGCCGTGTCGGCATACATTGCGAAATCTTTTTTGGCCGGACTAAACAAATTTTCCTGTAAAAACGCGCTGTAGGAGTTAGCCGTACTATCTAAAACGGCAACAACCTGCTCAGGCGCAAACGCAACCGGAAATGGGTTTTCCGTTTGCTCAAAGCTGGCATTGGTGACGGTGACAGCAAACAAAAAGAACATCGACGTCACGGCCAAGCCCAGCAAACTTAAAACTTTAACCGGAGTTTCATTAGTAATTAATTTCATTGTTTTACAAATCCCCAATTGCCTATTAGCTCTCCAATTGTTAGAGCCAATCTTGACCGCTTTAATTCCTAACGAGGAATTTTGACCGGTTAATGGGAATTTGCCTTTATTTCAATAGCCAAAAATAATCTTTTCTAGAAAGATTCTTTTTGCACTAATTGAATTGGTTTTTATTTTTACCCCGTTAGAAATCTAATTAACTTTGATTAGACTTATAACAGAATACGAGTTTTTTTGTTTCTTATGAATTTCACGCCATTAATTTCTAACGGGGTGAATTTCTTTAGGCTTCACCTAAATTTTGTAAGTGAAACCCTTTTAAGATAAGCATTTCCGCCGCTAATTTTGCCGGCAATCGACCAATAAAATACTTGTTACATATATTATAGCACACTACAGAATTTTTGTCCAGCGAAATTTGGCGACTACTCACTGACTGCGATGTAGCGTGCCCATTTATGGGCTTTCTGGACGGCCGATAAATCCATGCACCACCTAATGGTGCGTGGATAAATCGGCGAACTACACTAATACAGGGAAATTAGGATAAATTTTAATGCTTAATGGCAGTTACAAATTCAAGCACACTACAGAAAACTACAGAACTAATTAAGTTCTGTAGTTTTCTGTAGTGGTTTATTCTGTAGGCTTCTGTAGATTTATTTCATTTTCTTGCGGATGAAGGCGGGTATATCCAATTCATCTTCCGATGCTTCCGCTTGAGGCGCTGTAAGAGGCTCAATTTCTATTGGTGGCGGGGTGGGCTTAGGGTTAAACATTGGCTTTCTAATTTCCATAGGCGGAATAGAGCTCATAAATTTTGGTGCCTGGATTTGAGGTTTCTTGGGCTCTTCGTTTAGTACCATATGCACGGGACTACTACGCTTGCTGGATTCGTCAAAGCCCGTAGCAATTACCGTAATACGAATTTCATCGCCCATGCTCTCGTCTATGACCGCGCCAAACTTAACCTTAGCGTCTGGGTCAATACTCTTGGTAATAACTTTGGCGGCTTCATCAATTTCAAACATGCCCAAGCTGGTTCCGCCGGTAATATTAAACAGCACGCCTTTGGCGCCGTCTATAGTCATTTCAAGCAGAGGAGAATTAATCGCCGCTCTGGCCGCGTCCTGCGCCCTGGTTTCTCCGCTGGCTCTACCAATACCCATAAGCGCGGTGCCCGCGTCCTGCATAATACTCTTAACATCCGCAAAGTCCGCGTTAACAATGCCGTGGGTGGTAATTAAATCCGAAATGCCGGCAATCCCCTGCCTTAAAACTTCGTCCACGGTTTTAAAAGAATCAATCAGCGAAGTTTTCTTGTCAATGATTTGTAAAATTCTGTCGTTGTGAATAGAAATAATCGCGTCCACTTTGTCTTTTAAATTCTCGTAAGCAGTCTCCGCGACTTCTTTTCTTTTACTGCCTTCAAATGTAAACGGCTTGGTCACCACGCCCACGGTTAAAATACCACGGTTCTTGGCTAGCTCGGCCACAATTGGCGCCGCGCCACTGCCAGTGCCGCCGCCAAGTCCGCAGGTAATAAAAACCATATCCGCGTTATCAATAACTTCTTCCAGTTCCTCCACGCTCTCCTCTGCCGCCTGTCTGCCCAAGTCCGGGTTCATACCACTGCCCAAACCTTTGGTGGCAGTACGGCCAATGTGAACCTTTTTGTCGGCCTGGTTATTATGCAAAGCCTGGGCGTCGGTGTTTACGGAAATAAATTCCACACCCTTAATACCCAGCTGGCTCATGCGGTTAACCGCGTTAGTGCCGCTACCCCCAATGCCCAAAACCTTAATTCTTGCGAAAGCTTCAATTTTTGGTTTAACTTCCATGCGATTTTTTTTCATAGTTTATAACTTGTATTCTGTATTGTGCAATTAGCATAATAGATATAAAAAATAAAATCAAGCGTCCTTTTTTGTCGAGTTAAGGCAGAGGCTTGATTTTAGTTTATTTTGATTTTACCTGTAAAGATTATAGCATAAATCTGATAAAAAACAAGATTTAGTTGATATTCACAAACAGACTAAAAAAGACGACCTCGGTACAATACCGGGGTCATCTTTTGGCGGCTTGCACCGCTTAAGTGCTTGTTTTAGAGTCTACTAAATGGGTTTCAGTTCAAACAAGGGCTGTTTTTTATTAACGACTACATAGTGTCCAATGTCCAGACCTGAACCCCTTTGTTCTTTAAATCATAGCATAGTCTAAAAGAAAACAAATCCGGCCACCGGGGCCGGATTTGAATATTACTGAGCAAAACTTTTGAACTAAGCGACCTTGGGGATAGGGTTTCTTACCTCGGCGTCAACATCAATTAAACCATAGGCATCCACCAATCTCTTTTTAATATCGCCGTTTTGGTCCAAAAGCGAAACAGGGAAAGACAGCTTCATTTCTTTGCTTATGGCAATACCTTTCATTCCTTGAATCAGCTGTTTGGCTTGCTTATATTCGTACTGGTGCCGGTTATGATCAAAGTCCATTACACTCATAAGCAGCGAGGTAAATTGTGGCCTCTGGACTACGCGATTCTCGTCCTGACCGTCCAGCAAACGCGCCAACTCTCCAAGTTTTTTACGGTTCACCACGGCTTCGGCAAAAGCCTTAAAAGGGATATTAAATTTCTTCTCTATCATGGTCAGCAAGGCGCGTTCTTCCGCATAAGGTTCTTGGCTATATTTAGGCTTTGGCCCCTTTTCTTTGCCGTAAATTTTGTCCGTAATATCTTTAGACAAAGTTTCCGTCACCGCTTCATTCAGCGTCCTACCCCTCTCGGTTATTGATGATACCATTCGATTTTTGTTAACATTCCGCCTGACAAATTTTAAACCGGTTCTGCGCGACAAAATAGCTACCTGTTTTTTTTTGTCTTTGGCATCCGCTCCACCTATAAGATCAGTATCCGGACCGTCATCAATTTCATAAGCCCAATAGTTATTAGCAACGGCATCGTGAATAGTTTCGTGAGCAACAGTGCGCTTGAGCTGAGGAATAAGTTCTTCCATAGTCGGGCAAACCTGCTTTAACATGTCAAAGTTAACAAAAATTTCACCCGCGTTTGCAAAACAAACACCCAGAGATTCCTTGCCCGCCAGTTCCGCTTGAGCCTGATATTCGTACACCCCAACAATATGAACTTTATCCTGAGCCGGCAACTCGCTCCTGCCCTCTTTGCCGTATAAATCCAGCTCTTGATTAACCTGAGCTAAAACGATTTCTGTCAGCCCCTGCCATTCCTTTGATTCAATTTTATGGCCTTCAGGGGAAATTAAAGCTTGTCTGTCTTGCTGAATTCGCCCGACTAAGAATCGCTTTTTACCGGCTTCATCCATTTGGTCGAACTTTTTTAGATCTTCCGAATGCATGGCAAATTTACCGCCCGGCTTTAATATGCCCATTAAGTAATCGGCCATTTGCGCTTCGTCCTTAAAAGGAAATTTAGTAGGGTAATCCTTGCCGTAATCTTTTCTGTCAGCATAGCCGACCAGTTTGCCTGTCTTGGCATCTACTTTCTGCTCAATCTTCTGGCCACGAGTATCAACTTTTACTGCTTTAATTTTTTTGCCTTCGATTTTTTTTAACGGATCTTCATCATCGCCTTCAAAAAATTCAATTTTAAAATCATGTTCTTTGCCGTCTGTGCCAATTATTCTTTTCGGCAATTGTTTGCCATCCTTTCCATTCGGTTCCTGGCCGCCGTCTTTGCCCGGCTCTTTGCCCTTTTCTTTATTTTTTCCACCCTGAAGTACTTCCAAAGGCTTGCGACGATCAATATAGGTTGTCGGTTGCCAAAAATCGATTGAAGTTTTTCTAGTAATTTCATTAACTAAATGACTGCCGTTACCGGTATTTATTGCCTCACCGTTGCCGCGGATTGCATTTATCCATTCCACGTTCCGGCTACCGTCGGGACGTCCGCCAAGGTCATGCACCATGCCCAAAAGGCCGTCGCCTTTTAAGACCGGATGACCATTGGCATCGACTCCAAACGCATTCATTAAATTGCCGCCGTCCGGTGCTAAAAATTTATGGGTTACAGAATCAAAAATTAAATTTAAAATATTTTGGGGATGGTTGGGATCCGGCGCAAAGCCCAGCTTGATGTTGCCTTTGGCAAATTCTTCCATTACCGTTAATGCAGTATCTCCGTGTTTTGAACCTCGAATTTGTTCACCAACGGTATTTTCCATATACTCCTGAATCTTGGAAGCATCCATACTCAAGTTGCCATGCGCGTCAAACTGCATATAGAACCTAAGCTCGTTAAAGTCAACCTTGGGCATAGGCGTGTTGTTGTCCAAAAAGCCGGTGGTGTGCCAAATTTCGCTCTGGACTTTTGGCCCAAAGTTAGTTTTGGAAGTATCCATCCATTCGGCTATTGCCCTGTGTCCGCCTGACTCTGAATGTTCAGGTAGCAAACTAATTTCGGGTGAAATCGGCCCCGAAGGCGTAACATGCCCCGTGGTTGGATCTACATCAAACCTGCCTAAAATATGGGCATGGTCAATTTTATCACGCAAGCTCCAAAAATTTGTTGTACCGTCTCTAACCAGTTCGGTAGAAGAATCAACCTTAATAACTGCGTCTAAGCTTCCCGGATGTAAAATATCCGGAACACCACCGGAATGAACCCCGTGATCCAGCCAGCCAAAGCCGGCACGGTGGCTTAGACCAGTAGCCTCTGCCAATTTTTCCATACCCGTAGCTTTGCCACCCGGCCTAAGCCAATGGAGCCATGACACGTTGTCGCCAAGCTTCGCCGCCACTTCCTGCGAAAGCCCGCCCACAACCAAACCTACCGTGGCGCCCACCACCGCAGACTTGGCGTTTTCGCCCCAGCGATGCCAGCGCTCGGATTTATCCAATTTATTAATAGCCGTTTCCAAACCTACCTTACTTTTTTTATAAACTTCGCTTGTCACACCGTTTTGAAAACCTGCTTTTTGGAGCAAAACTTTACCTTCTGCCAAATTTTTCATTAAATACAAACGGCCACGCTCCAAACTGGTTTCACCCTCAAAGGAAATTAAATCACTACCTCTAAAATCAGAAAGACTCATTCTGGCCTCGACATCCGCGAGTTCTGCGTTTAACGCCTGGGCATTAGCTTCGTTGGACTCGTTTTTAAAGCGCTCCTGCAGAGCTTCCAAGTTTTCTTTAATTTCTGCCACACTGCGCATTTCGTAAACAAACTTTTCCTGTTCTTTTCTTCGCTTGGCTCCGGATCCGTAATCTTCTATTTTATTGCCCATTGCCCGTTCTGTTCGGTGCATTTCAAGGTCGCGCTTTTGCTCAAAGTTCCTGCGAGAGGCTCCCAAAACACCGCCCAAGCCGGCTGCGCCACCCAGCCAATAAAGAGGTTTTTTCGCAAAAAATCCGCCTATGGATGCCCCAAACCCAACCATGCCCGGGGTCAGCACATTGCCCAACACCGGATACTTTTGGACTTTGGTAATAAACTTGTCTACCCAGTTTAAATTGGCCTTGGTTTTTATGGCTTGTTTGGCAACTCCTAAATCTATTCCTAATTTAACATCTGCCCTCGCCAAACCCTGGCCGTGCTGATGAATTTTCCTATATTCTTTTGCCGCCTCTAACAAATTATCTGCAGTAAGGCCACCATTTCTAAAATTTTCCGGGTGTTTTTTTGCAATAGCCTCAACTAAAATATCTTTTTTGTTGTCAAAATCTTCATCGGACATATCGGTGCGCATATAAGCGTCCACCAAATCTTCGACTTGTGAATTAAATTCCGGATCCTCTAGCTGCTTTTTTTGCTCTCCTTCGGACTTATGAATATAGCCATCGGCAAAACGTTTTCCTAATGCGGAAAGTTCGGCCCGATTTTCGCCTTCGTTACCGGTGCCGGCAAACAAATTCTTTTTACCCGTAGCTTCTATGGATTGTGCGCCAAACAGCTTGCGCTTAAACCAGCCCGGCTTGTTTTCCTGGCCTAAAATTTTCTTACGTTCTTCGGCAATTAACTGCTGGCGGTAACCTTCTTCCCAACCTCTTAACCACATCTTTTTTAAAAATCCGGCGCTATTTTGCATCTCTGTTAAGCGCTTGTTGGCGCGCTCACGCGCCAAAAGCTCCACCTGCGCTTCGGCGTTAACTAGAACGACTCTGTCCGGAAGATTTATTTCCGGCCCCGTAGGTCCAAGCGGACCAATCTTTTCCTTCTTTTTGGGATCGTCTTCAGGTCCATACACCGGTCCTAAATCTTCTTCTTGTTCCTCCAAATCCAACTCCCTCCTGTCCTTCATAACTTCCATGGCCTTACGGTAATCTTCGCCTTGGCGTTCGTCGTCGTTCTGATTTTTACTGCCGCGGTGATCTTTATGCATTAAAAGTGCCTCATGACGCGTGCGTAAATTTTGCCGTTGACGTTGTTCTTGAGTCCAAACATTCGGGTTTTCCCCATGCTCTTTTGTTAACCCTATGTCTGCCCGCGCCTCAAAATAAGTTTTACTGCTCTTTTGCAAATCTTCGGCCAGCGCGCTTAACTGAGTGGCAGTGGGGTTACCGGTTTCCACTTCCTCGCGCATCTTTTCATATTCTTTATTTGTCTTTTCGTATTGGCTATATTTATTTGCTTTATCGGTTACTTCAGAGGATCTTTTGTATTCCTCAAAAAGCTCGTCACGCTTCTTTTTAAGCTCTTTTAACTTTGTCGGTGTGTTTTCCTGCTTAATTTTTTCTACGCTCAATTTTAACAGTTTAATGACCTCATCTACGGGCACACCCTCATTTTGCACGTAAGCCACCTGTCCGTTATAGCCTTTAACTTCTACTGCGTATTTGCCTTTAGGCGAGCCATTCTTACCCAATTCCGCCAAAGCGCCGTGGATAGATTTTAAAGTATGCTCAACACGCTGAAATTCAGCGCTACCCGTGGGCAAATCCATGCGCATTTTTTCCAGCTGTTTTACCGCTTTATCTAACTTTTCGCGAACTTTTAATTTTTCCTTGGCCTTTTCCGCCTCGGCTTCTTTGGCGCGCTGTTCGCGGGTCTTGCTAGTCTCGCGGTCAGAACTTGGAATTATTTTTTTTACATCCTCGGGATTTTGGCCACCGTTTTCTATTGGCATATAAATTGGCTAAATAAAATATTAAAAAAAACTTAGGCCAAGCCTAAGTAGTCGTTTCTAAAAGTTAACATGGCTTGGGCAAAGACTTCCGGGGCATTGGGTATGTGCGCATCAATAAAGCTTTCCAGAACTTCGGGCTTGGGGTTGGATTCAGTTAACTTTCGGAATAAGGTAACTTCGTCATCGCTAAGCTGCATTATTACCGTGCCAAATAATTTGTCCTGGATGCGTGCGCGTAAATCGGTGAGCATTTGCGCTTTAACTTCCGGCGAAACCGAATCCATACCGGCGTCAGTTAACAGCTGGTTTATAAAATCTTCTATATATTGGGCGGATGTCAATTGAGGCAACATATATTTTTTTTAATGGTTATTTTTATATTAACTTTTTGCTTAAGCCTAAGCCTAAACTTTTGATAAAATTATACCACCATTATACTAAATAGGCAAAAATGGCGAAATAAGCACGAAGCTTTAAGCCTTAGTTAGACTAAAGTTTTACGGTTTTTACCAGGCTTTCAAAAAAATTTTGAATTTCTGTTTTGGTTACTTTTGGATTTAAAAAGTTTACCCCCGATTCGGCAATGTCTTCCATAAAAACCAGTTGTTCTAAAAATAACCGCTTATTAAACTCTTCGGCAAAAGTTTTTTTTGCCACATTTAACAGTTGGTTCAGCTCCACATGTTTCTGTTTTAAAATATAGTAAAGGTCTACGTAATCTTTAAAAGCCGCCCGCCTGTTAATTGTTTGGGCTTTCATTGCGGCAATTTGTAGAATTGTGGCCAAATTAAAATTTTCCTGTTTCTTCGGCTGTTCCGTCCAGGAAAAAGGATAGTAAAAAAAAGTCGCCTGAACGCCGTTTATTCTAACAGTTAATTCTTCCTGCTTTAAAACATCAACTTCAATTTTGCTTTTCGGCAAAAATTCCTGTAATAATTTCAGTAAATTCTTCGGTAAAGGTTTTCGGGCAAACCAATCTAAATCCACGGAAATTCTGTGACCAATTTGCAGAGCCAACGCAGTGCCGCCCACCAGGCAAAAATTATCCAATAACTTAAATTTGGTTAATTCGGACAGTAGTTTTTTTGTTTCTAATGTAATCGCTTCGTAGCGCATAATTAAGTTTTTTTAAATTTAACAGCAGGCTAATTAACTTTACCGCGCCGGGGCGGAATTCAGAAAACGGAATGTTGGCAAGCCTTTTTTTTAAAGGCTCTTTGCCGTAAGTTTTTACCAGCCATTGCCAATGCTCCAAGTCTCCGTAATTAACAGAATTTACTATAATGTCCCGTTGGTCTTTTTCTAAATTAACATCTGAAAACTTATACGACCACATAAGCGGACGGAAAAATTCCGGCAATCTTTTTTCTTTTTGCTTGCTCATAATTGCTTATATTATACAGTAAATTACGATAAAAATCAATAAAGGTTTGTTTAAAATTGGCTTATTTATGGTATATTTAAAATTTTTAGACGAAAAAAGACAGGATCACGATGAATCCTGTCTTGCGACATAGCATTTAAACGATTTTCACGTTCTCCGCTGTCGCTGCGGAATTTATTTACAACTACGGCATCTGAACGGGCATGGGACTCTTGAGTCCCGTTTTGACGAGCGCAACTACTCCGCCCTCCCCTAGGGCGAAGCCGGCCATTATACCGCCAGCGATGCAGCCGGCCTTCTCGACGCCGTCCCAACCTTTCCACTTCTTCGGATGTGCTGCCTGATACAGGCAGTTAAATCCCGGAAGATAGAAGAGCCAGTAGCGGCCGTGGCGACGAATTTCGATTTCGCCGCCGCAGATTACGTCGTGGCCGTCGGCGTCCTTGCCGACGAACCGGACGGTATGCGTGCCGGGCTTCTTGCCGAACAGCTTCTCCAGCCGTTGGTAAGAAACCAGCAGGTCACTTCCTTTGCCGATGATTGTACCCTTGTCAGTTACCCAGTTTCCGCTAACGCTAACGATATTATTTTTGTTAAATTTCGCGGAAAACCTTAAGACCTGACCTTTTTTATCGAGCTTGCTAATCTCGACTTTGAGGCACTTGGGGCATTCCCGTGCCGGCGACTTCTCGTCTTCCGGCGGAACAAGCCGGATAACGATCGGCTCGGCCGGGGGCTGGGGCGGAGGCGCGGGCGTTACTGCCGGAGGCGTGGGCTGCTCTGGTGCTGGCGGGGGTGCGACCGGGGGCTCCAGTACAGTCTGGGCCCATGTAAAGTCGTTGCCACAGCGCGCGTCTGCTACCGGAGTCCCGTTCACAAAAAATACGGGGGTTCCGGCTGCCAACCGTACGTAACGAAAATCTTCCCGCTCACCGGCCGGAGCATTTGGGTCAATCGTGCGCTCTTTAGCACACAAATCCTCCTTAAGTTCGTCCCGGGTTGCGGTAACTTCCGCGCGCCGGCCTTCCCAATACTTCAAGCGGGTTTGGCCGAGAGGCACGTAGTGCTGGAACTCGCCGGGTTTGGCCGAGAGGCACGTAGCCTCGTTGCCAAAAAAAACCGGCAATGATTGCGCTGACACCGGGATTGCAAATCCGATGGCGAGCGCAACAAAAATCAGAGCAATGGAAAAAATCAATGCGCGTAAAAAATGCATTTATTTTTCCTCCTTTTTTCTTCGTTGTCTCGCGTCCCACATCACATGGAACGCTTTTGGGTCAAGCGTTCTGCCGGACACCATAATACTTGCTGTGTCATTTCGATCTAGTCTGATGAGTTGAGTCTGCCTGCCGTAGGCAGAAAACCCCTTAACTCCAAACTTTTTCGATAATGCACAATAAGCAAAAGCTATCTGGCAGATTTCTTCATTACTAATTTTCGGCTTGAAGCCTTAAAACTAGAAGCTACTTAAATTAGCGGGAGAACTTTATATTATAGTTTATTTTAAGAAAGATACAAGGTTCAAAATTTAAAAATTTTCTTGATTTTTAAATTTTAAATCTCACCTCTATATAAAGAGTGGGAGGGAAGAATAGACATTGCGTCTACTCTCCCCCGCCGATTGGGACCTAACAGTCTCGGGAGCACGAGGGCTCCTTGGTGGGGAGAATGTTAGGACTAGAAAATGTTACTGTTCGACCTCTACTGTGGCCTCGGCCGCCTCTGCGAGAGTTTCGGACCGGAACATCCCGGTCCTTACCTTTGCCGTAGCAAGCCTCTCGGCTAATTTACGAGCCTCCGCCGCGTCCGCTTTCGCGGCTGCGACTTCGGCCTGCGCCACGGTCAGATCTGCCCGGAGTGCCGCTAGCTTGGCGTCGTATGCGGACATGTCGATCCGGACGGGAGCGGGTGGCGGTGTGGATTTAGACTCCAGAGCGACGAGGCGCGATTCGTGGTTTGCGACCTTCTCGTTGAGGCCGCCGGAATTAAAAATCTTCCCCCACATATCGGCCTGTGCCCCCTTGACCGAGAGTACGGATTCGCGGACCTCGTTGATCTCGGGCCGAACGGTCTGTACTGCAAGGTTAGCAGTCCAGGCACCGTAGGCGTCAGTCACGAACAGTCGAGCAACGGTCACTTGACCGTTGACGACGCGGAGTTCGGCCGCAGAGGTCGGGATCAGAGTGAACCGATACCCACCGCCGATCTTTGTCAGGGTGACTGGCACAATCTTAGTGCCGTTCATGACCTGAATCGAATCGGCGTTCGTTTTGCACTCTACCGTGCCTACCTCACCCTTCACGAGAATTGGCATCTTGGCATCTCCCGCGACCTTACCGATCGCGGTGACGTTGCAAGTTCCGGCGTGAGCGGTGGGCGCGGCGCCGAACAGAGCCAATAGCGAACCAGCAATCAGGGTGATAACTGGGACCGCGGGCGGTGCCGGAGGAGTCGAAGGCGACGGAGGATTCACCGGAGGTGTTGGCGGAGTTGGCGGAGCAGTCGCGGGCTCCGGAGCAGGCGGCACAGGTGGCACGACCTGCGTGATCTCCGTCTTCTTGCGCCTCATAAAAAACAGCGCCGTAACACCGAGCACCAAAACCCCGGCTGCCAATTTCAACAAAAAGAATAAAGCACCAAACTCGCCCGTGCTGGTGCGTGGAGCGGTCGGAGGAGCGGTCGGTGTCTGAGGCGGCGCAGTTGGTGGTGCCGGAGCCAGATTAGACTTTTTTTGCGAAGCGGTCTTTGCCGCCTTTTCTGCGTTTTCGGCTCTTTTTTCCGCCTTGATGGCGGGGTTTTCGGCCGGCGCGTACTGCGCGACGGCGCTGTTGGTTAGCGTCGCTACGAGGGCGACGCCGAAAAGAAGAGAACTGATACGGTTGCACATTTTGTGCTCCTTGTTGTGTACTAAGGAATACCTCTATAGCCCGTGACAAACATCGTCACTCGGTATCCCTTGCGGACACAGCTCCAATTGCAAGATAGAAGTTAAAAAATAGACAACTTGAAACTTTTAACTTTTAACTTTTAACTGCGAAAGCGGTTGCCGCAAGGGACACCATAAAACAGTAACACTTATAACCCTCCTACGGGTGTTTTAAAGAACAAGTCAAAGCTTAAAGAGGCTATTTAACCAATTTAAATTTTAATCTAACATTATAACAAACCTTATTCCTTTTGTCAAGGATAAATTATATAATTTGGCTTATTTATAAGTAAAAATATTATTCTTGCTATATTAAAAACTACTTTTAGTGCCTAATAATAACAGGTAAACATCACTAGTGTCGCGTTAATTTTTTAAAAATCTTTAAATTGCTTTTAATCTAGCCATAATCTGACAAAAACGGTATTACCCTTCTTTTGCTGGATAATAGCAGATTAACAATCCATGAATATGGCCGCTGGCCTTTAAGTAATTCCCGGATTTTAACAGGTGCTGCCAAGGTATTGAACCATAACGCCCTCCTTGACTTATATCTTAAAAATTTGTATAATATGAAGTTAGTTTTAGACTTTTTTATGCCCTGTTTTAGTTATGCAAATTGTTGCTTGTATCCCTCAAGCAGTGCAGAAATAAATTGCTTTTTGCTTCCTGCCAACGGCGGGATAGCGGAAAGCAAATCGCAAACCACAAACAACCAAATAAGAGGAGATTAAGATGAGCATGATTTTATGTCAACTTCCAGGGGCGGAGAGAATCGTTGTCGGTGCCTGTGACGGCACCAAGCAGATTCTGAACGGTGGCGATGTATTTGCCGGAGGCATTTATGCAAGACTGCTTTCCGGCTTGTCCCAGGAAGCCATGCCAACGCTCGATAAGAGCGTCAGCGTAAGTCAAATGGTCGAGGATGCCACATTTCAAGTTATGTTTGGCAGTCTCGCCACAAGCTACTTGCCGAGCGATGCGCAGGCGACCAAGTTCATAGAGGAGCAGAAGGAGTGGTTGCTGACAAACGGCTGGAGCACCTTTATTCCTTTCCAAAAGGCCAGGGCTGCCTTCGTTGCCCACGCCTTCATGTCTTCTGACAGCAAGCCCGCGGTCCGCGTCTACGAGCTCGACTTCGTCAGCCTGTGGCTCGCGGTCCGACGACATTGTGTCGTTTTGCCCGCAGACCCTCATTAACTTTGGCCTATGGCCTTTTGTCCCTTGGATTCTTTGGAACTTCAATGTTGAAGTTCCAAAAGTCCAAGGGATTTTGTTACACTGCTTGGTCTAATAGTAAATAAATTAGGATGGCTTTTAATCGCTCAAAGATTCAATCCATTGTAAATGCGCTATTTTAAAGCCTTTTGAGACTGTAATCCCGTGAGCCTGATCATGGATAGATAACTTTTTATTGTACTAAATAACAAAAACCCACCCTTTATCAAGTATGGCGGATTTTTTAAGTTTTATTCTATTTTACTCACTTAATACAGCCTTACCCCAACCTTTTGGGCAATTTGTTTCGTCCATTGCTCCAGCCGACACTGATTTTAAAACTATTCCTTTACCAATTATACGGCTTGCTGAGAAACGGCTCAACAGCAGACCAAGAAAAGCACTTGAATAGAGCACTCCATCTGAAAGATTTTATGAATTAACAACTGGTCAAACTATTGCGTTAGTGGTTTGAAGTCGCCTCCTACTGTAAGTATTTACCTTTTTCCAAAAGTATCGATATTGTGTAGCGCGGCCGTAATCGGCGTCCTGGAAACGCCCATAAATGGGCACGCTACAGGGAACCATCGGGAAAAGGTGAATAGTTACCTCCTACTTTTTTGCTTTTTTGGTTAAAATCTGCTATAATAAAAATATGAAAACTAACCAAATCCCCCAATTTATAAAGCCTTTTTTATGGTCTTTTAATCTTGGGGAAATTGACTTAGAAAAACACAGAAAACGGATTATTACCAATGTTTTAAATTATGGCACCAAAGAAGCCACGGACTGGCTAAGAAGCTTTTATGACGAGCAAAGCATAAAAGCAGTTTTGTTAAAACCTTATAAAGGTGAATGGAACAAAAAATCTTACAATTTTTGGTCTGTTATTTATAACATCAACCCAACCATTTTTACACCCAAAACCTTAAGTTAATGCAAATTCACTACGAAATTTTAGACAAACCGAGGCAGGAATTATTGCCCGCTCTGGATTTTTTTAAGCACGACTTTTATCTTGCCGGCGGAACAGCCTTAGCTTTGCAAATTGGTCATAGGACCAGTGTAGATTTTGATTTTTTTTCTCAAATCCCATTTGACCTAAATAATTTGCGCATACAAGCAGAACAAAACTTTCAAAAATTTAATCTCCAAATTATTACTCAAGAAAAACAAACCTTAGAAGTGCTGGCCAACGGAATAAAAATTAGTTTCTTTTACTATCCATATCCGCTTTTAAATGAGGCTATTAATATAGAACATTTACGAATGGCCGACCAGCTGGATATTGGCTTAATGAAGCTAAGCGCTATTACCCAGCGTAGCGTGCTAAAAGATTTTGTGGATTTATATTTAATTTGCCAAAATATTCCGCTAACTGAATTATTAGCGGCTCTACCTAAAAAAATGCCGGCTTTAAACTTAAACCCGGTGCTCAAAAGTTTAGTTTATTTTGATGAGTTAGAAATAGAACCTTTGTTTTTTTTGAATAGTTATGCGGTAAGCCTCATGCAAATTAAAAACTTTTTTACCGCAGAGGTTAAATTATTGCTTAAATAGTTACCCCCTTAAAGCGGAGACTGCCGCATGTTTCTGTTGGTGGATAAATTAAAATCGCCTGTCAATGCAGGCGATTTTGTGTATTTTTACGGTACTAATTTCGTTTTTGAAATTAGTTTTGCTTTTGTCAGAATTGGTTAATCACAAAAGGCTTATGTATACTAGCGTTTACGGATACTTTCGACGTCTATTAATGGAATTTACCAACAGAAAGATGCACCAGTCTCTCTAATTGCCTACGGCAAGAATGATTTAAACCACTTACGAATTTTTGCCACGTTTTGGCCGGACAAAATATTTTTGACTACACTGCCAAACTGGGCTTGGCCCACGGAAGAAGAAAACTTACCGCCCCATAAAACTAGGCCCACGGCTGTGGCAAAGCTTGGATCCTGTACGCGGTCTATAACCGTGCTGACATTTTGGGGCAGGCCTAAAACGCTGGGCAAGCGCAAATATTTTTTAGAAAATTCTACCAACCCGGGCAACTTGGCTCCCCCGCCAGTAATAACTATGCCGGCCGGCAGTTTGCCGTCACGCTGAATTTTTTTAAGCTCACTACTTACCAAACTAAAAATTTCCTCTAAACGCGCCTCAATAATTTCCACTACGTAGTCGCGAGAAACCGATTGCTCTTCGGCCGGATCCAGGGTATTTAAATTAATTTCTTCGCCTTTAGTTACGGCTTTCGGGTCGGTGTGACCAAACTGCAATTTAACTTGTTCAGCAGTTTCAATACTACATCTTAAACCAATGGCAATATCGTTAGTAATATGCATTTGCCCTAAGGGCAAAACTACAGTGTGCAATAAATCGCCTTCCTCATAAACCGCCAAGCTGGTAGTACCAGCGCCTAAATCTAAAAGACAGACGCCCAAATCCTTTTGGCGTTTACTTAAAACCGCCTCAGCCGCAGCTGCGGGAGCCAAAACTAAGTCTTGAATTTCCAAACCAGCCTGCATTATTGCGCGAGTTAAATTTTTTACAAATGGCAGCCCAGCCTGAACAATAATTGTGTCCACTTCCAACCGAATTCCGGTCATGCCGGCCGGATCTTTAATCCCGCTTTGGCCGTCAAGCATAAATGTTTTGGGGAAAACGTGCAAGACTTCTTTATTTTGTGGAATGGAAATGGCCTGGCTGGCATCTATACAGCGGACAATATCGTTTTCGGTAATTTCGCCGTCGGCGCGAGAAACGGCAATTACACCGTGGGATGACAGTGATGAAATATGACTGCCGGAAACGGAAATATTAGCGGTAGTTACGGGTACTCCGGTCATTCTTTCCACTTTTTCCAAAGCCGAAGAAATAGATGAGACTGCTTCTTCAATATCAACAATCACTCCGCGGCGCAGGCCGGAAGATGCTACTTCGCTGGCACCAATTATATTAAAAGCGCCGGCCTGGTGGTCGACTTTCGCCTGAACAACGCGTACGCTAGAAGTACCGACGTCTATACCGACAATGTAGCTTTCTTTACTCATGCAACGCTGATCTTCACGCAGATCCATGACGCTGATCTTCACGCAGATCCGCGTGTGTATCCGCGTCTGCAGTTTAAGATCCGCGTTTTACTCCGCGGCTATTTTAATTTTTCTTTCAAAATCCTGGCCAAGACCGATCCTTCGGCTTTATCGCCGACTTGGGCTTTTAGCTTACCCATGGCCGCGCCAAAATCTTTGGCCACAAAGCCATTTTCTGCAATGGCTTTTTCCACTAAAGCCGATAAGTCTGCGTCCGACATTTGTGCCGGTAAATATTTTTCTAAAATAGCAGCTTCCTTTAGTTCTTTTTCTGCTAATTCAGCGCGCGCACCTTGGATATAAACTTGAGCTGATTCTTTTCTGCGTTTCACTTCGCTTCTAATTAGAGCGACGATTTGAATTTCTGTAAGCTCTCCGTTAAGGGATGTCTCAACTGCCTCTTCAGTACGGTTCTTGAGGGCGGTTTTTTCATTTTGCACCCTTGTCTTCAGGCCGCGCAAAACTTCCACAGACAACTGGTCTTTGGCTTTCATGGCAATTACGAGATCGGATTCAATTTGTTGAAGATTTAACATTGGTTTGATAAGTAATTTCAATTAATTTCTTAATTTCGCGAAACTAAATTTCAAAAAATTAAATTAAGAAATTTTGAAATTAAGAAATTTATAAAATTGCTAACTATCTGCGCCCATATCTCTTGGGTGGCAAAGGTTTACCCATTTTTTTTAGTTCGTCTTTTTCCGCTTTGATGGTTTTGCGCCGACGGGCCGCGACTTTCTGCAAATTCCTGGACTTTGGCGGTTCAAAAAAACGTGTTTTACGAGCACGAATAAGCACGCCGCTTTGCTGGATTTTGCGATTAAAACGGCGCAATAAACTGTCGAATGATTCGTTATCTTTTTTCTTTACTTCTACCAAATTACTCACTCTCCTTTCAATAATAAACAAGACTCGCCTTGTTTGGATGAACTGATTATAACAGGGATGTCAGGTTTTGGCAAACAAAATAAAAGTAACTATTTGCCATTCCTCAAAACCATTGACATGGTGTAGCGTGCCGATTCATCGGCCCGCCAGATCGCCCATAAATGGGCACGCTACAGGCAACCATCGGAAAATGGTAAATAGTTACAAATAAAATGACAAAAATAAAACTGCAGTTTTGCAGTCATTTTTTTTAATTTTCGTCGTTTTTGTTATTTTTGCTCGTCTTGTCCCTTACTCCCCCATATTCTTTCCACCCAGCACGTGCAGATGCAAATGGGATATTACCTGGCCACCGTCACGGCCAACATTAAACACCAGTTTATAGCCGGTCTCGCCAATGCCAAACTTATCTGCCATCTGCTTCGCGGTTAAAACCATTTCGCCAAGCAAAGCAGAATCGCCTGTTTCCATATGATTTACCGAGGCAATATGTTTTTTGGACACCACTAACAAATGTACCGGCGCTTTGGGTAAAATATCCTTGAGCACAATTAAACGCTCGTTCTCAAACTGTATTTGAGAATCTAGGGTTTTGTTAATAATGTTGCAAAATACACAGTCATCCATACTACAAAAAATTAATAATAATCTACGAAAAACTACAAAACGGAATTCCCTTTAGTAGGTTTTCGTAGATTTGCATTTGTTCGTAGTTTAGTAGTTATCGCCCAAGGCGCTTCTTTACTTCTGAGACTATTTTATCATAGGAAATAATTTCCTGCATCCCGCTCTTAACGTCACGCAAAATTACCATTTCGTCCATGGCCTCTTTTTGGCCCATAATTAAAGCGACGGGTGCATGAAAAGTTTCAGCGGCTTTAAGCTGATTTTTTACACCGGCATTACCAAAATGGTCATAAACCGAAATTTTTTCCGAAGTCAGATCTCGAAACAGACGCAAAGCCTTTTTGGCCGCGAGTTCGCCAAGCGGCACTAAAAAAACATCATTCTTATGTTGTGTTTCAAAGCTGGTCTTACTTGCCTCCAGCAATTCTTTAATTTTAAACAAACTACCGGCAAAACCAAAACAATGATGAGGCTTACCGCATAAATTTTGCATTAAACTTTCGTGGTAGCCGCCTTCACCTATCACAACTGTTTCATTTTTAATTTTAGCTTTTATAACCAAATTGGTTTTATCATGTCCGTCCGTGCCGGCATAAAGCGGATTTAGCTGATAAGGAATACCCAGTTCATCCAGAGCTTCTAAAATATTGGTAAAATGAGTTTTAGACTCATCATCCAAAAAATCCAAAATGGCCGGAGCCTCACTGGACAAAGACTGACAGTCTAAATTTTGACAGCGCAGAACATTTAAAACTCTGCCCTGCAAATGCTCATTACATGCATCGCAAAGCTGATATTTTTTCCCTATTAAAAAATCTTTCAGTGTTTCTTGATACGCCGTTTGGGAATCTTCCTTACCTAAATGATTAATTTCCAAAACTAAATCTTTCAATCCCAATGACTGGAGTAATTCCCAAACGCCTCCAATTACCTGGGCTTCGGTTAAGTGGTTGAACTGTCCAAATACCTCAAAACCAAACTGATAGTCAGAAACTAAATTTAGGCCAGCGTCTTGTTTAACTATAAAACCGGAGTAGGCCCACTTACTTAAAGTAGATTTTTCATAAATTTTATGCGAGTAATAGGCGCGCAAAAGACCGGGTAAAAAGTTGCCACGCAACATAACCGACTGGCTGTTTTGTTGCGGAGACAAGCTTACATTTTCCTTTAGCTGGCCCGGACTGGTTTTATAAAACTGCTCGTAAAGTCTTGAGTCTTCCAAAAATGGCAAGTCCACCCTTTCAAAGCCATAAACCCGGGACAACTTAGACAACCGCTTTAAAATCGCGGATGACAAGGTGTCAATTTCGGTCACGAGATCACTTAAGCCGTCCAGGATTTGGATTTTTTTTGGCGCATAACCACCCGAGGCGCTTTGGTTTTTTTTGGGTCGGCCCATGAAATAATTTCAGATTTAAGATTTAGGATTTCAGATTGAAGCTGCAGAAAATCTACAATCTGTAATCTAAAATCTGCGATGCTAATAACTCGGTGTGTGAAAAAACCCGGCCTGGCCGAAAGGATAGACTCTTGACCAGACTTTGCCGACAATATCGTCTCTGGGCAAAATCCCCCAGACTCGAGAATCCGAACTGGCGTTCCGGTTATCACCCAAAACAAAAAATTCGTCACTGCCTAAAGTTTCCGGATCCGACCTGCCTAAAGTTTGAATGGCTGCCGGCAAATAACCTTCATTCAACTTAAAACCTTCGGGATGTTCTTTGTTGGTCACCCACACAAAGCCCTGCTGAATCTTGACCGTTTCCCCGGGCAAGCCGATAATTCGTTTAATAAAAAATTGCGATGTATCCTTGGGAAATTTTAAGACAATTACATCGCCACGCTGCGGATTGCCTTTTAAATACGAAAGCCTGTCTACAATCAAATAATCGTGGTTATGAAAGTTGGGCACCATTGAAGACCCGGCCACCACAAACGGCTCGGCGACAAACATTCTAAACGGCACAATAATGAGCGCCGCAAATAACAAAATTTTAAACAAGTCCCAAACAAAAGCTCCCGCGCTTCGCCAGGTATTCTGGTCTATTTCAGGATTTTGATTTTGATTGTTGTTTTCTAACATTTGATAAAAAAATCAATTTGTAATTACTTTACCCTGCCACCAAAAAGTCAAAACACAAGACTTCTATATAGAATAGAATGATTATAAATTAGACGCCCATATTATGCAAGGCTTTGCGATTTTGGTGCCGGGTTTACGGATAATTCGGAATTGGTCAAGGGGAATTTATTAATACCGTCCTGCTTCGCCAAGACTACGCAGGACACTTCTTCACCCACTAGCCTTGTGGCGAATTAATTTTTGTCCAAAAATTGCTCTTTTGCCAAACTCTTGTTAATAATTTTTCCGCTTAACTAAAGTTAAACATCAAAATTTTTAACTTCGATTTTGGCTAAAATATCAAATTTTGGTCTAAAAAATTA
>JBBREH010000015.1:0-31260 GCA_038203095.1 Candidatus Doudnaibacteriota bacterium | reverse complement strand
ATGATGACTTCACCAGAATCAAAGTAAAAATTAAAGAACAACTCGAGGCCCTGAAAGACGAACTGTATACTCAAGACAAAAAACTTAATATGCGGATAGATGAACTCCAAGACATGCTTTTATTCGTCCGTAACGCTTATGAGGCCTACACCAAATCTCCGGACGAGATGAAACGACTCTTCCTCGGTCTTTATTGGGAGAGGTTTGAAGTAGCCGATAAAAAAGTAGTCGCCGTCATACCAAGCCCGATCATCAGAGGATTGATGCAAGCCGAAAATCTGGTCTTTACCAAAAAATACAAGGAAATCACCGGTCCAAGGATAATAACTGACTTGGTCGTAGAATTTACCCCGGTCATAGCCGGCAAATCAAAATCAAAGATTGCCCCTAAAACACAAAAATCCCGACAAATTGCCGAGACTTCTGTGATGATATCCAATCAACCGAACTCGGTTATATTAGATACCGTCTGGGGTGCCCGACGAGAATCGGACTCGCGTAGCCGCTGCCACAGAGCGGTGCTCTACCATTGAGCTACGGGCACCATGACCCAATCATTTCATTTTTATAAAACTATCTTGATTATTGGAACAGGGAAAACTTCCCGGTTAATTCTCTTAATCCTTGTGTGTTGCCGAATAAACAAATGCCCCAATATTCCAATTCAGCTTCAGGAGTTTCGGCTGTGCGTTGTTGTTGCTCCTCTGACGTCCCCACAGTCATAGTGCTTGTAAAGTCGGTAAATATAATATCTCTAGACACCGCTTCATTCCTGACTTTGCGGATTTGGTTGGAGTTGTCGGCCTTTAAAATAATAAACGGAAAGTGGGAAATATGGGGATGTGATCCTGCGTCTTTGTCTTTGTATTCTAAAAAACGCATTTCGTCGGCTTTGCCAAATCCGCCGGCCAGCCCCGCAGCCATATGGCCCAGGGCATTCATTAGTCTGCCGGTCTCCACTTTTTTATTTAACACGGCAATAAACCGTTGGTCCTTTTTTTCCGGAAGCATGGGCGCAATTTAGCAAATAGAGGAGAATAAAAAAACTCTCGCACAGAATTTGTGAAGAGTCGCTGGAAGTGATGTTTGCTGTGTCAAACATCAGGGTGTTGCTTGTCCGACATTGCTTTATCGCAGTCGAATGCCAAGTAGTAATTGTATTTGATTGCAAGGGTATTATAATTGATTTCAACAGAGGAGTCAATCGCTTAGTTGTTATCGCTTAGCTAGTATGGAAATATTTGTGTCTTTAAAAATTTAAAAAAATCAAAACTTTTATTCAAATAATCCATATTTATCGGGGGATTGCGCAATATATTGTGTTATACCGGCGCCATATGTTAAAAATTAATTTAGGGACATTAGGTATTTATAGAACGCGGCTATTTCGCGGGGCAGGGAATAGAGGTCGCGCAGTTCAAAAATTTTAGCGTGCGCGTGGTAGACTTCTGTTACGCCGATTTTTTTAAAGGTGAACACGGCGCGGGTAATGTGGAAATATTGGGAAACTAGAATCACGGAAGTTAATTTTTTTTCTGTCATTATTTGTTTTGTGTTTTGTGCGCTGGCTAAAGTATTGGCGCCTTGTGAGTCTTGGAAAATGCTATCCCGCGGTACATTCTTACTTATTAAATACTGCTTCATTACCTGCGGTTCATCGTGTCCTTCTTTGCCAAAGCCGCCGGTTACTAAAATATAATCAGCATCACCGGCATTAAAAAGTTCTAAGCCCTCATCCAGCCGGCTTTTAAGCCTATCAGAAAGCGTGCCGTCTACGTTCACAGTATTGCCAAAAATGACGATAATATCCGCCCTTTTTATATTGTCGTTAAGACCAATAAAGCAAAAGACAGCCAGGTGAAAAATTAAAATTATCAGTCCAGTCAAAAATAAACGCCAGGAAATTTTTTTGTTAAATTTAGGATTCATTAAGCATTTTATCCAGCCAAAAATTTTGGTAAAAGTCGGGGATTTTATCCACTACCTTGCGCAAACCGCTGTCTCCCCATAAGCCGTTTTGATAATCAACTAAAGTTTCTAGCAGGGTATCGAGGTAATATAGCCTGATCCGGTTGGCCAAATTTTTTACCTCAAAAAGTCCTGGGTAATATTTTTTCAGCCACCCAAGCTCTTTGGTCATTTGGTAATTTCCATAAAGGTGACTAATTTTTTCTTCTACGCAAAATTTAGGCCGGTGAAAAGTATCCATTATTTTCCAAAGTTCGTAATCTTTAGGCGCCTGGTCTGCCCAGTCAAGGTCTATTATACCCGTGAGTTTATTGTCTTGATAAAAAATATTTTCTAAATGGATGTCCTGATGGGTTAATACGGCCGTGCCGGTTTCATCTAACAAAGAAATATTTTTATGATAAAATTCTTCCATCATTTCAATACTAGCCGCCAATTCCTTTGGAAGTTTGTCCTTTTGAAGCCTGGTATTTTGTTTTTGAAACAACCTTTCAATTGCAGGTTGAAGATTATCAAAAGACTGAAAGCTGACAATCGGGATGCAGTATTGACTAAATTTAATTGAGTGCCAAATTTGTAACTGCTCAGCCAGTTGTGCTATCATATTTTCTTTTTGGCTGTCTGAAAATGACATCCAATCGTAAACTAAATTAGTTCCCGGCATTATTTCCATTAAGATATAGCTATTGCCGTCGACAGTATCAAAGTCTAAAATTTTCGGCACTTTAGCGCCTTGGGCTAATAATTTGGCAGTTATTTCAGGAGTCGGCTTTAAAATTTCGTGCCCGCCGCGGTCTTCAATTTTTAAAGCATACTTGTCGCCAAGATTATAAACACGGTTAATCGACCCGCTGGAAAAGCGATTGGCTTCCATCGGCTGACGCAGTTTGTTTTTCTTCGTGACGTGTTGGATTATTTTAGAGTCGATATTATATTCCATTTGCTAAAAGTTTAATCACTTTTTTATTCTCTTTATCCGCCTCCCAATTTACCACAGGCTTGGTATTTTGGTTAAACTGGATGCCATTTTCACAGGTCCAGGAAATCCGATTCATAATCGCGTAGACTCTAACTATTTTTTTTTGGCTGTTTGATAATTTTAATTCATCCATAACTGCATTGGTGTAAATTTCGCCATAATGCGTACCAAACCAACTGGCCTGAATTCTTCCTACGGCTTCTAAATAGTCGCCTTGGGTTAAGCCGTCTAAATCTACTAGCCCATTAAACTTGCCGTTAAATACCATTACATTTTTAGAAGATATATCGCCAAAATAAGTTACTGGCTTAACTGAATCAAAATAAATTTTATGATCGGCATATAAACCTTCCGCAAGTTTTCGCATTTCGTTATTCATAATGCCGGTTTTTCTGCCTCGCTCAACTGTTTCTTCCGTCCAAATTTTCATGCGCTCTGTCCAGGTATCGCTAAACTCATTTTCTCCGTCCCATACGACTCCAAAGTTTTGGCTGGAAGGAATTGTAGCGACTTTTAAAAAGACATTAGATATTTCTTTAGCAATGGCATTTAATTGTTCATCGGTTAATTGGTTTATAACTTCGCCTATATCGCACCCTTCGATTTTACTTTGAATTTGATAAGAGTAAGGGATTAAAGTTTTGCTATAGTCTTCGGCTAGAATTTCCGGAACTTTTAAACCGAGTTTTTTGAACAATGGGATGTTATTATGAGAGCCCATTAAAAATTTGTTATACAAACTTAAACGAACAATAACCTCTCTGTCGTCTAAAACGGCGGTGTACACTTCATTGCAAATGCCTGTAGTCATTCTCAAAATTTTTGACGGGGTGGTGCAAAAATGTTTTTGAATAACTTTATTAATAAAATTTTCATGGGCTTCAATTATTTCCATAATATAACCATCATAACAAAAAATCGCCTTTACGGCGATTTTTAAAATTATTGTATCCTGTTACTTCCACCTTTGGCCAAAGCCTCGGGAAGTGGCAGGTTTTCTGAAGTTGCTGGAATTAGGTTTTCTAAATCCGCCGCCGGTAGTGGCGCGGCTAAAGCGGGAATGGGTGGGGGAAGACGACCTGTGGTTGCTAAAAGGATTAGGTTTTTTGTCGGCGTAGCGGTCGGGTCTCTCGGTTTCCGGAGCTTTTGGTAATCTGACTAAGGCGGGAGTTTTGATTACCGGCAAATTCGTGCGAATGAGGCGTTCAATAGCGCGGACTTCAAAACGCTGTTCGGGCATAGCAAAAGAAATTGCTTTGCCGGCCATTCCGGCGCGACCCGTACGGCCAATGCGATGAACATAATCTTCGGCAGTGGAAGGCAGGTCGTAATTTACAACCAGTTGAATGCCTGTAACATCAATTCCTCTGGCTGCAATATCGGTAGCGACTAAAATTCTGTAGCGGCCAATTTTGAAGCCGTCTAAAGCTTCGATGCGCTGGTTGAGCGAGCGATTGCTATGGATCTCTGAAGCCGTGTAGCCATGATTGCGAATGGTTTGGGCAATTTTTTTAGCGCCAAACTTGGTACGAGAAAAAACTAAAATACTGCCGGTATATTCTTTTAAAATATTTTGGAGAAGCGCGGACTTGTCTTCGCGGTGTACAAAGAATAATTCCTGCTCCACTAATTCAACAGCCGTGCCCTGGGGCGCTACTTCTATGCGCAAGGGCAAATGCATAAACGATTTAGCAATGTCTACAATTTCATTAGGCATAGTTGCGCTAAATAACATTGTTTGACGTGTTTTAGGCACAGTTTGCATAATTTTTTTAATTTGCGGGGCAAAACCCATATCCAGCATTCTATCAGCTTCATCTAAAACTAAAATACTGACGGTGTTTAAAGTAATGGTGCGGCTTTCAAGATGGTCAATTAACCTGCCTGGCGTTGCAATAATAATGTGCGGATTAAGACGCAACATTTTAATTTGTTTGCCCATATTTTCACCGCCAATTAAAATTGCTGTTTTAAGGCCAAGCGTAGAGCCAATTTTTTTAAGCGTTTCGTTAACCTGAAGAGCGAGTTCTCTGGTTGGTAAAATTACTAAGCCTTTAGTTTTGCCGCTGGCCTGTGCTAGACGTTGGATCATTGGAATGCCAAAAGCCAGGGTTTTCCCCGTCCCTGTTTGGGCAATGCCCATAATATCCTTGCCTTCGGTGCCGGGCAAAATAGATTTTTGTTGAATTGGTGTTGGTGTAACAAATTTGTGAGTTTCCAAAATTTGCATTAGCTTTGGGGCTATGCCTAAATTTTGAAAACCGTTTGGTTGAGGAGTAGGTGTCATAATATAAATAACATTCTAAAAGGGAGCATCTGCTCCCTTAAATAAGGTAGTAAAATAATTTAGACCACAATTATATCACAAATTCCAGATTTTGTAAAGATCGGAAGCTACTTTAAATAAGCCTGAATAATATAACTTGTGGTAGAAGTTAGCGGTTCTTGGGTGTAATCTTGCGAATTTTTGTGAAAAAGGATTTTAAGCTTACTGCCAAAGACTTCGTTTTGCAGGCGAGTTTGCAGGTATTGGCAGGCGGTGGAATCTAGGTTGTCCGGCTGGACTAGATGAAATAAATTATCAGCATTACCCGACTCTAAAATTTTTGTGGTTTGTTCGTCGTGCGTTTGGGCATTAGCAGGAGTGAGATAGTGGGAAAAATCCGTGCTTTGAATGATTAATGTTTTTGCTGTGATGGTCTTTTTTAGAACATCAATAATTTTATTTAATTCAGCTTTGGGCGTTGTCTCTTTAAAAGTTAGGGCAATAATTTTAGCTTTGGGAAAATAGTAGTTAATAAATGGCAGTTCCGCGCCTAAGCCGTGTTCACGATAAAAAAAGTCCTGGTTACTGACAAATTTTAATTCCTCTAATTTTTTTACAGCTTTGGAATCAGTTTGTAACTCCCCGAACACGGTTAAAAAATTTCGTTCGGAAATTGAAACATCCGTCTTGCCTAAAAAGTAATGGTCGGGACTTATAAGCAAAACTGTTTCCGGCTGCTGGTTGGCAGCAAAGGCAAAAGCTTTGGCTATAAGATTGGCAGCCAAAAGGTGATGGGGGACGGTTATGCCGAAAATTGTCGTTGTTGCCGCGGCGTACGGGTTTTGTCTAATTGCACTTAAAAAAAACGTTTTGTCCGGAAACTGGGGAGGAATTGGGCGGGTATTGTCTTCGGATGTTTTTGTATTATCAGCCTGGCTTTGAGTGTTTGTAGGTTTCACTGGATGCTTTGTTCTGGCAAGAGTGAGTATTACAGCGAAAAACAAAATAAACAGAACAATAAAAAATGGATGGAATTTCATGAGATGTTCAAAATTAAGGAATTCATCCGGTCATATTAAATTTGATCATTGTAACTACGTACGAGTAAAACTCCGGAGCTCTCCTCCTGGTACAGGAGGAGTACCCGCCGCTAGGCGGGGGAGGAAGGTAGATTATTAGCAAAGATCATACCACCCCGTCTCTCTCCACAAGACACCCTCCTATATGCTTGATTGAGTCCTTATAATAGGAGAGGATATCCTCGTTGGCTAAATTCCATGTGACCGGATTTCTCTCTCGCAAAAATGCCTATGTTGTCTTGGTCGCCCGGAATGACACTTGAATTTATTAGCGACGTAGAGCGAGTCTGGCTGCTTGCAGCCGGGTCAGATTTAATCACAAGTGTTGCCGATTACTACAGGATTTCGATCCGATCCCATTGCATAGCCATCACCAATAATGTCACGGCAGTTTCGGGAATAATTTCTTCGTTTAATAGTGTAGCCTAAAATAATCAATCCCACCGCAATAGCCACTACTGCTGAAATAATTAAAAATATAGTATTTTTCTTCATATTTTTATTTTGCGACTAATGAGTTATACCAGAAATTTTTTGGCGGAAGTTTGTCGGTTTGGTTGTAGACCCAAGATTTCCAGTCTTCATCAGTCAAACGATTTCCGCCCAAGTCGCCCGTAAGTTCGTAGTGGTTATAAACAGGGCTTAAAGCCAGGCGGGGCGAATCTTCATTGTCAACAATTGTCAGCATTATATAAGGGATGCCGGTGGCCTCATAGAGAATTTTGCTTTTTACCGCGTCGGTATGAATGTCGGCAATTAGGGCAACTTTGCCGCTGTCTTCGTCCGGGTTTGAGCCATCAAACGGATCGGCCATAAAACTTAAGCTTGTTACGCGGAGTTTTTCGTAATCATCGTCTGAAATTGCCTTGCCTTCGGTTTCGGCCTGGGAGATTTTTTTATAAAACTCCACAATCGATTTAAAGTTTTCCAGGCGTTCGACCGCAGTTGTATTTTGTAATAAATTATTGGTTTTAAAAACCGTTTGAGTGTTTTGGACGAGCTCGCTAAAGCGGTTCCAAAAATCCATATTGGGTTCCACAAAACCTTTGACTACCGGCGGAACAGGGACGTCTTCGCCGCCGCCGCCTTTTTCCGCGTAGCTCTGTTTGGCGTACAGCAGGGTATCGTGTTTCAGTTCGGTGTAGGAACCTAAGTAGGTTTGAATTTGTTTGTCCAAAAATGGCGTCGCCTGCATGTATTTGGGATAGGTTTTATCGTAAGTTTTAGTTAATGAGCCAAGTACATAAAGCCACGCGCGGCCCATATCGGCAAACCATTCGTCGTGTTTGATTTTGGTAATGTTAGTTTTTACCTGAGCAAGTTTGGCATTAAAGCTTTTTACTTCTTCGGGTTTAAAGCCCGCGTCTTTTTGCAAAAGTTCTGCGGTATATTTTTGCGCTGTTGGGTCGCCAAATGCTGCCGGCACAAATAGCGCCGAGGGCGTTGAAGGCAGGTTGAATTTAGTGGCTTCCTGGCCGGCGGTTAAATTGTTAAGCATCCAGGCGTCAAAAGTAAATCGTTGGCCAAAGATGCGGAAAGACAGGGAGTTTCTTAACAGGTCGCTCTTGTTTTGCGAACCAATGTTTTCATCCACAATTACGTCGGATAAAATTTTTGGCAGACGAAGCTGTGTTAAATTTTGCGCCAGTTTGCCGACACTGTCAGTTGAAATTAATCCAGCATCATTATTACCCGGACCTAAAATTTTATTTAAATAAGTTGTCCATTCGGTGTAGGTTAGGTCATCACTTTGCCCGGCGTAGTAGCCGGTTATGGTCATAATTTTTTGCCAGTCAGTTACGGGCATTATGCCTTGGGCGGATTTTTGCGCCATTTGTTTAATTAACAAATTGGTGTCCGTAATACCAACGTCTTTTTGCAAAAAATAACTGCTGCGTCCCAGGTACATCATAGTTCTAAAATAAGCCCGGAGTTTGGAATTTTTGGCGTAGTGGCTGCGGGGAGTAAATTGTGTGTAGTCGGTTTTTAAGGTGTCGGAGTATTGGCCGAACAGGAGAGAGACGCCTACATTTTTGGCTTCGTAAATATCATTCAAATCGGTTTGGATGGCGGTAATTAAATTTGCCGGCAAGCCAGATGAATATTTGTTTAAGATTTTTTTGGCGTTGTTAAAATTATCAGCGGTTTTGTCTTTTTCCCAAAAAGCTGTTTCTTCTTCCGGGCTGGCAAAGGAATCGGGTTTAATGCCGTTTTGGTTTTCATTTAGGACGCGGGCTAAAATTATTTGTGCGTTTAAGTTTTGATAACGCTCTTTTATTACGCCTTCGGAATTTTTTGCGGCAGTTGCGAGATTGGTTTGTAAGGTAACTAAAAATTCATTTAAAGTTTGGCCTAGCTCGTTTTGCTCCAAAAGTTCTAGCGTATTTTCAAAGAATTTATGGTAGGCGTGTAAAACCACATCGGGAGTTACCAGTCTACTGTCTTCCGGCTTTCGATAATAAATAGAGCTTGAGCCACCTATCAGGTCAAAAGCGGACAGCATTTGGTCAAAGCCACCGCCGGAATTGGCCATAACGTTACTTTCCTCTGGGTTAAGCAGTATAAAACGATTTTTCAGCAAATATTTTTGCTGAGCCGAGGTTAAAAACAGGCCATATTTTTGGTTGATTCCGTTGTAGTTGGCAAGTTTTTCGAGCTCCGGATTGGGGATTTGGTTTTGGCTCTGATTTTGTCCTTGGTTGTCTGCGATATTATTAGCTTTTTTACGGGGCAAAAAAACCGCCAGCAGAATAATAATAGCTATTAAAGTCAGAACGCCCCCGGTTATAGACAAATTTTTTTTGTTGAACCATTCGTTGTTCATAAGAAAAGAGTTAATTTTTTAATCAATAGAATTCCTCGGAGCTTGCCCCGGGCTGTGGCTCTTGTTCCATCCCGACCGACGAGTGCATCCGAGGAGCGGAGGGATCTATTATCTTCTGTATTAGACAGGTCTCTCGACTCGGGTTCGTCCGCCAACTGGCGGAGCTCTCACCCTCGCTCGAGATGGTAAACTGAGAGTTGCAGTTGATACCTCGGAGCTTGCTCCGGGGAGCATTCATTTTTGATGGTCACCTCCTGGCGTTGCCTCAGAAGGTGGACATCAGGGCTATTTAATTGCCCTTGCCACAGCCTTGACTACTTTAGTGTCAAAAAGACTTGGTAAAATTTTGATGGGGGTGGGGGATTTGACTAGGGCTGATAAATTAACAGCAGCTTTAATTAACATTGCGGGAGTAATAAAACGAATATTGTTGTCCAGCGCGCCTCGGAAAATGCCGGGGAAGGTGAGGACGTTGTTAATTTGGTTGGGGAAGTCACTGCGACCGGTGGCTATAATAAAGGCACCGGCTTTTTTTGCGCGCTCGGGCATAATTTCGGGAATAGGATTGGCCAGCGCAAAAATTATGGGTTTGGGATTCATTTGTTTTATCAGCACTTCTGATAATAATCCTGCTTTACTGACGCCAATAAAAACGTCGGCTTCTTTTAGACACTCAGCTAGTCCGCCTTTAGTTATGGCTTGGTTAGTTTTACGCGCTATCTCTAGTTTGTCAGCCACCAAATCTTTTCTACCTTTATACAGTGCGCCTTGGCTGTCTAAAATAATCAAATTTTTAAAACCGTAAACAATTAGCAACCGGGCAATGCCAATGCCGGCGGCACCGGCGCCGTTGATGACAATTTTTATTTGTGTAACGTGCCGATTTATCGGCGTCTTGGATGGCCCATAAATGGGCACGCTACACCTCAAACTATTTATCAGCGCTGCCAAAACCACCACGGCCGTGGAATGTTGGTCGTCGTGCAAAACAGGAATGGCCAGCTCTTTTTGCAGGCGTTTTTCTATTTCAAAACAGCGTGGCGCGGAAATATCTTCCAGCTGGATAGCGCCAAACACCGGAGAGATATTTTTTATAGTATCAATAATTTTTTGGGTGTCTTGTGTATCCAAACAAATCGGGAATGCATCAACATTTGCAAACCTTTTTAATAAAATCGCCTTGCCTTCCATAACCGGCAAGCCGGCCAAAGGGCCAATATTGCCCAAACCTAAAACCGCGCTGCCGTCGGTAATTACTGCCACGCTATTGCCTTTAATAGTGTGAGTTTTTGCCAACCGTTCATCACCCACAATCATCCGGCACACCTCGGCCACGCCCGGTGTGTAAGCTATAGAAAGATCGCCGGTACTGCCAAGTGGCACCTTGCTCCTTATTTCCATCTTACCGTGATACTTTTTGTGGAGTTGCAAAGATTTTTTAGAAGCATCTTTCATTTATCTATAATAGCAAAAAATATCAAAAAATGATATAATATCTTGGAACCTAATTAAATTAAACAGTTTATTATATATGAAATTACTTTTAAGAATTTTATTCACAGCTTTGGGGGTTTTAGCCGCATCGTCTGTGGTCTCGGGTATTGTGGTTGTTAGCTTTTGGACAGCGATTTTGGTGGCCGTGGTTTTGGGCATTTTAAACGTTACATTAGGCGCGGCATTAAAATTGCTGACTTTACCTTTAAGCATTGTGACATTTGGCTTTTTCTTTTTAGTGATAAACGCGCTAATGTTCTGGGCAGCCAGCTTCGTTAAAGGTTTTCACGTTGCCGGCTTTTGGGCCGCATTTTTTGGCTCGTTGATTGTAACGGTGGTCTCGATGATAGGTAATCATTTGATAAAAGAAACATAAGTAAAAGATAAAGATTGGTGTGGTAGAATAAATTTAGTTTCCGATCCGGATTTATAGACTAATATCTGGATCAACGGATAACTGCGGATACTTAGGTTATATAGCTGTCCGCAAATCCGGATGAATCCGTATGTCAGGATAGTTTTATGCCCTACATTAGCGAGCTTTTAGACAATAAAATTTATGACAGCTCTGACGCTTGTGTCGGTAAGCTCAAGGATATTTTAATTTCGCCCAAGGAAGGCGCGTTTGCCCCGTTGGAGTTTTTGGTTATCCAAACCAAGACGGGTGAAGTCAAATTTGTGCCGTATGAATTTGTCGGAAATTTTACCGGTAGTGAAATTTCGCTTAAAAATTTATTTGGCAAAATCGCCTTTGCCGAGTTACCTAAAAATCATCAGTATGTTTATTTAAAAAGGGAAGTCCTGGACAGACAAATTGTGGATGTTGCCGGCACGCGCGTAGTGCGGGTAAATGATTTACGTATTGGCACGCTAGACAATAAAATGTGTGTTTTGGGCATTGACCCAAGCTTTCGCGGACTATTGCGCCGCCTAGGCATGGCCGATTCTTTTTTTGCCAGATTATTTTTGGTTAAGCTAATTGACTGGCGTAAAGCTAAACTTTTGGAAGGTAGTTTGCCTTTACAGCTTAATACCGCTGTAGAGGAGTTGGGGGAGTTGCACCCGGCGGACTTGGCAAATATAGTAGAGGAGTTAGATGTAAAACAGGGCTCCAGTCTGCTGACTTCTTTGGGTTCAGTTGAGGCGGCAAGAGTGCTGGAAGAGGTGGATCCGCAATTGCAAACGGTCTTAATAAAATATTTAGGGCCGGAACGTGCCAGTAAAATTTTGTCGCAAATGTCCAGCGATGAGTTTGCCGATTTGGTTCAGACTCTGTCTGAGCCGGAAGCCAGAGAGTTTTTGTCTAAGGTTGGAGGTAGAGCAAAGAGCGTGGAAAAACTTTTGGCTTATGAAGGCAATACAGCAGGGGGTATTATGACTTTAGATTTTTTTGCCGCACGGCCTGAGTGGACCGTTTCTCAAACCGTTGAAGAGTTAAGAAAAGTCTCGGGCAGTATGCGCTCAATTGTTCATATGTACGTTACCGACCAAGCCGGTAAATTTATAGGCGCAATATCACTTAGGCGTCTGTTGTTGGCAGACAAAGAGGCAATAATTTCCAAAATCGCTAAGGACTTTCCACTTCATTCCACACTAAAACCATACGATAAAATTTCCAAAGTTGTGAAGCTGATGACTAAGTATAATTTGTACACCGCCGCGGTTTTAGACAAAGAAAAAAAACTGGTTGGTGTGGTGACGATTGATGACGTAATGCGGTTGCTCGCGCCAAACGCTTAATATCAACAATAATCATAACTATAACAATTACAGGCAATAGATAGGCGTTATAGTTATTGTGACAGCTATAGTTATGACTTTTAACTGGACAAAATTCCGTAAACAATTTCTATTACTGCTGGTTGTTATTGGCCCAGGTCTAATTACTGCCATGGCGGATAATGACGCCGGCGGTGTGGCGACCTATTCGGTAGCGGCAGCTATTTACGGCATGAGTTCGCAGTATTTAATTATTTTTACCACGCTGCTTTTGGGCGTCACTCAAGAAATTGGCGCGCGCATAGCTATTGTTACAGGCAAGGGGCTAGGCGACTTAATTCGCGAGTATTATGGTGCACGTGTAGCATTGATTTTATTTTTCGGTTATTTTTTTGTAAACCAGGGTGTGGTATTGCAGAATGTGGCTGGGTTAAAGTCTGCTATTCAACTGTTCCAGCTGCCCTGGCAGCCGGTTTTAATTTTGGTTTGTTTATTGCTCATACTTTTGGTCGTTAAGTTGAATTTTAAAAGCCTACAACGCCTTTTTCTTTTTACTATTTTATTTTATGGGGTGTATATTTTTTCCGCTATTTTATCCAAGCCAAATTGGGGAGAAGCGCTAAGGCTTAGTTTAATAGCTCCAAGCGCCAGTTTTTTAACAGATTTTCATTATTGGTTTACCCTGATTGCTGTGCTAGGTACTACGGTTACAGCCTGGGGACAATTTTTTGTTAATAGCTTTATCGCGGACAAGGGCCTTAAGCCTGAGCAGCTTTCTGAAGAACGGACAGAAATTTATTTTAGCTCTTTGTTGGCTAATATTTTTTCTTGGATGATTGCCGTTGCTGTAAGTTACACTTTATTTAAAAACCATATTCCAGTTACCGATGGCTATTCCGCCGCTTTAGCAATTAAGCCGTTGGCCGGAGCGCTTTCTTATACTTTGTTTGCCACCGGTCTTTTGGCGGCTTCTTTTTTAGGTCTGACCATTGTGCCGCTAGCTACAGCTTATGTATTTTCGGAGTTCTTTGGATTTGAGAGAACTTTAAACGCTAGTTTTGCAAAGGGTAGAATTTTTTACATTTTTTTTATTTTACAAATTATTTTGGGTTTAGCCGTAGCATTATTCCCTAAAATAAATTTGTTCGGTTTAACCTTGTACGCGGACTATTTAAATGGCGCGATTTTACCGGTTATTTTTTATTTTCTTATTCGCTTTTCCGAGAACCCTGCAATTATGGGAGAAAAATATATTTCCAGAGGTTTTTCTAAATGGTTTTTAAGAGGTTCTGCCGTGGCGGTGACCATAGCGGTTTTTATTACATTTTTTGGACGATTGTTTGTTAAATAATCTTTACTAAATACTAATATGGTACTAAAAGTACTGAATCTGAGTTTCATATGCACATCTTGCTCAAATATTTAAAACAATATTGGAAACTTTTGGCTTTGGCTTTGGCGTTAGCAGCTATTAACCAAATATTTTCTTTGCTTGATCCGTATATTTTTCGGCTGGTACTGGACAACTACGTAACTAAGTTTGATCATTTTACAAAGGCGCAGTTTATCCATGGTGCCGGGTTGTTACTTTTGGCTTCTATGGGCGTGGCTTTCGTTTCGCGTGTGGCGAAAAATTTTCAGGACTATTATACCAACACCATTACCCAGCGCCTGGGCGCTAAAATGTACACCGACGGCTTGGCGCATTCTTTGGAGTTGCCGTATCAGGTTTTTGAAGACCAGCGGAGCGGGGAGACTTTGGGCATACTCCAGCAGGTTAGGCTTAATGTGCAAAATTTAATTATCTCGCTTATTAGTATTTTGTTTACTACCTTGATTGGTTTTGTGTTCGTAATTTTTTATGCTTTTCGGGTTAATTGGATAATTGCCGTGGTTTATATTTCTATGGTGCCACTTTTGGGTATTGCTAGCACTTTTTTAAGTAAAAAAATTAAAACCGTACAAACTAAAATTGTGGCGCAAACCGCGGCCTTAGCAGGCTCGACTACCGAAAGTTTGCGCAATATTGAGCTGGTAAAATCGCTCGGTTTGGCTAGCCAGGAAATAGGCCGGTTGAATGACACAACCAATGAAATCTTAAAATTGGAATTACAAAAAATTAAATATATTCGCAGTTTAAGTTTTATTCAAGGCACAATGGTTAACGCGCTTAGGGTAGCCATGCTGTTTGTAATGTTATACTTAGTGTTTTTGCGCAGTATTTCTTTGGGGCAATTTTTTTCTTTGTATATTTATTCCTTCTTTTTGTTTCAACCTCTTCAGCAATTGGGAGACGTGGTTAATACTTACCGCGAAGCGCAGGCGAGTTTAAAAAACTTTAAAGATATTTTGGCCGCGCCCAAGGAGCCAGTTAGTCATAACCCGCAAAAACTTGGACTGCTCACGGATATTGCTTTTGGCTCCGCATCTTTCCGTCACCTTAGCGGTACCCGCGACGCCCTGTCCAATATGTCATTTCAGGCCAAAGCCGGTGAAACCATTGCATTCGTAGGCCCATCCGGCAGCGGAAAAACTACTTTAGTAAAATTGCTGGTAGCGCTTTACAGGCCAAACAGTGGCAAAGTTTTGTACAACAATTTGCCTTTGGAAAATATCGACCTAAATGAATTAAGAGCGCAAATTGGTTTGGTCACGCAGGACACGCAAGTTTTTGCCGGTAGTATTCGTGACAATTTAAAATTTGTTAACGCGGAAGCGACCGATGACCAGCTGCTAAAAGTGCTGAAAGAGTCGGCGGCCGATAGTTTGATGCAGCGCGCTTCGCAAGGCCTGGATACCGTAATTGGCGAAGGCGGCGTAAAAGTTTCCGGTGGGGAAAAACAAAGATTATCGATAGCTCGCGCGTTATTGCGCAATCCTAAACTTTTGGTTTTTGACGAAGCCACTTCATCGCTTGACTCGCTGACTGAACTGCAAATTACGGAAACAATTAAAAAACTTTCTATAAACAAAGACCAAATAACTGTTCTCATTGCCCACCGTCTTTCCACCATTATGCACGCCGACAAAATTTACGTTCTGGAAAAAGGCAAACTCGCCGAACATGGCAAGCATCAAGACCTTGTTGACCAAAAAGGTTTGTACTATGCTATGTGGAGACAACAAATAGGGGAGGGGTAAATTATGGCTATTCAAATAGAAAAAAAGTAAAAAAAATTAGGGACTTAAGCGAGAAAGATTTTGTTATTGTCTACCAAGAATTGGCGCTTAAGTCAGCTGACCCAAATTGCCCCCACGAAACCCTGGATCAAGAAAAATTTATGATTGCTGCCGCAACAGAGCAGCAGTTAATAGCTTATGTATTAACTAGGGTAGAAAATGAACCAGATAGCGAAAAGTTTTATAATTTTAAAACGATCTTCAATCGTATGAGCAGGCATCAAGTAATATGTGCCAAGACTTTAAACATGAATACAGAGGCTAAAATATTGTCAGATTTAGAAATTAATACCGTAGCCGAAAGATCAATTTTTCCGGAGTTGGTCGAACCCCAAAAGCACCAACCATATTATAGGCATAGAAAATAGTAAAGCATTATAAAATGACAGCAAATAGGGGAGGCCAGCTAAGCTGTCCACACCCACGCTTAGCGTGGGAGGGAGAGGAGTAAGAATTTATGAATCTTAGTTTTGAGAAAAATAAAAATTTATTGCATTTGTTTAAAGAGGGGCATCCTGCCGATGAAGTTTTAAAACAAAAAATGCTTGACTTGGCTAAGGCTGGTATTAGTCATATAAATTTTGACTTAGCCAAAATTGCTAATGGGGAAAGAGCAATAGAAGAGGCGGATAAACCAGATCCCGCTCATGATTATTTGCATATGATGCGGGTGCTTAATTATGCTGAAAATTTTCCAGAAATTGATCAGGATAAGGATGTTTTAAGGGCTGCCGTAATATTCCATGATTTAATTACTCACTTAAAAGCTTATAATAACGGTGAAAAAGAAACAGAAGCAACAGCGCAATATACAGAGGATCTTTTAAGAAGTATCGGTTTTCCGGAATATAAAATTCCTAAAGTACTGTCAGCAATTAAAAACAGTTCGGCGCATAAGGTATTTAGTTTGGAACAAGCCCCAAAAGACGTGGAAGCATTTATTTTGTTTACAGCGGACAAGCTAGACCAGAGTGGAGCCATTGCGATAATGAGATATTTTGCCAGTGGGGGGCATCGCAACAGACCGTCAATGAATTTAGACGATCCCACGCTTAAAAAAAATCGGGAACCAAAAAAAACAGAATATGAAAATACCGTAGACGGATTGTTATACCGAATGCCAGCGATTGAAGAAAAAATTGACTACGGGGCTGCTAGGGAAACTATAGAAAAAAGAAATGACTTTTTTTATGATTTTATTAAAGAACTTGAATACGAAACAACTGAACGAAAGCAATTTTCTGAAAGTACCTGGACCGAAAAAGGCGGTGCATTCGCAATAATCAAGATTTTTGAAAATTGCGGAAGAGAAGGCAAACCTTTTTATCACGAGCTAGACCCTTTTGCTGCTAATCGTACCCTTGAGCCAAATATTTACCCTTTAGATGCAGTAAAATTTGAGCTGGAAAGTTTAGACAATGAAATAGGACCCAAGGAGATTAGCGAAAGAAGAAAAGCTTTTTTACAACAATTTTTAAATGAGGTTAAATTTGAATTAAGTGGAGAAATTGTTCCTCCAAGTGAAGAATCAGAACTATACAGATAGGTTATTATTCAATAAAAAATTACTTCCAAATAACAATTATATTTTTGTTGTTTAAGTCAACGGAATTGGTTTGGTGGTTCCAGTTTCCATTTGCATTATAGAGGGTGTCAAAAGAGTAGTAATAGTTTAAGCCGTTGCGCGTGCCGGGGTCATTGGTAATGATAGAGGACGAGGTATAGCCGCGAATAACCAGCATATGGTATTTTGGGCCGGGTTGTTTGTAGTTGGGGTTACCCAGGAGCTGTCCGTTGGCGGGTAAGAGGATGAGGTGGTTTTGTGCCAGCTCTTTTTTTATGTCGTCTTCGGTAAAGTTGTTTAGCATTTTGGCCTGCAAATTAAAATTGGCCGTAATCATTTTTATCGTTTCTTCGCTGGTAATGTTCAGGTTATAACCAAAGACATTCATTTCCCAGTCGGTAATTTTGGTAAGCAAATTTTCTACGTAAGCGGCATCGAGCTTTGCGTCGTGTGGACCGTTAAAGTAAGCGTTGGCCATTATACTGCCGGCTTCCTCGCAGTCTTCATTATGCAAGATGTCCCAATTAGCCGTGGGGGCTTGAGGGGTGAAGGGAACGGGGAGTAAGATTGAAGATTTTAGATTTGAGATTTGAGATTGAAGAACAGGAGGCACTGGTGTAGGGGATTTTACATCATGCTGAAATTTTGGAATTGAGACAATTATTATTTTATATTTTTGGTCAATTAAAAACAAGGCGATGATAGTTAGTATCATCGCTAAAAAAATAACTATCGCCAATATTTTTTTAGTGTCCATACTTGTTGATGACTTATAGCAAAGATAAACGAATTATGAAAACTAAAAAATTATAAAAATTTTCGTTTACAGAATGTCTTCTTTTTTTATCAGCCGGTACGCTCCCAGGGGTAGGTCTTTGGGCAAAAGCAGTTTATTAACGCGGATGCGTTTTAAACCAGTCACAGTTAAGCCAACAGTGGAAAACATTCTGCGAACCTGGCGTTTTTTGCCTTCGTGAATTGTAATGCGGACTTTGCCGTCGCGCTGTTTTACTTCGGCCGGGTAAGTTGTGCCGGTGGAAATTTCCACGCCGGTGCGGAGGTGCTCCAACTGGCTTTCGGTCGGTGCTTCCTGCGTGGCAACCTCATATTCTTTTTCATGCTCAAAGCTAGGGTGGGCAAGCTGCTGGGTTAAGTCGCCGTCGTTGGTCATAATCAGCAATCCTTCGGTGTCAAAATCCAAACGGCCAATATTCCATACCTTGGTGCGCAAATCGACGGGTAGCAAATCAAAAACTGTTTTCTTACCTTTAGGATCGCTTTTGGAAACAACACAGCCTCTTGGCTTGTTTAAAGCAATGTAAATTTTATCATCAGCCAACTTAACTATTTTGCCGTATACTTTTACCACATCGGAATTCGGATTGACTTTATCGCCCAGCTTTGCTTTTTTGCCATTAATTAAAACTTGGCCGGATTTAATAAACTCCTCTGCCTGCCGGCGGCTGGCTACGCCGGCGCTACTTATAAATTTTTGTACGCGTTCCATAAAGATTAACGATTTAAGATTAAAGATTTAAGACAAAATGCCATTTTCTTTTTATTGACATTATCATATCTTATTTCGTCAAAAAGTGCTATAATATGAGTATATGATTGAGAAAAAGAACATTCCGTTAATTATTGCTTTGGCCATACCGGTTTTAATGATAGCTTTAGTTGCCGCGTTTATTTATTTGCCGGGCATTGGGCAAAAGCCAAAATATAATTTTTTGTACGCGACAGGAATAAATATCTATTCCCTGTCTTCCGACATAAATGGTAGCTACAATGTGGAGAGTGGGCACATAACTTACCATCAACCCCAGCGTCAGCCTAATCCGATTCAGCCGTTTTATAAGTCGGATGTCGCAGAGCCGCATTTTTATTTGTACAATGTAACTAAAGGTACGGCCGAAGAACTGACTTTTGACCAGGCCAAAACTTATAGTTTAGACCCTGCTAATGTATCGGAAGATGGCTACACGGTGCAGCGCGGCAACGGCGGGGGAGATTTTATTTTTGGCGGCGGAGGGAGCGATTATAACAATTGGTATATTAAAGGACATAATAGAAGTACAAAGTTAAATTTAAAATCATCGTCACTCGATTATTATAATTTTCAATTTTTGGGATGGATAAAGTAGCTGTCAACAATTAACGATTAACTTATGGACAAGCAACAATTACTTTCTGAAGTTAGCCAGGCAGTGGCTGCTAACCTAATTAGCCAAGATGAACTGCTTACGGCCTATCGCGCAGGTAACACTCAAGCGGGCGGCGAAATTTTGGCTAACCGTTTAAAGCTCTCCGATATTATGTACTATATTGGCGGGGCTATAGTTTTTTTGGGCGTGATAGTTTTGGCGTACCAGAATTGGGATATTTTTCCCTCGGCTTTAAGAATTTTCATTACCTTGGGCAGTACGATTGCCGCTTTCGCGGTTGGCGCTTTGCTTTACCGGTATGATAATTTAAAAAAGGTATCGCAAGCTTTCTTTTTAATTTCCGGCATGCTCGCGCCCCTGGGCGTGGAGGTCGCACTTAAGGAAATGGGTTACGACCTTGATTCCAATACCATCCAACTGCTGGCTTTTTCCTTAATGACGGCCATTTATTTGGGCGGGTTTTATTTTTACCGGCAAACCATCCTTTTATTTTTTTCCATTGCCTTTGCTACTGGAATTTTTCATAACATTATAAATATGATTGTGGGCAGCAATTTAAGCGGATCGGATGTTGTCAAAGTTTGGGAGTATCGCATTTTGGTTGAAGGTGTGGCTTATATGTTTTTAGGCTACTACTTTAGCCAAGGCAGTTTAAAAGCTTTGACCGGAGCGCTGTACGGTTTTGGCAGCTTGTTCTTTTTAGGCTCGGCCATGGCATTGGGCGGCTGGCAACCCAACCAAAATGCCTTTTGGGAACTGGTTTATCCTTTGTTAGTATTCGGCATTATTTTTTTGAGCGTTTATGTAAAAAGTAAGGCCTTTTTGGTATTTGGCACATTGTTTTTGGTAGGATATATTTTAAAACTTACGAGTGAATATTTTACCTCCGGCCTTGGTTGGCCGCTGGCTTTGGTGTTAGCAGGCTTGGCCATAATGGGAGTGGGATATTATGCCGTGCGGCTAAACAAAAAATATTTTTCGCATACAATATAAATATTCACAAAACTTTGCCAACTGGCAGGGTTTTTTGAAGGTTGAAAAAAAACGCCGATTATGTTAAAGTAAGTAAAGTTTTTATGATCGTGTAGCTCAGATGGATAGAGCGTCAGCTTGCGGAGCTGAAGGTCGCAGGTTCGACTCCTGCCACGATCACCACGCTTAGCGTCCCACCAACTCCGCTTGCACCACAATAAATCTAAGTTAAACGTAAATCAAATATAAGCACAATTGACATTTAGGTTCCGTAGCTCAATGGATAGAGCAGTGCTCTTCTAAGGCATTGATGTTGGTTCGATTCCAACCGGGACCACCACGCTTAGCATCCCATCACAACTAGGCTTAACAAGGTTACGCGAAAGATTATTACTCTTCCAAAAATATTGGTTAACTATGTCCTCCTTGTTGGAGGATTTTTAATTTTGGTGAGATATAAATAGCCGGATTCAACTCTCTAACGCAAAAGGTTTGCCGATATTTTTATTCTTTTTTATTATGGAATTTTTTGTGGATGTCGCGCAGGCCCTGGTTGGTGACGTGGGTGTAAATTTGGGTGGTAGTAATGCTGGCGTGGCCGAGCAGAGTTTGGACGCTACGGATGTCGGCGCCGTTCTGTAACAAATCTGTAGCAAAACTATGGCGCAATGTGTGGGGAGTAACTTTTTTAACAATCCCGGCCGCTCGGCAGTATTTTTTTATTATGCGTTGAATCTGCCTAACTGTAAGGCCAGGCAGATTTAAGATTTTAGATTTAAGATTTGAAGACTGAAAACCCTGGGATGCAATTTCTTTTTCCATTCGTTTTTGCCCGGCTTCCACCGACTTGGCGTCTTTTTTATTTTCTTTTGTTTCGCCGATTTTGCCTATTTCTGAATGCCCAACAAATAGCGCTTTGCTGTTGTCTTTTCTCTTTGCCAAATACTTTTTTATTGCCTCGGCGGCCGTCTGGCTCAAAAAAACCAAACGAAGTTTGCTACCTTTGCCGCGCACGGTAAATTCGCGCCGGTCTAAATTTATATTATCTATCCTCAAAGAGGCTGCTTCGGAAACGCGGAGGCCCGTGGAAAAGAGCGTTTGTAAAATGGCATAATCTCTTAAGCGTTGCAGTTCATTTTTTTCTCCGGCTACGGCATCAAATAATCGTTTCAACTCATCGGGCTCCAAAAATTCCACCTGGCGCTGGGGGTTTTTGGGCAGTTCAATTTTTTCCGGACTAAGGCTTTGAATGTCCTGCTTGGCTAAATACTTTAAAAAAGCGCGCAGGGCTATAAGATGATAATTTTGGGTGATTAGTTTAAGCGTGTTGCCTTTGTTATCCGCCAAACGGTTTAAGTAAAGGCGGTATTTGTTTATAAGGGGGAGATCGATATTTTTTGCATCATTAACCCCGGCGCTTAAAGCAAAGCGGGAAAATTTGGTTAAGTACCGGTAATAAGCCGCAATTGTGTTGCGGCTTTGGTTTTTGCCTATCTCACTATACTCCAAAAAGTCCATAATTTGTTTTTGGAGAGGGGAAAGAGCGCCGGCTTTTTTAGGCTGATTTTCTTCCTGCATGTTATAAGTATAACATTATGCGACTTGTTAAGTTATCCACAATGCCCACAGACTTTATTACGACAGCGGGAGGAAAATGGTTTGAAATAATGCGTTATGCGACATAGTAATATCGGAATTTATCAGGTAAAATAAGTGTATCATCTTATAATCGTGACACCTGTCTTACCTAAACGCGATATGCGAGATCCAGACAAAAGATTAGTCTTATAAATTACATGTACTGGATCCCGGATATTTTTTACATGCCGATGTTGTCCTTTAAGTAAAAAATTCCGGGATGACAGGGAATATTAACGTTATGCAAATATTAGTTATTTCTTCAAAAGACAGTTACGCTGGCAAAAGGTTGGCAGAAGAGGCAAGAAGAGCTCGAATTGAGCTTAAGATTGTCACTCCAAATAAGCTGAAGGGTATTGTTGTCAAAAACTTTGATTGCCTGTATGTCCGCAATCCGTTTGTAAAAGGCAGTCCAAAATACCTGCCGGACATTATTAGTATGGCAAAAAGGTTTAAAGCCGCGGGGAAAAAAGTTGTGGATCAATCGGTGGCAGACGGAAAACTGGCTCAGGGAAAATGGGTGGATTATCAGATGCTAAAAAAGGCAGGATTGCCAATACCGAAAACAGATTTAAAATTTAAGGTTAAAGATTTAACATACCCGTTTATCGCTAAGTGGATTTATGGATTTAAAGGTAAACACATATTTTTGGTTAATAATGAAGCGGAGTTTCATCTCGTTGCCCAAAAATATCCGGCTGACGAATTGCAAGTACAGGAGTTTATTTCAGCGGAGTATGAGTATAAAGTTATCACGGTCGGCTATAAAGCCTTGCCCGTAATTTTGAGGTTTGGTATTCATCCCCTAACACATAGGCCGGACTTTAGCACCGCTTGTAGCGTGCCCATTTATGGGCCATCCGGGAAGCCGATAAATCGGCACGCTACACAACTTGTCACCCTTTCCCAAAAGGCCTCCCGCGTGCTTGGTCGCGAACTTGCCAAAGTGGATATTTTGGAAAGCCGCGGCAGATTTTATATTTTGGAAGTCAACCGTTTCCCCGGCCTGGACAGCTTTGAAATGCTGACAAAATTTAATGTGATCCAGACCTTTTTAGCATATTTATCACGCACTAATTAAGGCAGGAAGCTTTTTTAAGGTAAAATGATGTTTTAAATCAATTTCAGCTTAAGCAGTAAGGTTTTTGCTTAATTAGCGCGGGATTTACAAAAGTAGCCGTTTAAGCTATAATTTAGTCATTAATTAATCCACGGAGTGGCTAGAAAAGCAATTTAACAAATAAACATTAATTGTTCCAAAACTGAAGCGTTAACTTGTTTAATTGTTATTTTATTAAATTTATTGCTGCCTCTCTTGTGCAGAAAGGCGTATCGATTTACATCGAGCGAAGTAAGAAAATGTTAACCCCCAAAGAGAAGAACGCTTTAATAAAAAAATATCAAATTCACAAAGACGACACCGGCAGTCCGGAAGTTCAGATGGCAATTCTAACTAAGGAAATTGAGCAGGTCAGCGAGCATTTAAAAATTCACCGTAAAGACAATCACTCCCGCAGAGGGCTACTTAAAATGGTGGGTAACCGCCGTCGTCTTTTGCGTTTTTTAAAAAATGAAGACGAGAAGCGTTGGGAAAAAATTATTGACAAGCTCAAGTTAAAAGTTTCTATCAAAGTGGAATAAATAATTTTTTATTTTATCAACATGACATATCAACAGTTTGACAATGAAGATTTTGATAAAAAGTGGACGCTTTTAGGCAAGGAAATTTGTCAGGCTATTTATATCAATCCAAAAATTCAGCAAATAAAACACTCTCTCCAGAAAAATGGCTATTTAACTTTGGAAGAAAAAAGTGATTTTATAAATATTTGTGACGTAACCAAATATGAACTAATCTATAAAAAGTTTGGACCCGCAGACAGTGATGGTTACAAGCAATTCAGCAAAGAGTGGCAAAGCTGGTTTGAACAAAAGGGCGTAGAAAGCGAAAAAGATCGTGGTCAAAAAAGCAGTGTGGATCATATTTTGTTTGGTAGCACCCCTGACCCGGCGCCATTTTTGCTTCATTTTGAAGAAGAGATGCTTGGAAGTATGAAATAGCACTACGAAAATTGGGGCAAAACACACTACAAATGACTACAAAAATAAAATATCCCTGTCGATTTTATCGACAGGGATATTTTATTGATTGCCCCATGATATTGCGGTAGGCCAAACGCGAAAGTCCGACAAAAAACCCACCTAATTGGATGGGTTTTTTAGGGCTTAGCTTTGATTTTGGGTTAAATCCAGCAGTGTAGTTTTTTGCAGGTCGTTGTGGATGGGCACGGTAAAAATAAAGCTGGAGCCTTTGCCTTCACCCGAGCTTTCGGCCCAAATTTTGCCCTTGTGCTGGTCAATAATGACCTTGGCCACGTATAAGCCCAGGCCTAAGCCAGCGCTTTGTTTAATAGATTCTTTGCCACGTTTATATTTTTCGAAAATCGCTTTTTGGTCTTCGGGTCCAATGCCTTTTCCGGTATCGGTTACCCAAAACCTAATTTCTTTCGATGTTGCGGTTATTGCAACGGTCACACTGCCGGCTTTGGTATATTTAAGCGCATTATCAATTAGGTTATTCATAACCTGCCTAATTTTTTCCTTGTCAGCCATTAAGACCGGTGGCTTTAAAACCGGCTCAAGAAAAATTAGTTTAAGACCCTTGTCTTTGGCAATGGGCTCTAACTGTTCAAAAGTAATTTTTGCTAATTCCAGTAAATCACACGGTTCAAACAAGAATTCCATTTTGCCGCGTTCAATGCGCGAAACGTTTAGCATATCGTCAATTAATGAAATTAGCGAGTTGTTGGTGCGGTTGGTTTTTTCCAGAATTGGCTTAAGTTCACCCTCCACTTTGCCGTAGTCGCCGGCCAAAACTGAACTTAAAAACCATTTAATTGTGGCCGGAGGAGTTCGCAACTGGTGGGAAGCAATGGTAATGAATTCTGCCCGGGCTTTGTCTAATGCCTTTAGCTTCTCGTTGGCATCTTCTAACTGCTTGTCTAAAATTTCTAACTGTTCTCGCTGCCTGACCTCGTTGAGCACGCTTTTAGTTAATAAAATACCAAATATTAATATTAACAAGAAAACTGAAGCACGCAAGGCCATTGTTAAGCCGTCGGAGGAGGTTATTACATCAAACAGGCTGGCAATAGCGAGCGTGAGTGTGAGTATCTCTGTAGCAATTACCTTGACATTTAGAAAATGGAATTTAATAATTGCATAGAAAGTTAAAGCTACGAACGGAAAGAACCAAACGGCAGCAAATGGGATGAATTTTACGTAGTTAAAACCAGCTGGAAGAATTAAATTAAAAATTACGATACAGGAAAATGTTAACAGGGCACCGCTTAAAATAAGCTTAAATTGGGTTTTGTTTAGCCCTTGGGCATGAGAAAACTTTTTTATTAAATAAATAAAACTGCTAATTATCAGGCCTAATGTAGTAAGTCCAAATAAAATTAGCCCGGGTCCTTGGCTGGTAACAACAATGTGTTCAGCCGGAGAAAATTTAGCTAAACTGGGGAATACAAATGGGGTTAAGTTAATTAAAGCAACAAACATTACCCAGGGTATTAAAACAAGCTTATAATATTTAGGAAATATAATTTGCTTCTGGGGAAAGACATAAAATAATTGAAAAAATGAAAATGCATGCCAAACAGCATAAAAAATCACAACCCTTGTCAGCCACAAAGCCAAATCGGCTGATTTGACTTGATAACTTAAGTAGTTGATTAATCCGTAAAAAATTGTGAGAATGGCAAATAGTAGGAAGCTTTGATTTGTGATGCTTCTTCTATTCTGAAAAAAGACAACAAAACCTAAAATTCCTATTGCCGCAACAGTAATCCCTACAGACAAAAAATCTAGGTTAGAAAGAATATTCATCTGGTGTTAACTAACAGAATTTGTTAATGGCAGTCTGGTTGACCTTGCGCTTGGCGCTTCAGAAAAGCCGATCCTAAAATACATTGGAATTATTCGTTGACGTGCTTCAAAAATGTTGCTTATTTCAGCGTAAGCTGATTGGATAAGTTTAGTTTGTTTTGGGGTGAAATCTGAGAATTCGCCGGCTTTAATTTTTAAAAATAAATATAAAATACCTGTCATGGGCTGGAGGGATAGACCAAGTTTTGTAGCTGTGAGCCAAACTCGTTGCATGATTCTTCCTGCCAAAATAAAGTTTTCTTTTGAAAGGTCGTCTATATATATTACGCCATGAGCTGTAGCAGAAGCGTGAATTTTATAATTATCTTTCGCTACGATTTTAGAAAAACCAATTTTATTTAATAAATTTAAATAGCGCCAGTTTTTGACTAGTTTAAAAGCGCTTTTTGCGGGCGGGGACAATTCCAGAGTATCCAAGTAAAAGCCAATACTTTTTTGGTTATCTTCTTGTTTTGTCCAGTTAATATGCTTAAAGAAAAAATTATGTAAAGATTTGTTCTCAAAAATAATTTTTTCACTATAACAGCTTAATTTTGATAGCTTGTTGATTTTTTCTCGATTTTCAATAAGAGCTATATTGTCCGTTTGAATACTGTCCGCCGCGCTCAATAAAGCCTGTTTTTGTTGTTCTGTTAATGGGATGGTTTTATACGGTTTTCTGTTTGTGCAACGCGCTACAATGTAAGGAAATAACTGATCTTTTTCGGTAAGGGAAGTTTGAAAAGAAATTTCTGCAACCAGATTTGTTTGATCTGAGTCCGGAAACAAAGTTATGGTTGTTTGGTATCCGAATTCTTTTGAAGCAATAATAATATTTTCGATTAAGGCGCCGTGAGCGAGGTATGAAGAACGTTGACCCCAGCTGTAGTGCGAAGCGTCTCGTTCCGGTAAGTTTTGGATTATAATTTTATTATTGTGAATTTGGAATTTCCAAGGCTGGCAATTTTCACCCGAGGGCGCGTGAATTGCCAAAGTTAGAATTTTTTTAATATCTTCACTCATAAACTAGAGGTTAAAAGTTTTTTTAAATGCCTGCGAGCTTTTGTTTCGTAGATTTTTTTGAGTTTGGAAAAAATAAGTCGGATCTAAAATCTGTTCTAATGAAATTATAGCACGATTGTCTTGCAGTTGTTGGCCGTTTGCAATTTTTCTTACACAGAACGCAACGGCACTACCATTTAATAAAGCCGCTCCGCCGAGCTGAGGCCAAGAAACCAAAGTTTTGCCAATGTTTAAAAGTGAGTCATGCATCCGCGGCGTCACATTTTCTACGCCTAAATGTTTGGTAATTATTCGTCCAATTTCTAATTTGGAAAGTTTTTTTAAGGACTTGTAGTCAACTTTTCCCAAACGTCCGTGAAAATATTTTAAATTTCTATTTAAATCGTATCTTTCAATATCCACAATCCCATTATCTCCGTTGTCAGCAGCCATGACCAAAGGGATTTCTCCTTTTTTTGCACAGACCCGCAAAAGGAGCTTAATTGCAAGGTTATCGACCTCATCAACAATTATATCTAGCTCGGAGCAAAATTTTCGAATATTTTTTTTATTTAAGCCTTTTGCATAAATTTCAACCTTTGCGTAAGGATTTATTTCATAAATTTGGCGCGCCGTCATTTCAACTTTAAGCAGGCTTAGATTAGTTATGCTAGTACGAATGCGATTGGTATTAGAAAGCGCCAACCTGTCATGGTCAGCAAGTTTGATATGCCGTGCGCCTCCTTGCAGGATAATTGCCAAAGCAGCACTGTTTCCGACACTTAAACCCGCAATACCGACGGTTGTGTTGTAAAATTTGTCCTGTTCTTTCTGGGTAATTAAATTTTTATTCCGGGCAGTTCGTACTGCAAAAAAATCTTGTTCGGGTAAAATGTGTACCAGAGTACAGTTCCAAGAATAGTACACCCAGGTACCATATTTTTTTAATTCTTGTTTTGCAGTTAATCTTTTTAAAAAAATTTGGAAATTTGCCTTAAAATTTGTTTTATGAGTTAGTGCCGGGTTGGATATTTCAAAAAGCTCTTTTAACTGTTCAGAATAATTATCAATAATCACCTGAATTTTTTTAGATTCTAGGAGTTTATTTAAAAAAACTTGGTCTTTATTTTTTGACAAATTTAACAGCGTTGGTTTGATGAGTGTGTGAGTTCTGTTGGTTAATTTAGGCATTAGTTTTTTGAATATATTTGGGTTTTAAACCGACTTTAAAATAATATGGATGTTGGTAAGTCCAGAGCTTGATTTTTGGAATAGTTTTTTTCCCAAACCGACTATTTGCATCGGCAAATTCTGAATTTATCTGCTTAAGTTTATTAAAAATTATTTCTCTAATTTCTTTTGTTAGGCTACCGGTTATTCGTATTTTTGGTCTTAGTTCAATATTTATTTTTAAGCTTTCATCAAAATTTTTGTATAAACCTTTGTGCATTGTAAATTTGCCAGTTAATTTATTTAAAAACTGTTTTTGATGCAGTGCGGCATGAATGTGCTCTGGGTAAATATTAGCGGCGTAAAAAATTATGGTGTGGTCGCTGCGTCCCCAAAGCGCAACTAAAGGTAATTGCCAGATTGGCCAGTTTTTAATTTTACCCTTCCAAGTTGGCGAATTTTTATTAATGGTATCTGCCGCCTTGGAGAAGGAAACTACTACACCACTGTCATGCATGTTAAACCGAATTAAGGGAATACCACTTTGGCTTGTAAAAATAAGCTCTTTTTTTATTTCTTCAATATATCTTGAGGTAGGATTATACTGGAAGATGCTTGGAGAATGCTCTCTAGAAAAAAGCTTTTTTCTTATTTCAGAATTATTTTCGGCTAATTCTTTTAATACTATGCTAATAGGTGTTTCGTAAGCCATTAACAACATTTCTGATGATCCGTAGGTGCTTAGGCTTGAGCCAATTTTATTTTTTATACCAGCGTTTTCCAATACACGTTCACGCCAAATTTCGGAGAACCCCTCACTGCAAAACATTACTTTTAAGTTTAGTTTTCCCCAATTTATATGTTCAGATTTGCCTGTTTCTAAAACATCTTTTATAAAAAAAGGGTGACCGATAAAAATTATTTGCTCATAAAAGTTGCTTAATGTCTTTATTGCTTTTAAAACTTCGGGCTTATTATTCCCTACGCTTAGTATGGTGGCATTGTATTTCTGTGCCACCATCCAACTTGGCAAAACAGTTGCCATACCCGAAACGTATACGCCCATAGGAAACCCAATAATTATTAGGCTGTGTTTTTTTGCAATGTTAAAAAAATTTTTGTACAAAAGCTCGTGCACAACCGCGGCTTCGTATTCCTGTTCGCCGCTTCTCGGCCAATAATTAGGGTTCCCGCTAGTGCCAGAAGATGAGGCTGTAATTTTATTTGTGGAAAGTTTGCCATCCCATGAGCGTAAGTTAAGCGGGTAGGCACTAGTATAATTTTTTTTATCTGTTGTCGGAACGCTCTTAAAATCGGTTATAGTTATTATTTTGTTTGGATTTATTTGGTGCTTTTTTAAAAAATCTTTATAAGCCGGCACTCTTTTAGCGGCTTGATGGAAAACGACTAAAGCTTTTTTTTCTCCTGCATTTTGCCAATATATTTCATTTTTAATCTCCAATTGTTTTTCTAAAGCGTTAATATCAAATTTAAAATAGTCGGCAACAGTAGATCCGCTTTTTTTAATCTGATGGCTAGACATAAAAAAGAAATTAAAATTTAGCTATTAAATTTATTTCTTCCCAGTTTTTTATCTTGCTGAGTAGAGTTTGGAGCTGTTCGTGAATTTCGCGGTCGGCTACAATTTTTGGGACATATTTGCGGACAAAGTTATAAAGTTTTTTGGAATTATCGGAAAGTTGGTTTTGAATTTTAAGGTAGTCGACAGCTTGACAAAGCGCTAAGGCTTCGATGGCCGAAACTACAAAGCCGTTTTCCAATACTTTATGAGTAAGCAAAGCGGCGTCTGTGCCCATGCTTACAACATCTTGATTGTCACCGTTGGTCGGAATAGAGTGAAGATTCATGGGATAGCCCAAAGTTTGACTATTGGCAGTAGTTGAAGTCGCTACAAATTGTATGGCTTGCATGCCCAAGGTAAGTCCGGGCGTGGCTAAATTTTGAAAAGGGGGAAAGAGCTGATTGATTTTACTGTGCAGAAAAAAATTTAAGCGTCTTTCAGAGAGCATGGTCATTTTTACTAGACTCATTTTTAACTGGTCCATGGCTACGGCGACGTAGTCGCCATGAAAATTTCCGCCGTGCAAAAATTTTTTGTTTTCCCAGTCTACAATCGGATTGTCGGTTACGGAGTTCATTTCTATTTCTGTCACTTGCCAAGTATTTGCCAGAGTGTCGTATACAGGACCTAAAATTTGCGAAATGCAACGCATTGAATAAAATTCCTGCACCGATTCGTTAATTTTATGAACTTCATTGCTATGATTAAAATTTTTATTTAAGACTTCACGGTTACGGGTGAGCTTGGAAGTATGCAGGATTGACCTTAATAATTTAGCTATTGCCATTTGCCCTTTGTGAGGACGAAGCTGGTGTAGTTTTTCACTATAGCTGTCGTTGTAAGCTTTTATAACTTCTAAAGACAGGCAGCCATTACTTAGGTTAAGACTTAGCAATTGGTTGCTTTTTTCACAAATCAAAGTGGCAATACCGGTCATCATGGAAGTGCCATTAATTAAAGCCAGCCCTTCACGAGGTTTTAAAATGTAAGGTTTTAAACCGGTTTGTTTTAAAATTTCGGAAACATTTTGAATTTTATTATTAAAAATTGCTTTGCCTTTACCAATTAGCCCTAAAGCGATATGTGCAAGCTGCACTAGGTCTCCGCTTGTTCCCACAGCTCCGTGCTCGGGCACGCAAGGAATAATTCTTAGGTTGATAAAGTTTTGGAGATGATTTAATAGTTTCGGAGATACGCCGCTATAGCCCTGACTCAAAGTATTCAGTCGAACTAACATGGCAGCCAAGACAAATTCCTCTTTAATAAATTCGCCCATGCCTACCGCATGACTTAAAATCAGATTATTTTGTAGGTCAATAACCTGCTCGGGTGCTAAAATATAGCTGGCCATCGGCCCAAATCCGGTGTTAATACCGTAAATAATCTTATTTTGTTCTTTTAAAGCATAATTTAAAAAATTATGCGAAAATTCCGCCTGGTTTAAGGTTTTTTTCTTCAAAATTATTTTAGTCCGTGGGTTTTTTACAAAATTGGAGATTTTTTTTATATTTAAATCTGTTCCGTTTATGGAAAGTAATTTTTGTTTCACTTTTTATAGGATTATTTGATAAGACAGCAAATATTATAGCTGGATTCAACCCTCTAACGCAAATCAGGATTGATTAATAATTGGGAAAACACCTCGTCAGGCTTGTAATACTCCAAAACCTTTCTGGGGCGGTCGTTAAGACGATTTTGTACCAGTTGAATTTCTTGTTTACTGATAGC
>JBBREH010000014.1:0-31997 GCA_038203095.1 Candidatus Doudnaibacteriota bacterium | reverse complement strand
AAGCATCAGTCATAGCCATAACGGCTGGGCAAAGCTTATGCAAGAAGCAAAATCTAGATTATTTAGAAACATTAAATTTAAGGATCAATCAAAAGTTGTGGCTGGCGTTTAGGGGCCATGTCTTGATTAGAAAATACTCTTGTGGTATAATATAGGCACTTAAATATTTCAATGCCTGAAACATTGCAAAATAAAATAATTGTTGCCGAAGACGATGCAGCAATGGCGGAAATTGTTTGTCACAAGCTGACTGTTGCGGGTTTCGAAGTCAGGCACGCCGAGGACGGCTTAAAAGCTATCCAAATGTTTTTAGATTTGCCACCCGACATAATGCTTTTGGATTTAATGATGCCGGAAGCCGATGGTTTTGAGGTGTTAAAAACTATTCGAAACAGCGCGGACAAAAAGTTGGCCCAAACCCCGGTAATTGTTTTGAGTAACCTTTGGAGCAATGAGGATATTTTAAAAACCCAGGCACTTAAGGCTAATGCCTATATGGTTAAAGCCTACTTTACAACGGACGAAATTCTTGCTAAAGTTAAGGAAGTTTTAGGAAAATCGTCAAATAACGCGAAAATTAATGCGGAATGAGGCGTAAGTTATAAATATTAAGTTTTGGTTTGGTTTTCAGATATCGCGAAGACTTATTTAAGTCATCGTTCATCTGCGAATCACTCTGAAACAAAAGGAAAGTTCAATGGAATTAAAAAAAATCTCCTGTAAGATAGGTGAGAGTGATTTTACATTTGAAACCGGCAAATTAGCCGGTCAAGCTAGTGGAGCTGTTTTAGCGCGCGTGGGGGACACTGTAGTTTTAGCCACTACTATAATGAATGACAAGGCCAGAGAGGGGATAGATTTTTTCCCTTTACTTTTGGATTACGAAGAACGCCTTTACGCCGCGGGCAAAATTAAAGGCAGCCGCTGGATAAAGCGTGAAGGTCGCGCGACCGACGACGCCATTTTAAAAGGCCGGGTTATAGACCGAACTTTAAGACCTCTTTTTCCGGACGGGATGAGAAACGATGTGCAGTTAACTGCTATGGTTTTATGTATAGACGGCGTTAACGAACCCGATATGTTGGCAGTCAACGCCGCATCTATGGCCTTAGCCATTTCCAATGTGCCGTTTGACGGGCCAGTAGCCGGCGTGCGCGTAGGTAAAATTGACGGCAAATACATTATCAATCCCACCCACGAACAATCTTTGGCATCTACCATGGACTTAATAGTTTGCGGTACAGGCGAGCATATTATTATGGTGGAAATGGGCGCAAAGCTGGTGACAGAAGAGGAAATTATAGAAGGTATTAAATTCGCCCAGCCATTTTTGGGTACCTTGGTAAAGTGCCAGTTAGATTTTGCAAAGCAAGTTGGCAAGGCAAAATCGGCACCAATAATTGTAAAACCAAATGATCTTGTTATGGCAAAAGTAAAAGATCTTTTGACCGATGATAAAGTTGAAGCCGCAATTTATGTTAAGAGCAAAGAAGAGCGGGAAGTTAAGATGAAAGCGCTAATTAAAGAAATTTCCGTAGCGGTAAAGCTGGCCTTGGTTGAAATTGAAGGCGTAAATATAGAGAAGGATTCTGCAAAGGCAATCGACAAACTGCTTAAAAAATATCAACAACATCAAATATTAACCAAAGAGCGTAGAGTTGACGGCAGAAAATTGAACGAAACCCGTCCTATTACCTGCGAAGTTGGAATTTTGCCGCGTACACACGGCAGTGCTTTGTTTACTCGCGGTGAAACTCAAGCCTTAACAGTTGTGACTTTGGGCAGTAAAGGTGACGAACAAAGTTTGGACGGAATGGAAGACCCTGTGGAAGGCAGAACCAAGCGTTATATTCATCACTACAATATGCCCGGCTACAGCGTGGGCGAAGTTGCGCCTTTAAGAGGAGCCGGTCGCCGCGAAATTGGTCACGGTATGCTGGCTGAACGCGCGGTTGAAGTTGTTTTGCCTGCTCAAACGGACTTTCCATACACCATGCGCCTTGTTAGCGAAATTATGTCTTCCAACGGTTCAACTTCTATGGCTTCCACTTGTGGTTCGACTTTAGCTTTAATGGATGCCGGTGTGCCAATTACCAGTGTTATTGGCGGTTGCGCCATGGGTTTGGTTATGGATGAAACCGATACTTCTAAATTTAAAGTTTTGACCGACATTGCCGGTATTGAAGATTTTAACGGTCATATGGACTTTAAAGTTACCGGCAGTGAAACGGGCGTTACCGCTTTGCAATTGGATATGAAGCTTAAAGGCCTTAGCGCTGACATTTTGGCACAGGCTTTGCAGGAAGCCAAGCCGGCCCGTATTCATATTATTTCCAAAATGAAAGAGGCTATTGCTACTCCAAGAGCCGATCTTTCTCCTTATGCGCCACGCATTACCAGCTTTATGATTAAGCCGGACAAAATTCGCGAAGTTATTGGTAGTGGTGGTAAAGTAATTAACGAAATTATTGCCAGCTGTCCGGGTGTAAAAATAGATATAGAAGATGACGGTTTAGTCATGGTTACCTCTACCGACGCTGAGAGTGCCAAAAAAGCCGTTGAATGGATTCATAATATTGTAAAAGAAGTAGAAGCCGGGGAAATTTACGAAGGCAAAGTTGTTAGACTTATGGACTTTGGCGCTTTTGTAGAAGTCTTGCCGGGCAAAGATGGCCTTGTGCATATTTCTCAATTAGCCAACTACCGTGTTAATAAAGTGGAAGACGTTTGCAAAATTGGCGACACAATGAAAGTTCAGGTTTCAGAAATAGACGACCAAGGCAGAATTAACCTAACCCACAAACCTTTTGCACCCGCCGCAACACAGGAACAACTGGCCGCCGGAGCTTCCATGGGTAGTTTCGATCGCGGTCCTCGCAAACCCAGCTTTGGCGGTGGTCACGGTGGCGGCGGCAGACCCCCACGAAGAAATTTTGATAGGTAATTAAATTTTTAAATTTATGTCAACAGAGCCTGGATCGTTTGAGCGAATGCATTATGGTGATAAACCAGAAGGCGCTGGGTCAACAGGTTTGCGCCCGAGTTTTGTGAAAGAGTTTGTGTCTTCGGGGATTAGCGTTAAAGACTTTTTAATTCTTGCAAAACGCAATCCAGAAGCTGCTATTATAATTGGTGAACAGATCAGAACTCTTATAGAAAGTGGGGCATCCCAGGCAGAAGTTACGAAGTTTTTTAGGAATCAGGCCAAGGTTAGCAGTGGGGTCGCCGATTTAGTTGGCGAATCAAAAGATTGGAAAAATGATTTGGCAAGAGTTCGTTCTGAGTTACCAAAAAAAAATTAAAATTTTAAACAGCGCCTGGGCAACGGGGCGCTGTTTTGTTATACTTGATGTATAATTTCCTTCAAAGGCAGATCTCAGCCAGAGGTTGACTAGCCTACGTCTGGCGTAAACAATTTTGGCGAAAATTCCTTACATAATTCCTTACCCATTTACTTACATGGCAAATAAAAGTTATAAAGATAAAGACATTAGAAAGCTTACCCGCGTGGGCAAAGCCAGTTTTTGCGTTACTTTGCCGGTGGAGTATGTTGCCAAACTTAAATGGAAAGAAAAGCAAAAGCTAAAAGTTATTTTAAAAGGCCGCTCAATTATTATTCGGGACTGGAGATAAAATAGCAAAAAATTTAAATTAATGTCTTACTTTGACATACTAAAAAAAGACGAAACGTCTAAAGCCAGAAACGGGGTAATTCATACCGCGCACGGGGATATTCATACGCCGGCGTTTTTGCCTATTGGGACGAAGGGGGCGGTTAAAAGCGTGACGGCGGAGGAATTAAAGTTTTGGGGCGCGGAAATTGTTTTGGCTAATACTTACCATTTGTGGCAACGGCCGGGGGACGGGCTAATTTATAAGGCCGGAGGATTGCATAGTTTTATGAACTGGAAGGGGCCGATTTTTACGGACAGCGGGGGCTTCCAGGTTTTTTCGTTATCTAAAATGCGTAAAGTTATGGAAGCGGGCGTAACTTTTCAGTTTGACTTAGACGGCCGCACAGAAATTTTAAGCCCGGAAAAAAGCGTGGATATCCAGGCTAATTTAGGTAGTGACATAGCTTTAATTTTGGACGATTTTCCCGGCTATCCGTTTGAGTATGAGCGAAGTAAGGAATCTATCGCGCTTACTAAACGTTGGGCAGAACGCGCTATAAAAGAGTTTCAAAAAATAATTATAGACGGCGACCCAATTAACCCCGGGCAAAAACTTTGGGGAATTGTTCAGGGCGCCAGTTTTCCGGATTTACGAAAACAATCGGCTCTGGATATGGTAGCTTTAGGTTTTGAAGCATTCGCTATTGGCGGAGTGGCAGTAGGAGAGCCGCACAAAGAAATGATGCTGGCCGTGGAAGCTTCTATTCCACACTTACCCGAAACTTCCCCTAAGCATCTGCTTGGTGTGGGTACGCCTTTCAATATTGTGCAGGCAGTGGCGCGTGGCTGTGATACTTTTGACTGCGTAATTCCAACCAGGGAAGCAAGACATGGGAGATTGTATATAAGTCAAAAGTTAAAAGTGAAAAGTGAAAAGTCGGTAGTAGAAGGCTACACCACAATTAACATCCAAAATGAGCAGTTTAAAGAAGATTTTACCACAATAGACAGCGCCTGTGATTGTTACTTATGCCTTAACCACACCAAAGCCTATCTCCGCCATCTGTTTGCCACCGGCGAGCCTTTGGCTATTCGCCTAGCCACTATGCACAACCTGAAATTTTACCTCAATTTAATGGGCAAAATCCGCAAAGCCATTCAGTATGATTATTTTGATGAGATGGTAAAAAGCTATTATGAGCATAAAACTGAGAAGTAATCCCCTTGATGGCAGCCATCAAGGGGATTTTTGTATTCGTTAAATAATTGCAAAAATCAGCTTAAATCTGCTATAATTGTAATATATTCTTAAATTTTTTAAAGTCCTATATTTGGTCATATTAGTTTGAAAAATTGAAATAAGAAAATTATTTAATATATGAACACAGAAGAAAATTTAATGGATAAAATAGTGAGTTTATGCAAACGCCGTGGGTTTGTCTTTCCTGGTTCGGAAATTTATGGTGGTTTGGCTAACTCTTGGGACTATGGGCCTTTGGGTGTGGAGCTGAAAAATAACATAAAACAATTTTGGTGGAAAAGGTTTGTGCAGGGCCGGGACGATATGGTGGGTATAGACGCGGCTTTAATTATGAATCCAAAAGTTTGGCAGGCAAGCGGACACGTAACCGCGTTTAACGACCCAATGGTGGAATGTAAGAATTGCCACGAAAGATACCGCGCTGACCAAATAGACATTACAGCTCCTTGTCCAAACTGTAAGAAAAATGCTTTTACGGAAGTTAAGCAGTTTAATATGATGTTTAAAACCAACCTTGGTCCGGTAGACGACGAAAAATCTACAGTTTATTTGCGCCCCGAAACCGCGCAAGGGATGTTTGTTAATTTTAAAAATGTGCTTGATACGACCAGAAAACAACTACCGTTTGGTATTGCGCAAATTGGTCCGGCTTTTAGGAACGAAATTACTCCGGGCAATTTTATTTTTCGCACTCGGGAGTTTGAACAAATGGAAATTGAATATTTTGTTAAACCGGGGGAGTGGGAAAAGTGGTTTGAGTATTGGCTGAATGAACAAAAAGAGTGGCTTAAAGAAGTCGGGATTTTTGAAAATTCGGTTTTTGTGGAAATCCCGGAGGCGGATAGGGCACATTACAGCAAGCGCAGTGTGGACACGGAATATAAATTCCCCTTTGGTCAAAAAGAGCTTTACGGTTTGGCATATCGGGCCGATTACGACCTTTCTCAGCATCAAAAAATGTCAGGGGCAAGTTTGGAATATATGGATCCGCAAACTAATGAAAAGTTTTTACCGCATGTTATAGAGCCTACTTGGGGAGTTAACCGAACATTTTTGGCAGTATTATGCTCTGCTTATCGCGAAGAGGCTGACCGTGTATTTTTAGCACTACCCGCAAAGCTCGCGCCTTACAAGGTAGCAGTTTTTCCGTTGCTTAAAAATAAACCGGAATTAGTGGCGAAAGCGCGGGAGATTTACGATCATCTACGTAAAGATTTTAGCGTAGCCTGGGACGACCGCGGCAACGTGGGCAAGCGTTACTATAGCCAGGACGAAATTGGTACGCCGTTTTGTATTACGGTTGACTTTGACACTATAGAAAAAGATGGTTGTGTAACCGTACGCGACCGCGACACTAAAGAACAGCCGAGGGTGAAGATTGAAGAATTAAAAAATTATATCCAAGGAAGACTTTAATTTTATGGGAGCAGAATCAGAATATAATTCCGGTGAGCAAGTGGAAAGCTTGGCGACAATTAAGGCATTTCATTATGCTTCGAAGGTCAGAATTGAGGAATTGGGTAATGAAAAAATCGGTTTGGAATTACGGTTAGCCGCCTCTGCAGCTTTGGTTGAGTTATTGCGGAATCAACGAAAAGAAGATAGGTTATCCATTAGGGAATTAGAACGAAAAGTTTTATTGGCAGAAATTTCTTTAGCCGCGTATCAAACACGCGAAGAAAATCAAACCAGGTACGCCGCAGAATTAGAAACCGAAGGTAATACAGACCAGCTGACTCAAGTATTAAATCCAAAAGGTTTTGCGAAGGCCGTCCAAAACGAATTAATTAAAAATGGAAAAAAAGGAATTTATATTTTAATTGACGCGAATGAGTTTAAGCCTATAAATGATAACTTGGGGCACCCGGCCGGGAATAGAGCCTTGCAAGCTTTGGCCAAGGCGTTGAAAGATATTATTGGGGATAAAGGGGTAGTAGGCAGGTTAGGAGGAGATGAGTTTGGGGCTTTTGTATCCGCAGACGAAGTAAATAATGAATTATTAGAGAAAATTAAAGACTTATTTCCAAAAAACGGATTTAGTGACCCTTATGTAAAGAGCGAATTTATGAAAAATTTAGATTCTAATGAAACACAAACATTAACAGCAAGTGTGGGGATGGCAATGGTGGAAAATTCAGACGACCTAAATGCCACAATTGAGAGAGCTGATAGTGATATGTACAAGTCTAAGGCAAAAGGTAAACGTAGAGAATAGGCAAAGCTTAAAATTGCCACGTTGTTTTATATTTTTGCAGTCTATGGTATCATAGAAAATATCTATTGTTTAACTCTGCGCGTCCGCAATTTTATAAAATGGCTGAGAGTGAAGTTGGGGGATTAAAGATTTTTTTTAAAACCATTAAATATAAAATTATGAGCGAGTATGGCGGATTCTAAGGCCAGTAGAGGCACAAGCAAGGCTAAGCTCTCTTTTAGAGGCCTTAAGACCAAGTATGGCAACAGGTAATTTTGGAATAGGTAGAGCGATAGATGAAGTTACGGAAATGCAATTAAAAATTAAGCAAGGGAGAGAAATTACAGAAGAAGAAATTATTGCAATTGAGAATAGGGTTCAACAGGCAATTAGAGTTGAATAGCAACTGCTAATGATAATTTTTAACAAGGTTTATATGGAAGACCAAATAAATACAGACCCACAAAAAGTTACTGCAGCCATAGACTGCTTAAGCAAGTATGTTTTAACTTTGCCGGTGTATAACACAATTCGCAACGATGCGCAGGAAGTACTTATGAATTTGTATGATATTCAGGCGCGTGGAACTTTGTTTGAATCACAGCGCAAAAAATGTAACCGGAGGCTAGAATAAGCCGGAGCGAATGAGGATTTATTTTTGTAATTTTTTAAACTTATATGGGAGAGACACAGGAAAGTCAGGGCAGAACCTTAAAGGAAAGAATAGAGTTTTTAATACCCCATGCTGAAAGAATACAGACGCAGTGGTTAAGGCCGACTGATAAAAGTAAAAAACTGGAAGAAGAAAAAGAACTGGCCTATCGGAATCTCGCTGATTTTTGTTCAGCTGTTTTATTATTTAAAATAAATCCTACAATGCTTGATGACTTGGACTTTACGATTGAAGTAAATGTCATCGAAATGGAAATAATGTATAAAGGTTTGCCGGAAGAATATAAATCCGACAGAGTCTACTAAGTTATTGGTAATAAATAGCAATGAATTTTGAAAGACTTGCCAAATTAAAGGAACAATTAACCAATCCTATTTTAATTAAGAAAAAAGAAAACTTGTTATATTTAACAGGTCGTTCTTTTGATTGCCGAGCAGAAGAATATTTGCTGGTTACAAAGAAAAATGTGGTGGGTTTTGGTTCGGGTTTAGAAAAAATGGATTGGGTAAAAAAAGTGGATAGGCTAAAAAATATCGGCAAGTATTTAAAAGGTTTTCAGAGTTTAGATATTGAGTACGGTTTTACTTATGGGGAAGGGGACTATATACAGTTAAAGGTTAAAAGTGAAAAGTTAAAAGTGGGACCAAGGCGGAGTCCCGTGGATGAGATGAGGCAAATAAAAGGTGCGGATGAAATTGAAAAAGTTAGAAAGAGCATGCAAATTGTGGAAAGGGTTTTTGAACAGGTTAAACAAAAATTGCGCCGTAGGGAAGGGTCTAGACCCTTCCCTACAGAGCTAGAATTAGCTGATTTTATTAGAACTACCGGCTTAAAATTTGGAGCGCAAGATGTTTCTTTTCCTGCAATTGTGGCTAGTGGCGCAAATGCCGCAGTGCCACACCATGTACCATCGGCCAAAAGGTTAAAACCGGGTGAAAGTATAATTATGGATTTCGGCTTCAAATATAAAAATTATTGTTCGGATTTCACCCGCACGGTGTTTTTAAAAAAAGTCGGCAGTAAAAAAATAGAAGAGGCCTATAACCAGGCGGAGAAGGCGTATAATGAGTCAATTAATTTTTGCAACCTCTTTGTCGATAAATCGACATCTCCCCTCAAGAGGGGAGAAGGCTCCGCAAATACATCGCAAAACCGCGGAGCCCCCCTCTTTTTAAAAGAGGGGGTAGGGGGAGTTCTCACCGGCAATGACGTTTACCAAAAAGCCGTAAATATTTTAGCCGAAAAACATTTAGACAAATACTTCATCCACTCCCTTGGTCACGGTACGGGCTTGGAAATTCACGAACTGCCTAATCTTTCGCCTAATTCCAAAGACGTTTTGCAAAACGGTATGGTATTTAGTATTGAACCGGGAGTGTATATCCCCAAACTTGGTGGCATTCGGATAGAGGATCTGGTATATTTACCCCGTAGCGATTCGCAGAACGAATCCGCTATTCAGGGCTTGGAACAGGGCAAAGTGAAGAAGTTTATTAATGTTTCAACTAAATTAATGGATAATATTTTATAACCATGAACGAAAGATCTGTAAGTATGGAATCAGGAGACATGACGGATTTGGAGCTTATTCAAAGAGATCAGGCAGGTCTTAAAAGGATATTTGATTTGCACTGGGAAAAAAATACCGAGTGGGCCTTAAGAGCGCAAGAGTTGCTAGATAAAATGGGTAAAGTCAGTACTGCTTTGGGAAATAATAAAAGCTATCCGGATCAAATAGAACCGGCAGACGACCTTTCGTTTAAAGCAAATCAATTAATTTTGGAAGTTGAAAAAGGGAAAAAAGTATGAAATGCACTAAAAAAGTTTATAAATGTGCCGACAGATATTAAAAGTAATATTTTATGAGATTTCCATTCCTTGAATCTGGGCCGTCCAAAGAACGCCAAAATAAAATAGGGGAACTCAAAGTGTTAGCACAAGAGATAGCTAATTGTTATGAGGTTAAGTTTATTCATAAAAATCGTGTGATAGATGATTATAGATTATATTTAGGATGGCTGTCTTTAAATCAAAGGCAGTTAGAAATATTGGAAGACGCAGAAATAGGGAGAGAGGCTTTTGAAAATACATGTAGAGATTTTATTTCAAGAGCGCAGTTTTTTAAAAAACGTGTTATAGATTCGTCAAAGAAAAAATTATGAATTACACCAAAAAAGTTTTGTCTAACGGTTTAACCATCATCGAAGTTCCTAGCCACGATGCGGAGAGCGTGGTGGTGGATTTTTTTGTAAAGACGGGCTCAAGAAGTGAGACTCCCAAAGAAAACGGGATTTCACATTTTCTGGAACACTTTTTGTTTAAAGGCACAAAAAAATATCCGTCGGCTTTAGCAATATCATCACTAATAGATTCTATTGGAGGAGAAATGAATGCTAACACCGGCAAAGAGCATACCCAGTTTTACATTAAAGCGGCCAGCAAGCATTTGGGGCTGATTTTTGAAGTACTGACCGATATGATCCAAAATCCATTGCTCGATCCCGAGGAACTAGAAAAAGAAAAAGGCGTGATTGTTGAGGAAATAAATATGTATAAAGACACGCCAATGTACGAAATAGATAATATTTTAGAACAAAATATGTGGTCAAAAGACGCTCTGGGCCGCGATATTGCCGGCACTAAGGAAATTGTGACTAAGTTTAATACAGATATGTTTAGGGATTACATATCACGCCATTATCAGACTTCCAATATGCTGCTCGGTGTGTCCGGAAAATATAATCAGACTGCGTTAAATAATTTAATTGCCAAGCATTGGCTAAAATTTCCCAAGAAAAAATTTCACGGCTGGGACAAGGCAAAAGACAAGCAAGCGGCGCCAAGGCTAAAAGTTCAGTACAAGGAAACCGAGCAAGCGCATGTTTCTATGGGTTTTAAAGGCTATCCTTATGGTCACAAAAACAACGCTACGCAATCGGTAATGTCTGCGGTTTTGGGAGGCGGAATGTCTAGCCGTTTGTTTATTGAAGTCCGGGAAAAAAGGGGGTTGGCGTACTACGTTCGCGCGAGTGGTTCTAACTATCAAGACACGGGTGGTTTTACAATTGGGAGTGGGGTGCAGGTGGCAAAAATTGAGGAAGCTATAAAAGTTATTTTTAGTGAACTGAAAAAAATTAAAACGGAAGGCGTTGGTAATCAGGAGCTTTTAAAAGCTAAAGAATATATAAAAGGCAAGACTGTGCTTGCCTTGGAAGATAACCAGGCGCGTCTGGATTGGTTTTTAGACCGCGCGGCATTCCAGAAAAAAATTATTATACCGGTGGAGGCCTTTGCTAAAATCGACGCAGTCACCGCAAAAGATATAAAACGTGTAGCCAACGAACTCTTTGATTATCGTAAAATGACTTTGGCAATAATTGGACCGTATAAGAATGAGGAAAAGTTTAAAAAATTATTGCATTTGATCTGATTATTATCGGGGTGTATAATAAAGTTATGCTGACTGATTTTATTTTAAAAAAACTTAAAAGTGCCAAGTATAAATTGCTTAAAGACGGCAGTTATTTTGGCAGCATTCCAGAAATTAAGGGAGTTTGGGCAAACACAAAAACTTTGGAAGCCTGCCGGGTTGAACTTCAGGAAGTCTTGGAGGATTGGTTGATTTTGCAATTACGAGACAGACAAAAAATTTTCGGTTTAGAAACTAAGGTTTTTAAATCAAAAAACACCAAACCCCAGTATGCCTAAAAATATTTCTTTAAGGAAATTAATTCAAAGATTCCGGCAATTTGGTTTTGACGGCCCATATTCCGGAGGCCGTCATTTGTTTATGGTTAAGGCTGGGTTAAAAGTTCGTGTGCCCAATCCACACAAAGACGATATTTCTAAACATCTAGTTTCTGAAATCTTGCGCCAAGCAGGTATTTCGGTAAAAGATTGGAATCAAATAAATGACTAAATTTGCCATTGGTTGTCATGTTAGCGCGGCGGGGGGAGTGTTTAATGCGCCTAAGAATGCGGCGGCTTTGGATTGTGAGACTTTCCAAATTTTTACTCGTCCGCCAATGGGCGGACCGGCGCCTAAGTTAACGCCGGATATTGTGGCACAATTTAAGGATGAGATGGGGAAGTATTTTCCGTTGACTCCAACCACCCCCCCCGCTTCGCGGGAACCCCTCCTTAAAAAGGAGGGGAGTGCCCCGCGGTTATCCGCGGAGCTGCAGTCGTCTCCTCCTTATAAAGGAGGAGTACCCCACGCAGTGGGGGGAGGTGGTACAGTCTTTGTCGTCCACTGCCCTTACATTGTAAATTTTGGGTCTGCAAAAAAAGCTACCTATCACGGCTCAATATCTATAGTCCGGCAAGAGCTTGAGCGGGCATCTTTGCTTGACGCAAAATATGCCATGACTCACTTGGGGAGTTTTAAGGATTTGGGGCAAGAAGCCGGGATGAAGCAAGCCAAGGAAGGCTTTAAAAAAGTATTGGAAGGTTACGAAGGGCAGACACAATTTTTGCTGGAAATCGCTGCCGGTCAGGGCGAAACAATTGGCGACACCTTTGAGGAACTAGCCGAACTTATGGAGCCGTTAGTGAAGTTTAAAACCTTTGGAGGCATTTGTTTTGACACCCAGCACGCGTTTTCTTCCGGGTATGACCTTAGGACTACCAAAGCTGTAACAGATACATTTAAGGAGTTTAATAAGATAATTGGATTAAAATGGCTTAAAATGAGCCATATTAATGACAGCAAAATTGATCTTGGTGGCCGTAAAGATAGACATGAGCATATTAACGATGGTAAAATAGGTGAGGCAGGATTTAAAGCTTTTTTGGAGTATTTGCACAGGGAGTTAATTGTTAATCGTAAATTGTTAAAAGTTCCTCCATTCCCCTTGATTTTAGAAACCGAGCATGATAAAGTTGAAACAGATATAAACATACTTAAAAAATTAAGAAATAAAATTTAAATTTATGTCAGAAAAAAAAATAGGAAGAGAAGCAACTGCAAGTTTTTCCAGAGCAGATTATATTCCAGCAGAAGAAGCTAAATTTTCTGAATTTCTTGATCCCAAAAGGGCTATCAAAGGATTTGAAAATTTGGTAAAGGCCGTGGCAGAAAGGCTGCCGATTTAAAATATGAAAGACGATATTCAAGACATTGTAGAATTAATAAAAGCCTCGGAGTTAGATCAGACCATAAAAAGCATTTTAATCAGAGATTTAGAAACGGAAGGGCTGACAGATTTTTTACGGGAACAGATAAAGGCTTATTGTTTAGAAGGCATTAAAAGAGCCAATGCTCAAATTGAGAGAGCTAAGCTTTTGTTAAACGATACCAATAATCAAAATTTAAAAGATCCAGCTTAGCCGCTGGATTTTTTGTTAAAATCCTGTTAAAATATTAATATGAAATTCCACGAACTGGAAAATTCCACACAAATTATTTTAAAGGTAGTATTAGCCGGGCTGGCACTGGCATTTTTGTGGGTGATTCGGGATATCATCCTTTTGCTTTTAATGGCTTTGATTTTTGCCTCAGCCATGGAACCCATGGTAGATTATTTTAGTAAAAAACGCGTGCCTAGGGCCGTGAGCGTATTGACAGTCTACCTTTTGGTGATTGGCTTTGCCGCTATGGTCGTGTATTTATTTATTCCGCCTGTGGTGGAGCAACTCAAACTAGTGCAGGCCAGTTTGCCGGAGTATATGGCTAGCCTGCAAGCTCGTTTTGGCTCAACTTGGTTGAGCGGCGTGGATTTTTCTAATATCTTCCAGCAGTTTATTTCGGGCAGTGGAGGAGACAGCGTATTGAACAAAACCTTTGGGGTGTTTAACGGGCTTTTAAGTATTATTACGGTTTTGGTAATCTCTTTTTATTTGGTGGCCGAAGAAAAAGGTATGAAAGATTTTATTACCACCTTAATTCCCGATCACCACCAGGCTTTTACCATGGAGTTAATGGAAAAAATCCAAAGAAAAATGGGCTTGTGGATTTTGGGACAAATTATTTTGAGCTTTTTTATTTTTGTTTTTGTCTGGATTGGCCTTAGTCTGCTCGGCGTGCGGTACGCTTTATTTTTGGCTTTACTTGCCGGCCTGCTAGAAGTAATGCCTTACATTGGTCCGTTTATGTCCGCGGTTCCTGGAATACTTTTTGCTTTTATTCAATCACCGGGTGGCGGGCCCGGATTGGCAATTGCGGCAGCTGTGTTGTATCTTTTAATCCAAAAAACTGAAGGCTATGTTTTAGTGCCCAAAATTATGCAAAAAACAGTGGGTACCTCACCTTTGGTTGTTTTGCTTGCCTTGCTAATCGGTTTTAAACTGGCCGGCATAGTCGGTTTGCTTATAGCCGTGCCTCTGGCTAGTGCCATCACCGTAGCAGTTCATGAATTTTGGGCGGTAAAATCGGTTTAAAAATATTTGTTAAAAATCGCACGAAGTATTATAATAAAAAGGCTTTATAAGCCTTTTTATTAATTATTTAGGTTGTGATAAATGCCCATTGAAGGACACGGAGAACAACATAATATCTTAGCAGAAAAGATTAACCGCAACGATTTAGATAAATACACTGCAGAGTTTTTGTTTAGGCAAAGAGCTGTTAATGAAAAAGTTATTGAATGGTCTGGCTGTGTTGTTGAGTCGTCTTCTGTGTTAGATGCTTGTGCAGGACCGGAGGGTAGCTATTTGGCAGTTGCTCGAAGAGGGGCAAAATGGTACGGGAACGAAATTTCATTAAGAACAGCTGGTTATTTAAAAGGTAGCGGGGCAGAAACTGTTATTGGGTCGGCGAATGCTTTTCCTTTTAAAAATGATTCTATGGATCTTGTTGTTTATATATTTGCCTTAAACAACATAGAAGATACCTTTGGTTCGTTAAATGAGGCTAAAAGGGTGTTGAAAACAAATGGGAGTGTCCTAATTAGTGATCCTGGTCAGACAAAGTGGGCTACAGATTTGTATTTATATGAAGCAATGCAAAAAGACACTTTGCCGCCTGATCTGACAAGTATTTTAGCTAAATCTGATCGTTTTAAAACTCAGATCCCCGACTTTTATTCCCATAAGTCTAATATGACAAGCGAAAAATTTGTTTCTAGGTTTTTGCAGGGATTATATGGAATAACTTTAGGTGATATTCCAGCAATTATGGCAGAGGCCAAATTATGGGGGGCTAAAATGAATGCATCGCAATTTGGTAGGGAATTCCATGAAATAATGGAAGCAAAATATTGGGAACATGTAGCTTCAGTTGCTAAAGTTCTTAATTTCAATTTTAAAAAAGTTGGTGTAATTTCAGCTTCTCAAAGAAATAATGAAACAGATTGGAATGTTGGAAATGTTTTAGATTTAGCCCTGCCAGAGACCCCAAAAAAATTAGGCGAAATGGTCTTGGCATTAAGAAATAACAGACATCCAACTTCAGAAGAGGTTGTTATGCCTGGAAAAAAGTGCAGTAAAAATATAATAGCACCAGCGGTTTTATTTGAAAAATATGAATAAAAATTTTTACATCACCACCACCCTGCCATATGTAAACTCCAATCCGCATTTGGGGTTTGCTTTGGAATTGGTGCAGGCGGATATCATTGCTCGCTACCATAAACAACTGGGCGAGCAGGTCTTTTTTAACACTGGAACAGACGAGCACGGCTTGAAAGTTCAGCGCAAGGCCGAAGAATTGGGCAAGGAAATTCAAGAGTATGTTGACCAATATGCGGAAAAGTTTAAACATCTTTTGCCGGCTTTAGGTATTATGCCAGAAATTCATTTTATACGTACTACCGACAAGCACCACGTTGCCGCGGCGCAGGAATTTTGGCGAAGATGTTTTGATAACGGTGATATTTATAAAAAAATTTACAAAGTAAAATATTGTGTTGGCTGTGAACTGGAAAAAACCGAAAGCGACTTAAACGAAAACGGCAAATGCTTGGTGCACCCCCATTTGGAGATTGAACTAATAGAAGAAGAAAATTATTTTTTCCGTTTTTCTAAATACGAAGAGCCTCTTTTGGAATACTATCAGCGACATCCGGATTTTGTGGTGCCGGATTTTCGTTTTAACGAGATTAAAGCTTTTGTTAAATCCGGTTTGCAGGATTTTTCCATATCCCGCCTAAAAGAAAAAATGTCGTGGGGCGTACCGGTGCCGGATGATGACAGGCATGTAATGTACGTCTGGTTTGACGCGTTAATAAATTACGTATCAACCCTGGGCTGGCCCGTAACAGAGTTAAAAGTAGAAAGTGAAAAGTTAAAAGTTAGTTTTGCTGATTTTTGGGGAACAAAAGAACACAAAAATGCTATTCAAATTGCGGGCAAAGACAATCTTCGCCAGCAGTCGGCTATGTGGCAGGCTATGCTTATGTCGGCCGGTTTGCCAAATTCTAAACAAATTATTATTCACGGGTTTATAAATAGCGGCGGGCAAAAAATGTCCAAGTCTTTGGGCAATGTTGCGGACCCGTATCAAATTCTTTCCAAATTAGAATTACTCGGTCTTAGTAAAGAGCAGGCAATAGATGCCTTGCGCTACTATTTGGCGCGTGAAATTTCCACTTTTGAAGATGGCGATTACACCTGGGAAAGGTTTGTTGAAACTTATAACGCCGGCTTAGCGAATGGGATTGGAAATTTAACATCTAGGATTTTGAAGATGGCTGCAAGCAACGACGTGCAGTCATCCTCTCCTGGCAAGGAGAGGATGCCCGTAGGGCAGGAGAGGTCGAATCTTGGCGACTTAATGGACAACTATCAACTGCAAAAAGCTGCAGATTTAATTTGGGCTCAAATTAAATTATGCGACGAATACATCCAGAAAACCGAACCGTTTAAAAAAATTAAAGTTGATGAGATTGGGGCGAAAAAAGATATTGAATTTTTACTCTCTGAGCTTTCCGCCATTGCGCAGTCCTTAACTCCGTTTTTGCCCCACACCAGCGAACAAATTTTAAAAGCCTTAAGCAACCTTTCTGTGGAAAACATTCCCAGATTGTTTCCGAGGATATAATCAGATGCATGAGGGAGAAAATATGGAGGCCGGTCAATTTTTAGCAGATAAAGAACGGTATGATGTAATGGCTTCCGCTAGACATATTTTAGGCTGTCTGGATGTTGATTTAGAGTATTTAAGTCAATTTATACAACCGAATTCGGTTGTAGATCTAGGTTGTGGCCAGGGTCAGGTCGGTAGAGCAGGCAAGCTAAGTGGGGTAGATTCTATTGTCTCTATTTATAATGGGCAGGAAAATCCCAATCCTGATACTCCCAACTTAATCCATGCTGATGCCTTAAAGAATATACCATTAGAAAGTGGTAGTGTTAAATTTTTATTTTCTAGAAACGGCCCACATTTATGGAATTACTCACAGGCAGAAGCAATACAGCTATTTACAGAGATTAACAGAATTTTGGATCCTGAAGGTGAGGCTAGGTTTCATGTGCCTTGGCTTGGTTTTAAACAGTTGGAAATAGCTAAACGTTTAAAAGGAACAAAAGATAATAAGCTTCAGGGAATTTGGAACCAGCTTTTAATTCCGACAGACTGGCGTGGTGGTTTACATCATATGAGAGCAACCGCTAAAAAGATAGACAGAGTTAAATTATATTTAGCAGAGGCATCAAGAGAGTCAACAGAGTTTTTACAACACGAGGGGTTTAATATAGAGTTGGTCGATTCAGCACAATCCTCAGGAGGTATTGAAAATGAATTTTGGTTGTTAAAAAAGAATTCAGACCTGAATTAATATGTTCATTGACACCCACGCTCACGTAAATTTTTCAGGGTTTAAGGAAGACGCTGAAAGTGTAATTCAGCGGGCTTTGGATGCGGGTGTGTGGGTGGTGAATGTGGGTACGCAAATTGACACTAGCCGCGAGGCGGTTAGAATGGCGGAGAAGTTTGAGACAGGTGTTTTCGCTGTTGTTGGTATTCACCCGGTGCATACTTACGCGCAAGACCTGCAGGAAGAAGAAACCCAGTTTAAAACCCGGCAAGAGAAATTTGACCATCAGGCTTATAAGGAATTAGCGTCGCACTCAAAAGTAATTGGCATAGGGGAGTGTGGGTTAGATTATTTTAGATTAAAGATTGAAGATTTAGGATTTGAGAAACTGGAAACAATTAAACAAAATCAAAAAGAAACATTTATTCAGCAGTTAAGATTGGCGAGTGATTTAAATAAGACTTTGGTAATTCATTCTCGTTCCACCAAAGGCACAGATGACGCGTGTTTGGATATTTTGGAGATTCTTAAATCACCCTCTCTGTGGCGCAATTCTGGCTCGCAAGTGCATCCGAGCGACGAAGAATTTCATCTTAAGGGAGGGATTCTCCAGTCGGATACACTCGCTCAGGATGACGCCGTGTTGCCGATGTTCATCCTTCACAGCTACACCGGCTCGCCAGAAGTAGCAAGACAGTTCGTGGATTTAGGTGCGTACGTCAGCTTTAATGGTATAATTACTTTTGATAAAACTGGCAACCAGGAAGCTGTGCTTAAAGTAGTGCCTAATGATAAAATAGTTCTGGAAACGGACTGTCCATACCTTACCCCAGCCCCTCACAGAGGAAAGAGAAACGAGCCGTTATTTGTACAGCACGTGGCCGAGAAAATCGCCACAATTAAAAATATATCCGTGGAAGAAGTCGCGGAAATAACAACAAATAACGCAAGGAAAGTTTACAATATCTAATTTGGTAACTATTCACCTTTTTCCAAAAGCATCGATAACGACGTGAAGTCTTTGGAAGTTTTAGATGTTGGTTTAAAAAATAATAACACCTATAAGGATTATTAGAATGCAAAAGTATAATCATTCCAAAATTGAAAAAAAGTGGCAGAAATATTGGGAGACAAAAAAAGTTTTTGTCGCAAGAGATTTTTCTAAAAAACCCAAAAAATTTGTTTTGGTAGAATTTCCGTATCCAAGTGGAGCCGGTTTGCATATGGGACATTTAAGGCCTTATGTTGCGGCGGATGTTTACGCGCGATACCATCGCATGCGAGGTTATGAGGTGCTATTCCCAATGGGCTGGGATGCATTTGGACTGCCGGCGGAAAATTACGCGCTTAAAATGGGAGTACATCCTTCAAAAACAACTGCCGAAAATATTAAAAATGCCAAAAAACAAATTCAAAGCTGGGGCCTAAGTTTTGACTGGTCGCGGGAAATAAATACCACCGACCCAAGTTACTATAAATGGACACAGTGGCTGTTTTTACAGTTTTATAAAAAAGGTTTAGCCTACGAAGCCACCGGCCTTATTAATTGGTGCCCAAAAGATAAAACAGGTTTGGCAAATGAGGAAGTTATAGACGGCAAGTGCGAGCGCTGTGGTATGGTTGTGGAAAAAAAAGAGTTACGTCAGTGGTATTTAAAAATTACTGCATACGCTGAAAAACTTTTACAAGGCCTAAAAAATCTTTCCGAATGGCCCGAAGCTGTTAAAACACAACAGGAAAACTGGATAGGAAAAAAGACCGGAATAAATATTATTTACGAAATTGAGCAAAAAAATAATTTTGTTTTACTTCACGGCTTTAAGGGTAGTTCGGAAGGGATATTCTTCCCGTGGTTAAAGACGGAATTTGATAAAAGAAATATAAAATATCAGGCACCAAACTTACCTAACCCGGAAAATCCTACGGAAGAGGAACAAGTAAAATTTGTATTAAAAAATTGTAAGTTTGATGAAAATACAATTTTATTTGGGCATAGTCTAGGTTCAGTGATCGCGCTAAAAGTATTAGAGAAATTAAATATAAAAATTTCAGGTTTGATGACCGCTGGTGGATTTGTTAGCCACAAATTTAAAGACCGCCCCCGTCCATTTGATAAAAGTTTTAGTTGGAAATTTGACTTTGAAAAAATAAAATCAAATGTAAATAAAATTACAGTCTTACAAGACCTAAATGATTACGCCGTTTCCGATGATCAAGCGACGCAGTTATCTGAGGCTTTAAATGTGCCTATCACCAGGCAAGCAGGAGCAAAGCCTCATTTTGCGGGCTTAAAAGAGCCGGTAATTTTAGAAAATTTACTGCCGACAGTAACCTGTTTTACCACCCGTCCAGACACAAATTTTGGTGCGACTTTTATTGTACTGGGACCTGAGCATAAGTTACTTAAAGACCGGAATATTTTAAACATTGAAGAAAAAATTTGGCAGGAAATTGAAAAATATAAAGCCAAAACAGCTAGTGAAGATGACGCTGAACGTACGAATGAAAGCCGAAAAAAAACCGGCGTGTTTACAGGGCTGTATTGTATTAATACTTTAAACAGCAGCCGTATGCCTTTGTACGTGGCCGATTACGTTTTAGGTAATGTGGGCACCGGAGCAGTGGTGGGCGTACCAGGGCACGACAAACGCGACTTTGAGTTCGCGCAGGTGTTTAATATTCCTGTTGTGCGAGTGATTCAAAAAAGTCTGGATGACAATCAGCCTATTATCACAATAGATCAAGTTCAAGAAGATATGGGTATTATGGTTAACTCCGACTTTCTGAATGGTATGGATATTCATAGTGCTACCGGCAAAATTATGGACTATATGGAAGAAAAAGGTTCCGGCAAGCGCGTGGTTAATTACAAATTGCGTGATTGGGTGTTTAGTCGCCAGCGTTACTGGGGCGAGCCAATACCTCTCTTGCACTGTGAAAATTGCGGTATAGTGCCTGTGCCGGAAAAAGATTTGCCGGTTGTTTTGCCAAAGGTAAAAAAATATGAGCCCACTGGTACGGGTGAATCGCCTTTGGCGGTAATTGAGAAATGGATAAATGTTATTTGTCATAAATGCGGAGGTAAAGCCAGACGCGAAACCAATACTATGCCACAGTGGGCGGGCAGTTCTTGGTATTGGCTTAGGTATACCGATCCAAAAAATAAAAAACAATTTGCAGACATAAAAAAACAAAAATATTGGACGCCGGTAGATGTATATTTTGGGGGGATGGAACACACGACCCTGCATTTACTTTACAGCCGGTTTTGGAATTTATTTATGGCCGATGATAAATTGGTTACGCAAAATGAGCCTTATCAAAAACGCGTGCCACACGGTATTATTTTAGGCCCGGACGGTGAAAAAATGAGTAAGAGTAGGGGTAATGTGGTAAATCCGGATACTATCGTAAAATCGGATGGCGCCGACACTTTAAGAATGTATGAATTGTTTTTAGGTCCGCACGAAGCGAGTGTATCTTGGAACGAGCGCGGGCATGTTGGAGTAAAGCGATTTTTAGATCGTATTTGGAATTGGGTTAATGTTATTGTAGAGGCGGGTTTAAAACCCGTCCAAAGTAAGGGAGTCTCACAGGCCCTTTCTTGCGGTGCCGATTCCGAGGTTGCTAAAAAAGCATTACATCGCCTAATAAAAAAAATTGGTGAGGATATACAAAACTTTAATTTTAACACCTGCATTTCCGCGTTTATGGAATTTCATAACCAAGTGAAAGATGAGATGGTTAGCCTGGAAACAGTTAAAACATTTTTAATTTTACTTTATCCTTTTGCGCCGCACGTGGCGGAAGAACTGAATCAGCAAGTCGGAAAATTGGAAAACCGGAAAATTGGATCACTCCAATTTCAAGCCTGGCCAGTTTTTGACCCAAAATTGATTGTAGACAATACCGTGGAAATTGTTATTCAGGTCAACGGCCGGGTTAAGGGTAAAATGTCTTTAGCCACAGGCTCTAGTCGTGAAACTGCAGAGGTTGAAGCTAAAAAACTGGAACCTGTAAAACAAGCCCTGGTTAACGAAAGCATTAAGCGTATTGTGTTTGTGCCAAATCGTTTAATTAATTTTGTTGTGTAAATTTAATGCGGGTCTACTGAACTGAACGGATTAACGAATATCTACGGATATCCTGCTAAGCGAATTCGTGGGCATTAGAAGGTCAGAAAATCATCCGCAGATTTATATTATGATCGTTGTTGATTATAACAAAAAACTTCATAAGCAAATTGTTTTATTTTGCGTTAACGCTTTAAAGCAAGGCAAAGTTTTAGCGTATCCGACTGATACTTCTTACGGGTTGGCCGTGGATGCTACTAATATTATCGCGATAAAAAAATTATATAAAACTAAGGGACGGAATTTTAACAAGCCGAGTTCGGTGGTGGTGCCGAGCGTGGCGTATGCGAAAAAGATTGTTATATGGAATAATGCATCGGTAAAATTGGCAAAGAAGTTCTGGCCTGGGGCGTTAACATTAGTTTTGCCGGTAGGTAAGGGTTTAGACCCTTCCCTGCAGAGGTTGTTATCAGAAAGTAAATTTTTGGGATTGCGAATGCCAAACCATAAAATTGCGCTTGGCTTGGCAAAGCGTCTGGGGCGTCCGATTACGGCTACCAGCGCGAATTTTGCCGGAAAGCCAGATTGCTATTCTGCCGCAGAAATCATTAGCCAATATAGAAATAAAAAAAATAAACCTGATATTTTAATCAACGCGGGTAAATTAATTACAAGAAAACCGTCTACAATAGTCAAAATTAACAAAGATGGTATTGAAATACTGCGCCCGGGTCCTATTAAGCCCAAACAAATAACAGCAATTTTAAAATAAATGTCCTTAATCCCAAATTTTTCCGGTTATTTTATTCGCGGGGTGCGTGATGATGTAAGCGAGCTCTATCAGTCTTCGGCTATTGCCAATTTCGCGGTATCTTTAGTCGTGTTGTTTGAACCAATTTTTTTGTATCACGTTTTAGGTTATAGTGTACCCCAAGTTTTATTATTTTTTGGAATGGTTTACGTGTTTTATATTTTTTTAATTCCCTTGGGGGGCAAGGTGGCTAGTATCTACGGCTACCGTCACAGCATTGCGCTTGCCGTGCCATTTCAGCTATTTTTTTGGTTTGCATTGCTGGAGTCGGTTGAACATCCTTATGCCGCGATACTCGCGGCGCTTATGCTTGCATTAAACAAATCTTTTTATTGGCCGGGATTTCACTCAGTAATTGCCCGCTATGCGCAGAGCGGGCAGGTAGGCAGAGAGTTCGGTGCCGCTTATGCGATTAGTAATTTAAGCCAAATCGGAGGGCCATTACTGGGCGGTATTGTGGCCCAGTATGTCGGTCTGCCAGCCGTATTTTTTCTGACATCAGTGATTTACTGCTTTAGTATTATTCCCTTGCTGTCGGCTAAAGAAATTTTTATTCCTAAGCACTATCTGTATAAAGACACTTTGGATTTATTTAAAACATTCCCCAAAAAGTTTGTGGCGTACACTGGGTTTGGCGAAGAAATCTTGGGCTTAACCATTTGGCCGGTCTTTATTTATTTAATCGTTAAAGACTATAAAGATACCGGGCTCTTGGCCGCGACTGCCAGCCTGTTCGCGGTAATATTCGCGCTCCTGCTCGGCGGACTTTCCGACAAGCATGCCAAGCATAAGCTGGTTAAAATCGGCACCATTGGCAATTTCGTCTTTTGGTTAACCAGGATTTTTGCCAGTAATTTTTTAAGCGTATTTTTTATGGACACGGCGGGCAAGGCCGCCAAGGAAACCCTATTTGTGCCCCTTACCACGCTGACTTATTTGCGCGCCGAACAAACCCACATTGTGCCGTACTCCGTATTTTTTGAGCAATCCCTGGCTATCGGGAAGCTTTCTGCCTGCTTGTTAGGCGCCCTGCTTTTTTACCTTACGGGCAGTTTTGTGGTATTATTTATCTTAGGTGCGCTATATAGCTTGCTTTATTTGTATATATAGTTTTTGTCGGGGTATGAACCGTTGAGAGTTGTTAGATTAATGGATCAGAAACAGTCTTCTGGTAATGATGATGTTTAAATTTATAGTATATTTATATTTATTTAAGCGTTTTAAGTAAGCTGGTCTCAGAAGGTGACCTTTAGACACTATTTTAGATAATCGATGTTGTTATTGATGTTTATTTTAGACTGGCTGATATTCCTGTTTTTGTTGCTATTTTTTGTTGGCTACACGGTTTTTATGGTAGATTTGGTTTTTGGCGGGCATGATTTTGCGACTACACGGCAGGGGATAAGACAGGTTATCGGGATTTTGGCTAAGTTTAAGAAGCAGGACGGTGTTTTTTACGATTTGGGCAGTTGTCGCGGAAATTTTATTGTGGGGTTGCTTAAATTTTCCCCTAATCTTCAGGCTTTTGGTGTTGACCGGAGCAGGCTGAGGAATATTTTTTCTAAAAGTTTGTCAGCAATTTTTTCCAGACCCGCAAGTTTTTTAACCGGCGATATTTTTACATCGGACGTTTCTAAAGCCGACGCGGTGTATATTTATTTAGACCAATCCTTAATGCTGGCCTTGGAAAAAAAATTGCAGGCAGAATTAAAATCGGGCAGTATTGTAATTACTAACACCCAGCACCTGCCCTCTTGGCAGCCCGCAGAAATTCAAATTACCCATCCAAAAAAACCGGAGTATGAAAAAATGTTCATTTATATAAAGGATTAGAATATGTTAAAAGGGAATTTGGCCAGCAGATTATCGTTTGATGAAAGTAGACAAACTCTCGTTCCGGAAGGAGTCCATTCTACAGTTTTAATAGAGTCAAGCTTGGCTAGTGACAGGTTTGGAAACAGGATGGGATATTTTCAAGAAAAAGACGCTGCGGCTAAAACAGATTTGTTGATTTCAAGGGAAGGCGAAGAGTTTTTAAAAGCCCATGAGTCGGCGTTAGAAAGTTTAGTAGCCGGCCTTCACGATCCTGCATTAGAAGAGACAGATACAGCAACAAATAAATATTTGGATTTGGGTGCAGGAATCAAAATAGCCGGTTTTATGCGCGGCGGACAATCTATGTTATATATGGTGAAGATAGACGAAGAGTATTATATTTTAAAGACGAAATTAAATCGTGCCGATGGTCTAGACGTAAGTCAATCGTACATAAATGAAATGTTGCAGACCCAGTCGGTGGAGGTTGATTTGAAAGTTGAATTAGAAAGATTTGAGGTGGTGATGCCAAGGGTTTTATTTGCCACCCAACAAATGATGTTTAGAAAATTCGAGGTTGGTACGCGTTCGGGTACACTAGGTTCATGGAATATAAAAAAAAGAAATGAGTTCACGGATATTGTTAGCCAGTATGTGAAAGCTCAAGGAGAACAAAATTCCTCGCTGTGGCAAAATGTCCAAGCTGATGTAATAGGTTCTAATTTTCCCGGTACGTATGCTTTTAAAAATGACGCATTCATTGCTCGTGAAGATGGGGAAATGGTTTGGGTAGATCCGTTTGTTTATAGGAAGGAACTAGATTAATGAATAAGACAAAATTGCAAATTAAATATCAGAATTTAAATTTGTAGCGTGCCGATTTATCGGCCATCTTGGAACGACCAAAAAATCGGGCACGTCACACATCTTTTATCCTTAATCTTAAATTTAGCTATGAATTACGCAAACATACAAGCAGAAGATCCGTTAGTTTACGAAATTATCAAACGTGAGGAACAAAGACAAAAAAATGAAATTGAGCTCATTGCCAGTGAAAATTATGTCAGCTTGGCGGTTTTGGAGGCAATGGGCAGCATTTTGACCAATAAATATTCCGAGGGCTACCCGGGCAAAAGATATTACGGTGGTAATGAAATTATAGACCAGGTGGAGACATTGGCCATTAACCGCGCTAAAGAATTGTTTGGTGCCGAGCACGTTAATGTTCAGCCTTTATCGGGATCACCGGCTAACTTAGCTGTGTATATGGGCCTGCTTAATCCGGGCGATAAAGTTTTGGGTTTCTCTTTGGATCAAGGCGGTCACTTGTCGCACGGGCATCCCTTGAATTTTTCCGGAAAATTATATTCCATTATTCCTTACTTTGTAAAAAAAGAAACGGAAATTATTGATATGGATGAAGTCGAGGCCATTGCTTTCCGAGAAAAGCCAAAAATGATTTTAGCAGGTTTTTCCGCGTATTCTAGGTCACTGGACTGGAAACGCTTTAGGGAAATTGCCGATAAAACAGACGCGTTTTTATTTGCCGATATTGCTCATATTGCCGGATTGATTGCTGGCAAGCAGCTGGAAAACCCAATTCCTTTTTGCGACGTGGTTTCTACCACTACCCACAAAACATTGCGCGGACCAAGAGGCGCCATGATTATGTGCAAAGAAAAATTTGCATCGGCAATAGATAAAGCGGTTTTTCCCGGCGTACAGGGTGGTCCGCACGACCATATTAACGCGGCTAAAGCAATCGCTTACGGTGAAGCCTTAAAGCCGGAATTTGCCGTTTATTCCAAACAAGTTATTGCTAATGCCCAAAGTTTATCGTCAGCATTACAAAATAAAGGTTACCGGATAATTTCGGGCGGCACCGACAACCATTTAATGTTGGTTGATCTTTTTGGTAGCAAACAAATTACCGGCAAAGAAGCGGAAAAGGCTTTGGAAAAAGTCGGCATTTCTGTTAATAAAAATATGATCCCGTTTGACCCGCGAAAGCCCATGGATCCTTCCGGTGTGCGTTTAGGTACGCCGGCTTTAACTACCCGTGGTTGCAAGTCGGACGACATGCAAACCGTGGCCGAATTGATAGATGAAACTTTAGTTAGCCGCGCAGATGAAAGTAAGCTCAAGGTTATAAAAAATAAAGTTGAAGAGTTTGCTCTTCGTTTCCCGGTGCCGGGGATTCAATAAAATTAAATTTAACATTTCTTTGATACTACGTAGTATCAAAGAAATGTTAAAAAATATAAAATATTTTAAAAACTAATATCTCCTATGCGTCAGTGTATGGGAGAAAGCTACGAGGTATAGTATTATATGGGTTTTATTTTAGGTTTAGATTATCAGCTGTTTGAGTATTTTAACGGCTGGGCGGGCAAGAATGCTGTGTTTGACGCGTCGGTAGTATTTTTTGGGCACTGGGCGGTTTATGCGTTGGGTTTGGTTTTGGTTTTGGCGTGGTTTTTTAATTACAATAAATTAAAAACCAGACAGGCGCTGGTTATGGCTTTTATTTCGTTTGTTGTGGCACGGTTTGGCGTTACGGAAATTATTAGAATGCTTTTTCCCCGGCCACGGCCGTTTTTGTCGCATTCGGTTTTTCAGTTAATTGCCAAAGGAAATGAACAGTCTTTTCCTTCCGGCCATGCTACGGCGCTGTTTGCCATTGCTATGGCGGTATATTTTTACCATAAAAAGTCCGGAATTTGGTTATTTGTGGTGGCGGCCGTTGTGAGCCTAGCCCGGATCATTGCCGGCGTCCACTACCCGTTAGATATATTAGGCGGCGCGGTGGTGGGTGTTTTTACTGCCTTGCTTATAGAGAAATTTTTGGGAAGCCGGCTGAAATTTTTGGCGCAAAAATTTTCTGATCTTACAGATAAAATAGCCTCTAAGGTAACCTCTAAAAAATTGATTTTGTAAACGAAATTTTAAAATTGCGGGTCAAAAGGAATTTTTCAGAGGTTACTCAAACATATGCCCGTTTTTTATAACCACTATTTAATTTGGAAGAAGGAGATGGATGCCAAAATTGGCTTTCGGCGTTTTTGGGTTTTTTGGGGGATTTATTCGGCATTGATTTTTGTACTAATCGGGGTATATTTTTTTAGTTTAAATGGTGGCTTAAAAATTGTTTTGCTTGCGATTGCTTCGGCATTGTTTTGCCGATACGTTGTTTGTGAGCTAATTGTCCTTTTTTACAAAAAACCTCACCCTTACCAGCGCCTGAATTTTCAGCCTCCTACTTCCTGGCTTTTCTCTTTTAGCGATTCTCGGAAGGACGCTTTTCCTTCCGAGCACGCGGCCTTTTTTGCCTCTATGGTTCCTATCATTTGGTACTTAAGTCCGCTTTTAGGGTTACTGGGAGTTTTGGTTTTGCTGATGATTGGCCTAGCGCGTATCCGTTTAGGCTATCACGATTATTACGATATTCTGGCAGGCTGGATGGTAGGCTTGTTTACGGGTTTTTTAACACTTTACGTTAGCGTCGGGTTTTGGTAAAATAAAGCACAGCTAATTTATGCCGGAGTGATGAAATTGGCAAACATACTCGCCTCAAGAGCGAGCGCCGAAAGGCTTGTGGGTTCAAGTCCCACCTCCGGCACCACTGCTTCGTGCGCCAGCCTAGGCTGGCGGGCTACGCAGTGCAAGCACTTCAGTATTAATTTTTTATTAAACGATCAAATATTGTTTAAGTAAGAAAGCGAAGCAGTGCCCTGCGAAGCCTTAGCGTAGCAGGGCTTTTCATGAAAGATTTAGTATTGTTATCAGTCTGATGAAAAACAAAATTTTAAATCCCGACAAGTGTCTGCAAGCTTATATCATTGGCATAGCTTTGGGAGATGGAAACCTTTCTAATCCAAGCGGTAGGGGTGTTAGGCTTAGAATTAGTTGTGATACAAAATATCCCAAATTAATTCAGAAAATTAAGAATTCTTTAAGATTATTGTTGCCGAATAACAGTGTTTCTGTTTATAAAAAGAAAGTAAGTTGCGTTGATATTAGCTGTTATTCCAATTATTGGCCTTTACTTTTAGGCTGGAAACTGTTGGGGTCAAAGTACAGACAATCAGTTAATGTGCCTGATTGGATTAAGAAAAGTAAAAAATATTCAGTTTACTGTTTAAGGGGACTTATAGAAACAGATGGCTCTATTTATTTAGACCGCGGATATAAAATGGTAATGTTTGTTTCTATTATTTCTGATTTAGCTCAAAGTTTTGCTGACATGGCCTCTAATTTGGGTTTTATTCCCAGAGTTTACAGTTTAAACCCAAAAACTAAATTTAATTCTAAAAGGTTGTATCATGTCCGTATTTCAAAAAATGTTGATAATTTTTTAAAATTAGTTAAACCTGAAAAAGCATAATAAAAATCAACTTATGGACAACTTAAATCCCCAACCCAACATTATCATTCAGCCTTTAAACGGGCCGATTTTTCCGTCTCAAAATACGCCGCTTTCTCCTGTAGCAAGCTCCGTTAGGGAGCCAATGTCGGAATCAAGCTTCAGTCAATCTCAAAACCTCTCTATATCACAACCGACTTCGTATAAGGCATTCTCTAATGGGGTAACAGAGCCAATTAAAATAATGCCGCCAACTCCGGCCACCCCCGAGCAAGAGCGCATTTCTTACGCGGACGCGCAAATTCAGGAAATAGAAGTGGGTAAAATTTCTCCTAATCCTTATCAGCCCAGAAAAACTTTTGATCCGGTAGCTTTACGTGAGTTGGCCGACTCCATAAAAGAGCACGGCGTTATTCAACCGCTGGTGGTAACCCGCACACCGGTTGGTTTTGAGTTGGTGGTAGGGGAGAGGCGTTTTAGGGCCAGTCAGCTGGCAGGCATGGAAAAAGTTCCGGCTATTATTAAGGAAGCTATGGTTGACCAGACCAAGCTGGAAGTCGCTCTTATAGAAAACATCCAGCGTCAGGAATTAAACCCTATTGAAGAAGCCCAGGCTTACGAGCGTTTAATAAAAACTTTTAGCCTAACTCAGGAGCAGGTGGCAAAAAAGGTCGGAAAATCTCGTCCGGCTGTGGCTAATACCGTGAGATTATTGAATTTACCAGCCGAGGTTCAGCGCGGAGTTATTGAAGGTAAAATTATGGAAGGCCACGCTCGCGCATTGCTCGGGCTTAATGACCCTGAAAAAATCATTTTGATGTATAAAGTGGTTATTGAAAAAAATTTAAACGTCCGTGAGGTTGAATACAAAGTGCGGGAACTCACAACCAAGCGGCAAATGGACTCGGCTGCGCCCGATCCCAAATTAATGGCTATGGAAAGTGAGCTACGCGGTAAATTGGGCACGCAGGTTAAAATCCAGCGTCAGGGACAAGGCGGGAAAATTACGATAGATTTTTTTAGTGACGAAGAGCTCTCCGAAATTATTCATAAAATGGCCACGGAAAAAGCCGCTGGGGACGGGGGGTATTTGGTGGTTTGACAACTATTGTTACGGTGATATAATATTTTTACGATATTAAAATAAAATCTATGGAATTAACAAAAAAAGATTTTGAACAAATTTTAACTAGAAAGCTTGATGATCAAACAAGGCTATTTGACGCTAAGTTAGATAAGCAAACTCAAGCTTTTGACGCTAAGTTAGATAAGCAAACAAAGGACTTAAAGGTTTTTTCCGAAGATCAAACAGAAACACTTGCTAGAATAGTTTCTAAGCAAGTTGTGAGCGATATGGAAGACAAGTTAAATATGGCGGTAAGAATGGCTAGGGCCGAAGATAGAATTAAGAAAATTTATGGGGCTTTAAATTTAAGTCCTGGGTATTAATGTTAAAAATGTATGAAATTAACAATGGACTATTTGGAAGAGCAAATTGACCAGTTTATCAAAGATCTGGACGCTCTTTCCATACAAACTAAGGAAGGTGCCGGGGTATTTAAAAAGAAATTGCCCCAATTAAAAAAATGTTTTAAAATTTTGGACAAGCAGTTTAAAAAGTTTAAAACGCAAGTCGGAGCATAAACAACCGAAAAAATGTGCAAAACTCAAACCATTTTTTAGTTTATTAAAAAATACTCCTTATTTAAGCCCAAGTTTTGCCATTGACTTATTAATAAATTCTGATATACTTTATTTACTATGTCGAACATGCACCAAAACCTTATTATTTCCACCCGCGTCCTCGTTAAGGTCGCTTTTTGGGTTAGGAATAGGGGTTAGGTGGTTATCTGGTTTACATAGAAAAGTTAGAACCAATACCAAACCCCTAAAAGATTAGGGGATTTTTTATGGAAATTATAGACAGCTGAAATAGTCGAGTGCAGTCTCTCCTCCTGTAAAGGAGGAGTACCCCGCGCAAGCGGGGGGAGGTGGTAAGTTATTTGTACCTTAAAAACAAAATATTCATTCCCAGTCTCTCGTGTAGCGTGCCGACTTAGTCCGACGAAGCTTTAGCGTAGTTGGATTTATCGGCTTCTATGTTTGAGAGACTGGGACTCACAGAATTGTGCCAAACAAAGATGATTGGAAAATTTTATTCTTCGACCTTGTGGAGAAGCTAAAATTTTATCTAAATCTGATAGAAAAATATCTTCTCCATAAAGTCGAAGAATATTTTTCTCTCTTTTGACCCAATTCCGTGAGCATTCCCGAGGAAACTTATTTGTTACCGCTGTAAAGCGAGTTCGGTCATCTGATCGATCGCAAAAAAATTTCTAAAAGAATTGCTCTAAATATTTCTTTCCCCCAAGGGATGGAGACCGTGGGAGCAATCCTACTGAAAGACCTTTTGGGGTCTCCATCCCATTTTTTGGGAAAGCCATTGAAAAATGGCAAAAAGAGTTATGGGGAGTTCAATTTCAGCCCTCGTGCTGTTATTGAATCAGGGTGCTTACCCTGGCAGATCTTTCGGCGAGTTCGTTCGTCGAGTCCTCTGCGCCCCACCAGTTTGGGCACCGCGCTCAGTTGAATTAGCGATAACCCTCGCGAAGTCACTGATAAAAGTGTGGTGTCCATCGATCTGGGGGTTGTTCAGCTAACCGGTTGAACAAAAGGATAGGGAACAAGCGTTCTGTAAGCAAAAGGGGATAACACCTCTTGGCCTACTGCAGAATTTAGTCTTGGTGAGAACAACTATAGTCACAATATATTAAAAGTTGTTCATCATGGTCAGACGACTGGCCATACCTTACCCCCGCCAATTGACCCTCTGGCCAGAAATGGCCAGGATAAGAAACGTTATGTGAAAAACGTTTCGTAGAACGTAGAGCATTGCTCCGTTCGGGTCGTTAGATCACGGTTTGACAGCCTTCCGGCTGCCAAACTCGGCTCCCGCAAAGAGCCAAAGTCCGGAAGGACAAAAACAAGGAAGCTTACCAGCTTTCAAGTTAATGCCTTTCCGGCAAGATTTTCGGCCAAATTGTTTGGCCACCACCGCTAGCGTCAGCGGTGTTAATGAAGACCTTGAGTCTTCAAACAACAATGTTGCGATGACGTGCGCAACAAATCAGGAGGAAATGTCCGGTAAAAACCGGACATCAGGGTACTGGCCCAAAGCAATTTTCTGCAACCGCGGAAAATAATTTTTTGTCAGCCACCCAACCAATTGTGGCCCGAGATTCGTGTTAATTATTATCGATGAATTTTATTCATTTGTAGCAATTAACAGGGATACTCGGGCCTGTTTTTTTTCAGGGGCACACGGAGGCAATTCCAGGCTTTGGATATTTTAATTTATAGGGAACACGGGGTCAAGTCTGAATTTTTGAGTGCGCCAAGCTAAGCTGATTGTTTACAGTTGGTTCAAATCCAACCTGCCTAAAGGCTAACCACCAGGGCAGTACGGAACTCTGCGTATGCAATAGTGATGTTGTATGCGAA